>JAFAFP010000260.1 GCA_023423415.1 Pseudomonadota bacterium | reverse complement strand
TACCCAGATTTCCTGGCGGGCGCGCTGCGCACGCCACAGCGCGCCGAATTCGTCCTGGTCTGGGTCTATTGTTTGCCGTTGGCTTCGACCTGCATCGCTTGTTCGAGCTTGCGGCTCAGTATCCAGGAAATGGCCAGGAACAGGACCAGCGAGGCAACGCTGAGACCCGAAACCGTTTCGCCAAGCACCTTGTCGGAGACCTGGCCGAACGCGTAGCCGGCGGCGACCGTCGTTACTGCCCAGATGCCGGCGCCGACGAAGTTCAGCACCAGGAACAAACCCCAGGACATATTCGATAGCCCGTAGGCAAACGCGGCGAAGCCGCGAATGCCATAGGGATAGCGGTGCACCAGCGGCAGCCAGAGCGCATGCCGGTCCACCATCCGTTTCACTGTCCCGGTATGGAGCGCCAGCCGCGGAAACCTGGCCAGCACCCCCTCGCCATAGCGACGCGCCAGCCAGAAACGGAACGCATCGCCGACGAAGCTGCCCACCCAGCAGTAGGCGATGGTCTTGGTCAGATCGAGCAGGCCGAGCTGCGCCGCATAGCCCGCAAACAGCGACACCAGCAGCGCATGTGAGGCCGCATAGGCAAACATGAAGGCATAGACGGTTTCGCCATGCTGCCGGATCAGTTCGGTGAGTTGTGCCAGATCCATGCTGTGTCCGTGTCGATGGCCGGTGGAGCGTGCGGCTGGTGCCGTGCGGAGGGCGCGAACCTATCCGGTTTCGTGTGCGGACGAGTATGGCTACGATGTCGCGCCGCTAGGTATTGCCCGGCGTCCGCAGTTTGCGCAGAGCTTCCGCCGACGTTGCGACATCGCCGAATTGCTGGAAGATGTTCTCCAGCGCCGAACGGTGCTCGTCATCGGACAATGCCGCGCAGCAATCCGACAGCATCACCACCTTGAAATCGAGCATCATCGCGTCGCGTGCGGTGGATTCGCAGCACACGTTGGTTTTGGTGCCGGCAATCAAAACGGTATCGATGTCGAGGCTGCGCAGCAGCCGTTCAAGCTGCGAGGAACCTGCAATCAGTGCGCTGTAGCGGTTCTTGATGACGGTGTGATCGCGGTCTGAAACCGTTAGCTCGCTCCACACGGTTTGCTTGCCGGGCGCCAGCGCATCCATCGTCCGCAGCCGCACGTCATCGCCGACGACATTGTTGAAAAACAGCGCCCAGTCGCTGCGGCCGTCCTTGTGGGTGTTGGCGTGCACCACCCAGATCACCGGGCAGCCGAGCTTGCGCAATTCGCCGCTGAGTTCGTTGATCGCCGGCACGATCTCGCGCGAGGACGGAACTTCGGCCGGGGCGCCCGGCTGGCAGAACGCGGTCTGCATATCGATCACCAGCAAGGCCGTGCGGGCCGGATCCAGCCGGTCGAACCAGTGCGCGCGGCCGCGCCGGGCGATCACGCGTTCAATGATTTCGGGGCGGATCGAAACAGGGTGCATGGCCGGAGTTCGCTCTGTGACGGGGAGATCGGGCGCCTGTTTAGCGGATGTGCCGGGATTATCCCATCGTATGGGGGCGTATCCGCACGATTTGCGGCCATTTCGTCAGCCAAATGTTGAGACCGGGTGGCAGACGCCATATATAGCCGCCTTCAATCAACGGAGATTCAATGAGCTACCAAGATCCGAGCCTGCACGACCGTCAGAAGAATGCGATGGCTGCCAAGCAGGCAATGTTGCAGAAGTTCCGAGAGAAGGCGGAAGATCCAGGGCTGGCTGCCCGGCAGGCCGAACGCAAGGCGATCCACGAGGCCCGCGTTGCCCGCGAGGCGGAAAAGGACAGGCTGCGCAAGATCGAAGAGAAGCGGCTGGCGGAAGAAGCGGCCCGCAAGGCTGCAGAGGAAGAAAAGGCCCGTCTCGCAGCGGAAGCTGAGGCCAAACGCGTCGAGGCCGAAGAGGCTGAGGTGATGATGGCCCTGCTGGCCGAGCAGAAGGCGGCGCGCGATGCCCGCTATGCCGCACGCAAGGCGGCGAAGAAGGCCCGTCGCAAGGGCTTCTGATCCTTAAGGCTACCAGGCGCTCGGACGAGATTCGAGCGCCGTGGTCTTTCCGGCAAAGCTCCAGCCCAGATCGTCTCGAGGCCGCGCTTCTGTGCGATCAACTTCGCGCGGAAGCTTCTCTTCGGATGGATGGGCCGCCGCTTGCGGATTGTTCGAACCTTCCGCCGCCCGCGCACGTGATCGCCGATTGAGTGGTCAATCCCTCAAGCGGGGCGGTGAAGTCGACCTCGAGCCCCGTTGGAAGAAATCGTTTCTCCGGTCTGGGCCGTTGATCTCAGCGCGGCACATTCCTGTCCAGGCCAGGGGTGCCTCATTGAGGGAGGGCGACCATCTGACGGTCAATGACCCTGCCGTCTTCTGCAATGATGACCGGAGCGGTTCGGTTGGGTAGGTATTGCAGTAAGTAGCTAAACTCGGCGGTGCCGTATGAACGCTGTTTTCTGGCTGCGCTTCTGGCATCAAACTTCAAGCGGCCCTTGATGGTGCATTGCATCGCGGCTTCATCGCAGATGGTGGTGATTGGGCCTTGGGCCTTGTAATTCCGCCAAGGCCAACGCTTCACAAAGCGATCAAGGCGAACAATCACTTCCTCCTTCGATAGATCGTCGCCGAAGTAGCGCACCTTGTCGCTGTACAGGTACTCCATCATGTTCAGATATTTAGCGTTGTCTTCGGCAAGGAACTGATGAAGCACGTGAGCGAATAAGCGGCCGCGCTCGTAGATGCTCTGCTTGTTCGGCGGAGTAGGCTTTGCAGCCTTTGGGCTCATTGTGTTGGGCGCTGTAGCAACATCGATCGCCTCGCACTGCACCTCCACCGTGAAGGCTTTTGCACGTTCGACGATATCCGGGACGGGCAATTCTTCCGAGGCATCGGCGCCGACGTAAGAGACGCCTTGCGCGTCCAGGAAGTTGGCTGCGACCGATGCCTTGATCGCGAAGTTGATGTTCTGCGGGATGTCTTCGGTCAGTTTGGCGAGCCGCAGCGCATCCAGCTTCGAAACCACGACGCCGATCACATTACCTTTGTTGTCGAGGAGCGGGCCGCCGCTGTTGCCGGGCTGTACCGGGGCCGACGTTTGCATGTGTGCGGAGTTGTTTCTGAGCCCTGCCAGGGCGCTGACGTTGCCCGTCGTGGCGTTTCCCGTCGACGTGAGCAGGCCCGACAATGGGAACCCATAAACGACCACCGCCTCGCCAGTCCGAACCGGAGGCGATATGCGGAAGGGCGCGATTTGTTGCGAGGTGGGTGTCGTCAGGAGGAGGGCGAGATCGTCCGTTTCGCTCTTCGCCACGATGCGGGCCGGGTTCGTCGTCGTGCCCGCCGAGCGAACTGTCGCAGTCACGCACCCTTTAATGACGTGTGCATTGGTCAGGATATGACCCTGTGACGAAACAACGATGCCGGTCCCGCTAGAGGCAGCAGCCACGGTCTCCGCTGCAGCAAGTAGAATGAGTCCCCATCCGGCAGCGAAAGCACCGCGCACAAACCTACTCAACATGACGCCCCTAACCCAACAGTCGGCGGCAAGCTATCAAACCTCTGTCGCCAGCGGTATGACTTTGTTCCTCGTCGATTAACGGGCGGCAAGAACACGGCCTTCGGGCAGCTCGAAAGCGACAGGCCCCTCAGCAACTTATTGATTTTTCAGAGTAATCGCTGGTGCTGCCGGACAGGATTGAACTGTCGACCTCTTCATTACCAATGAAGTGCTCTACCACTGAGCT
>JAFAFP010000217.1 GCA_023423415.1 Pseudomonadota bacterium | reverse complement strand
GACCAGCATGGTGTCGGGTTCGAATTTAGTCATTGATCTGTTTGCGTCGCTCAATAAGGCAAAATTGTAACGCAGCGTTTTCCTTGAGTGGGGCAATAACGCAATAAAAAAGCGACCGGTTGTAAACCGGCCGCTTAGTACCCAAGGTGGCGTCACCCAGGGGTGCTAGACTACTTTGGTGCCGGACGGCTCGTGCCAGCGCCCGGAGCCGACTGTGATCTGGTCTTCGCGTCCTGGTCGCGCTTGGATTCGAACGCAGCTGCCTGCTGCAACTGGTCCTTGGTCATGTTCAACTTCAGCTTGGCGTCATCCGAACTCGCGCTCGATGCCGAGCCGGTCGTGCCGCTACCTGTAGTGCCGGGGACAACCTTGAACGACGACGGCGCAAGCGCGACATTCTTTGCACCGATGCCGAGGAAGCCGCCGACACCGACCACATAACCGACCACGTTACCGTCCTTGTCGAACAGAATGTCTGCAACGTCGCCGATCTTTGCATCGTCTGGGCCGATCACGTCCATGCCGATGAAGCTGGATGATAGCCACTGGTCGCCACCTTGCGAATTGATGAACTTGGCGTCACTCGCAGGTGCCGCGGTCGTCGCAGACGGAGTATCCATCTTGTCTGTTGACGGCGTTGACTGCGCTGCTGCCGCTCCGATCATTAGTCCACTCAGCGCTGTCGTGATCATGAGTTTTTTCAACATGCATCGCCTCCTTGGTATGAAATGAAAAACCTTGGATCGCGCGAAGGGTGTGATGCGCGATGTATCGATAGGAATGCAACGCAGTTCTTGAGCGCGTGTTCCGCGCATCATTGAAATCATGACGCGATGTCGCGACTGCATGTCGTTTGGGTGAAGTCCGGGACAGCATCTCGACCACACGCCGGAACGTGATCCAGCCAATGCGCCAGGATGGAACAGTGTCGATTGTTGCTCTGAAAGCCTGACAAGAGGGCGGCCCTTTAACCTTCCTTAAGCATAACCGGGCTCAATAGGCAGGTGCCGCGCCGCCGTGCGTCGTCCCAGCCAGGTTCCATTGACGCCCATTTAATCCCATGATAGCCCATACTGTCCCATCCCGGCATGGCGGGCTCAATGGAACGCTCCTTGGACCGGTTCTTTTCCCATTTCATCCTTCGGCTCGATTCCAAGAGTCGGATTTCCGTTCCGGCCTCTTTTCGCGCGGTCCTGACGCAGGAGGGAGGGGAGATGCTGTTCTGTTACCCGGCGCTGGATCGGCCGGCTGTGGAAGCCGGGGGGCGGGCGCTGATGGCCGAGATCGAGGACCTGATTGGGCGTTTCCCGCCATTTTCCGACGAGCGCGAGCAGTTTGCGACGGCGCTCTATGGCACCAGCGAAGCCCTGAAAATCGATGCGGAGGGTCGTGTGACCCTCAGCGATCAGTTGAAGGACCATGCCGGGATCATGGACGCGGCCGCGTTCGTTGGCCTTGGTCACAAATTCCAGATCTGGGCGCCGGACCGCTTCAGCGCTCGCCTTTCCGAGGCCACCGGAAAGATGCGGGCATTGCGCAAGCGGTTGGGCGCCGAGCGTGCGGCGGACCCGCAAGGGGCACGGGAATGATGACGGGCCGCGACGGCGGAAACGCTGTCGATGGCGGACTGGCCCGGCACATTCCCGTGCTCGCTCGACCGGTGCTGCAATATCTCGCTCCACGGAACGGCGGCGTCTATATCGACGGGACGTTCGGCGCCGGCGGCTATACGAGAGCGCTTCTTGCAGCCGCCAATTGCCAGGTGATCGGCATCGATCGTGACCCGACCGCAATCTCGGGCGGTCAAGAGCTGGTTGCGCAGTCTGGTGGCCGCCTGACGTTGATCGAGGATCGTTTCTCCAATCTTGACGATGTGGCGCGGTCCGCGGGTCACGATGCAGTGGACGGCGTCGTACTTGATATCGGCGTATCGTCGATGCAGTTCGACGAAGCCGAACGCGGTTTCTCGTTCCGCTTCGATGCGCCGCTCGACATGCGCATGGGCGGCGACGGCCTGAGCGCGGCCGATCTCGTCGCCGTGGCGTCAGAACGCGACCTTTCCAGCATCATCGCGGTTCTTGGCGAAGAGCGTTTCGCACGCGGGATTGCGCGGGCGATCGTTCGCGCGCGTTCCGACGCGCCGATCCGCACGACAAAGGAACTGGTTGCTATCATCGAGCGTGTCGTGCGCGCCAAACCGGGCGCGATCCATCCGGCGACCCGCACGTTCCAGGCCCTTCGCATCTTCATCAACGAGGAATTGTCGGAACTCGCGATCGCGTTGTCGGCAGCCGAACGGATTCTGAAGCCGGGCGGGCGGCTGGTGGTGGTCTCGTTCCATTCTCTGGAAGATCGGATCGTCAAGACTTTCCTGGCCGATCGGAGCCGCGTTGTGGCCGGTTCGCGTCATGCGCCAGAGATGCACGGACCTGTGCCAACCTTCAGCCTTCTGACAAAAAAGCCCGTCACGGCTGACGATGAAGAGGTCGCCGCCAATCTGCGCGCGCGATCGGCCAAGCTTCGCGCTGCGGAACGCGCGGATGTGCCCGCCCGTGTGAGCGACATCGATGAGCTGTTGCCACGCCTGCCTTCTCTCGATGAAGCCATGAGAGGGGACCGATGATCATCCGCATCATCCATGTTTCGGTCATCGTCGCGCTTATCGCGGCAGCGACCTATGTCTACGACATCAAGTTCGAATCCACGATGGAGGCGGAGCGGCTGGCCAGGGTCCGCGGCGAAATCCGCCGTGAGCGTGACGTGATCGCAACATTGCGCGCCGAATGGGCGAAGCTCGATTCACCGTCGCGCATCGAAGGCTTGGCGCAGCGACATCTGCCGTTGAAGACCACGGATGCGCGGCAGTTCGACCAGCTCGCTGATTTGCCTGAGCGTCCGAAACCGCCGCTGTTTGCCGATCAGGCCGATCCAATTGGCGCCTTGCTCAGTATCGAGGAAGAAAAGGATATCCCGACGGGCTCGACCGGAAAGCGGAGCGAACCGTGACGGAAACCGCCACATCCAATTCAACAAAGCCGAAACTCAGCCTCGTCAATCGGTTGCTTTATGGCAATGTCGATCGCGAAGCCAAGGGACGCGCGCGGGTTGGACTCGCGATCCTTGGTTTCGTTTGCATCTACGTCATCATTGCCGGACGTCTGGTCCATCTCGCATCCACGTCCGACGGGCAGAGCGGGCGGCGTGGAGGCGGCGATATCATCGCGACGGCCCGTCCGGACATCCTGGATCGCAATGGCGAGGTGTTGGCAACGGACGTGCGAACGCCGTCATTGTTCGGCGAGCCGAGGCGGATCATCGATGTCGATGAAGCAGTGGAATTACTGACCGCCACCGTGCCGGAGCTCAACGCGAACGAAGTTCGCGAACGTCTGTCGTCCAAGCGCGGTTTCGCCTGGCTCAAACGTGAGATCACGAAGGAACAGCAGAGACAGATCCATCGGCTGGGTATTCCCGGAATCGGCTTTCGATCCGAGAATAAACGCGTTTATCCGAATGGCTCTTCGGTTTCGCATGTCATCGGCCATGTGAATATCGACAACCAGGGCATCGCCGGCATCGAGAAATGGCTCGACAGCCGCGGCCTTGCAGACCTTCATTTGCTCGGCTTCGCCAATGACCGCCAGCAGAAGCCGGTCGAACTTGCCGTCGATCTTCGCGTGCAACATGCGCTGCGCACCGAATTGATCGCTGCTCGCACGAAGTACAAGGCGAAGGCAGCGGCCGGTCTGATCACCGATGTCAACACCGGCGAAATCGTGTCGATGGTGTCGGTGCCCGACTATGATCCGAACGACCCGCGCGAAGCGCTGGACAAGGAGCGCATCAATCGTCTGACCACCGGTGTATTCGAGATGGGCTCGACCTTCAAAGCATTGACGGTCGCGATGGCGCTGGATTCAGGCAAAATCACACTCGGCTCTTCGTTCGACGCGCGCCATTCGCTGCGTTATGGCCGATTCAGTATCAACGATTTTCATGCCCAGCGGCGCATTCTGACAGTGCCGGAGATTTTTACCTATTCGTCGAACATCGGCACGGCGCGCATGGCGCTAACGCTCGGTGTCGATCATCATAAGGCCTTCCTGAAAAAGATGGGGCAGCTCGATCGGCTGCGCACTGAAATTCCCGAAAGCGCGGAGCCGCTGGTGCCCAAGCGCTGGGGCGAACTGAACACCGTCACGATTGCCTTTGGTCACGGTCTGTCGGTCGCGCCGCTGCAGGCGGTGATGGGGATCTCGGCTCTGATGAACGGCGGCAAATTGATACCACCTACTTTCCTGAAGCGTACCGAAGCAGAAGCAGCGCAACTGGCCAAGCAGGTTGTGAAGCCTGAGACCAGCGATCGTATGCGTTATCTGATGCGGTTGAATGCGGAGAAGGGGTCTGCCAGACGCGCCGACGTTGAAGGTTATTATGTTGGCGGTAAGACAGGCACGGCAGAAAAGGTCGTCAATGGCCGGTATTCCAAAAGCAAATTGCTGACGAGCTTCACAGCTGTCCTGCCGGCCGACAAGCCGCGTTATCTTATTCTGATCATGCTGGATGAGCCGCAGCCCATTCCGGAAACCAAGGGCTACGCCACCTCGGGCTGGAACGCGGTGCCGGTAGCCGGCCTGGTCATTGCCAAGGTAGCGCCGCTATTGGGTATCCAGCCGCGCTTCGATCTACCGACCGCCGACCGGCAAATTCTCGCCGCGACAGCATCGGTGCGATGAAGCCTCGCTTCCGGCCAAGATATACAAGACAAAATGTGGTGAGTGTTTCCTGCCTGTTTTCCCTTGCCGGATTGGTTGGGGCGTGAAACATCGCAGTGATGAAGCTCTCCCAGATTCTGGATGGACTTGCGGAACCGAGCCTTGCGGCAGCCGCGATCGAAATCAGCGGCGTCACCGCCGATAGCCGCGTCGTAAAGCCAGGCGATCTGTTTGTGGCGATTTCTGGCAACAAGACAGACGGTATCGGCTTTGCGGCCGATGCCGCGAAGGCCGGCGCGGTCGCCATTCTCGCCGAGGAAACGTTGGATGGCAGCGCAGCTGGGCTGCCGACCATCAAGGTTGCCAATGTGCGACGCGCCTTGTCGCTGATTGCAGCAAGACTGCATCCGCGGCAGCCGGAAACGATCGTTGCAATCACTGGCACCAGCGGCAAGACTTCGGTTGCAGCATTCACGCGCCAGATCTGGGATGCCGCCGGTCATGCTGCAGCGAGTATCGGCACTATTGGCGTGGTGTCGCCGAAGGGAGAAACCTACGGTTCGCTGACGACGCCGGATCCCGTCGCCTTGCATCGTACGCTCGATGAGTTGTCCGGCGAAGGCGTGACTCACTTGGCGATGGAAGCCTCCTCGCATGGATTGGATCAGCATCGCCTTGATGGCGTGCGGGTGGCAGCGGGTGCCTTCACCAATCTCAGCCGCGATCATCTCGATTATCATCCTGACCTTGAAGCCTATTTGCGCGCAAAGCTGCGCCTGTTTCAGGACCTGGTGAAGCCGGGCGGCGGCGCGGTGATTTCCGCCGATCACGAGCAGGCTCGCGATGTGATCGCAGCGGCGTCGGCGCATGGCTTGCGCGTGTTCACGGTTGGCCGCGACGGCGACGATATTCGCGTCATTAAAAGCGCAATCGATGGTTATGCGCAGAGTGTGACGCTTCAGTTCGAAGGCAAGCGTTATAATCTGCATTTGCCATTGGTCGGTGAATTCCAGATCGAGAATGCACTGGTAGCGGCTGGCCTCGCCATCGTCACCGGAACGCCAGCTGAAAAGGTATTTGAAGCGCTCGAGGATCTCGAAGGCGCCAAGGGGCGCCTAGAATATGCCGGACGACGTGGCGATGCCCCTGTTTTCATCGATTACGCGCACAAGCCCGATGCCTTGTCGAAGACGCTCGATGCGCTGCGGCCATATGTGAAGAAGCGGCTCGTTGTCGTGTTCGGTGCGGGCGGCAATCGCGATGCCGGCAAGCGGCCGATCATGGGTGCGATTGCAGCCGAGAAGGCCGACAAGGTGATCGTCACCGACGACAACCCGCGCAATGAGGATGCGACGACGATCCGCGCAGCCATCATGGCAGCGGCTCCCGGGGCGATCGAGATCGGTGACCGTGGCGAAGCCATTCGTCGCGCCATCGCCGAACTGGAAAGCGGAGATGTGCTGGTGGTGGCAGGCAAGGGCCACGAAGCGGGCCAGATTGTCGGTGATCGTGTGCTGCCATTCAGCGATCATGAAGCCGTGGCAGCGGCGCTCGGAGGAAAGCGACGATGAGCCTGCCTGCGCTTTGGTCCACCCGTGCCATGGCTGCGGCAATGCATGCGCATGGCGTGGAACCGTTGCCCGATTCCGTCGGCGGCATTTCCATCGACAGCCGCACGCTGACACCAGGCGATGCCTTCTTCGCAATCGCCGGCGACAACCGTGACGGACATGCCTTTGTCGAAACCGCGCTGAAGGCGGGTGCGGGCGTGGCCGTGGTTGCCGCGAGCAAGCGCGATACGCTGCCGAAGAATGCGCCGTTGATCGTTGTCGAAGATGTGCTTGAAGGCCTGCGCGACCTGGCGCGGGCGGCGCGTGCGCGGCTGAACGGCAAGGTGATTGCCGTGACCGGCTCCGTCGGCAAGACATCGACCAAGGAAGCGTTGCGTCTGGTGCTCGATCGGGAAGGCAAGACGCATGCATCGGCGGCGTCCTACAACAATCACTGGGGCGTGCCGCTGTCGCTTGCACGCTGCCCCGGCGATGCGCGTTACGCGGTGTTCGAACTCGGGATGAATCATGCCGGCGAGATCGGACCGCTGTCGCAGCTTGTGCGTCCGGACATCGCGATCATCACGACGGTCGCGCCGGTGCATCTGGAATATTTCAATTCGGTCGATGAGATCGCCGATGCAAAGGCGGAAATCTTCGAAGGTCTCGTGCCGGGCGGCGCAGCGATTCTCAATCGCGACATTCCGCAATTCAACCGCCTTGCCGATCGCGCGCTTGATGCGCGGGTCGGGCAGGTCGTGTCATTCGGCGAAGACGAGGGCGCCGATGCGCGGCTGATCAAATGCGTGCTGCAGCCGGATAATTCGACGGTGCAGGCGCGCATTCTCGGTGAGGATATCACCTACAAGCTCGGCGCACCGGGCAAGCACCTCGCGATGAATTCGCTCCCCGTGCTGGCCGCCGCGAAGATCGCCGGGGCCGATCTTGCGCTGTCGGCGCTGGCGCTGGCGGCCTTGCAGCCCGCGAGCGGCCGCGGAACCCGCGTGACGCTGGACCTTCCGGGCGGGTCGGCGCTGCTGATCGACGAGAGCTATAACGCCAATCCGGTATCGATGCGGGCGGCGATCGCGCTGCTGGGGCAGGCGGAACTCGGCCCTTTGGGCCGGCGGATTGCGGTGCTGGGCGACATGCTGGAACTTGGGGACCAGGCCGCCGCGCTGCATAGCGATCTGGTCGGATCGCTCGTCGAGCATGGGGTCGATCTGGTATTCTGCTCGGGGCCGGCCATGCGAAATCTCTGGGATGTGCTTCCCTCCAATCGCCGGGGCGGCTATGCCAGCGCCTCCAGCGCCCTCGAACCGCAGGTGCTTGAAGCGGTGGCGGGGGGCGATGCCATTATGATCAAGGGCTCGTTCGGCTCGAAAATGGCTCCGATCGTGAAGGCGCTTCAACGCAAATATGCGCCGCGCGCCGCGATGGACGGAGCCGCAATGCAAGGTTGATTGCCGCAATGCTGTACTGGCTGGCCGATTTTGCTGACAAACTGCAATTCCTGAACGTCTTCCGTTACATCACCTTCCGCACCGGTGGCGCATTGATGACGGCGGCGGTGTTCATGTTCATCGCCGGCTCGCCGATCATCGACTGGCTGCGCGCGGCGCAGGGCAAGGGCCAGCCGATCCGCGCCGACGGCCCGCAATCGCATCTGAAGAGCAAGATCGGCACGCCGACCATGGGCGGGCTGATGATCATCTTCGCCGTCACCGTGTCGACGATCCTGTGGGCCAACCCGTACAATCCGTATGTGTGGATCGTGCTTGGCGTCACGCTCGCCTTCGGCATCATCGGCTTCTACGACGACTATCTGAAGGTGACGAAGCAGCAGGCCTATACGAGCTTTTCCGGCAAGATGCGTATCACCGCCGAAGCGATTGTCGCGATCCTCGCCTGCCTGGCGATCTCGCAACTCGGACGCCCGGCCTTCGCGACCTCGCTCGCCTTTCCGTTCTTCAAGGACCTGATCGTCGATCTCGGCTGGTTCTTCCTTGTATTCGGCGCCTTCATCATCGTCGGCGCGGGCAATGCGGTGAACCTCACGGACGGCCTTGACGGCCTCGCCATCGTGCCGGTGATGATTGCGGCGCTCAGCTTCGGCCTGATCGCCTATCTCGCCGGCAATGCGCTGTTCGCCGATTATCTGCAGATCCATTACGTCGCCGGCACCGGCGAACTCGCGGTGCTATGCGGCGCGGTGGTGGGAGCGGGCCTCGGCTTTCTGTGGTTCAACGCGCCGCCGGCCTCGATCTTTATGGGCGATACCGGCTCGCTCGCGCTCGGCGGCCTGATCGGCACGGTCGCGGTCGCCACCAAGCATGAAATCGCGCTGGCCATCATCGGCGGCCTGTTCGTGCTCGAAGCGGTGTCGGTGATCGTGCAGGTGCTGTCGTTCCGCCTGACCGGCAAGCGCATCTTCCGCATGGCGCCGATCCACCATCACTACGAGCAGAAGGGCTGGACCGAGCCGCAGATCGTGATCCGGTTCTGGATCATCTCGATCGTTCTGGCGCTGGTCGGCCTCTCGACCCTGAAGCTGCGATGATGAATGTTGCAATGACCGCGCGGCAAACTCTCTTTGCTCCCTCCCCCCTTGAGGGGGAGGGTTGGGG
>JAFAFP010000111.1 GCA_023423415.1 Pseudomonadota bacterium | reverse complement strand
ACCCTCCCCCGCGCGCGGGTGAGGGAGAAGAAAGACGCTTCGTCGTCGGATTGTCGATCACCGCAAGTTCGGTAGCGCGCAGCCGTTTCAATTCGTCGCGCAGACGCGCGGCCTCCTCGAAATCGAGATCGCTCGCCGCTGCGCGCATCCGCGCTTCGAGATCGGCCAGCACCGCTTCGAAATTGTGGCCGATGGTCGCCGCCTCGCCGGTCATGCCGGTGGCGCCGGTTTCCACCAGCACGTGATCGCGCTCGTACACGCTGTCGAGAATGTCGGCGATGTTCTTCTTCACCGACGCCGGCGTGATGCCGTGTTCCTTGTTGTACGCTTCCTGCTTCTCGCGTCGGCGATTGGTCTCCGCCATCGCCCGCTCCATCGAGCCGGTGACGTGATCGGCATAGAGGATGACGCGGCCATCGACGTTACGCGCGGCGCGGCCGATGGTCTGGATCAGCGAGGTCTCGCTGCGCAGGAAGCCTTCCTTGTCGGCATCGAGGATCGCCACCAGCGCGCATTCGGGAATGTCGAGCCCTTCGCGCAACAGGTTGATGCCGACCAGCGCATCGAACGCGCCGAGCCGCAGATCGCGGATGATCTCGATCCGCTCGATGGTGTCGATATCCGAATGCATGTAGCGCACGCGGATGCCCTGCTCGTGCAGATATTCGGTCAGGTCCTCAGCCATGCGCTTGGTCAGCACCGTGACCAGCGAGCGATAACCCTTCTGCGCCACGGCCCTCACCTCGCCGACGAGATCGTCGACCTGCGTGCGCGCCGGACGAACGTCTACCGGAGGGTCAATAAGTCCGGTCGGGCGAATGACCTGCTCGGCGAACACGCCGCCGGATTCATCCAGCTCCCAGCCGGCCGGCGTCGCTGACACGGCGACGGTCTGCGGGCGCATCGCATCCCATTCCTCGAAGCGCAGCGGCCGGTTGTCCATGCACGATGGCAGCCGGAAGCCATATTCCGCCAGCGTCGCCTTGCGGCGAAAATCGCCGCGGAACATGGCGCCGATCTGCGGCACGGTGACATGGCTTTCGTCGAGAAACACCAGCGCGTTGTCCGGCACATATTCGAACAGCGTCGGCGGCGGCTCGCCGGGTTTGCGTCCGGTGAGATAGCGCGAGTAATTCTCGATGCCGGCGCAAGCGCCGGTCGCTTCCATCATTTCAAGATCGAAGGTGGTGCGCTGCTCGAGCCGCTGCGCTTCAAGCAACCGCCCGGCACCGACCAGCTGATCGAGCCGCCATTTCAGCTCTTGCTTGATCGAGTTCATCGCCTGGATCAGCGTCGGCCGCGGCGTGACATAGTGCGAATTGGCGTAGATCTTGACGAACTTCAGTTCGTCGGTCTCGCGGCCGGTGAGCGGATCGAATTCGGCGATCTTCTCGATCTCGTCGCCGAACAGCGACACACGCCAGGCGCGGTCTTCATAGTGCGCCGGGAAAATCTCGATGGTATCGCCGCGCACGCGGAAAGTGCCGCGCGAGAAATCCGGCGTGCGCTTGTATTGCAATGCGACGAGGTCAGCGATGAGCTGGCGCTGCTCGATCTTGCCGCCCTTCTTCAGCGAGAAGGTCATCGCCGAATAGGTTTCGACCGAACCGATACCGTAGATGCACGACACCGACGCAACGATGATCACGTCGTCGCGTTCGAGCAGGGCACGAGTCGCGGAGTGCCGCATGCGGTCGATCTGCTCGTTGATCGCCGAGTCCATCTCGATATAGGTGTGGGTGCGCGGGATATAGGCTTCCGGCTGGTAGTAGTCGTAATACGAGACGAAATACTCCACCGCATTGTCGGGGAAGAAGCTCTTGAACTCGCCATAGAGCTGAGCCGCCAGGGTCTTGTTCGGCGCCAGCACCAGCGCGGGACGCTGCGTCGCCTCGATCACCTTCGCCATCGTGAAGGTCTTGCCGGAGCCGGTGACGCCGAGCAGCACTTGCGTACGGTCATGCCGGTTCGCGCCTTCGACAAGCTCCTTGATCGCCGTCGGCTGATCGCCCTTCGGCTCCATCTCGCTCTTGATTTCAAGTCGCAAACCGCCTTCAGACTTGTCGGGCCGCGGCGGGCGATGCGGCGTCCAGGTCTGGGTATTGAATTCGGCGCGGCCTTCCCGCAGCAGGTTTTCCAGCGCGGCATTGGATGCGGCAGCGCCGGTGACGCCGCGGCCGAGGTCGATCTCGTCCGGGTTCTTTTCGCGGCGCTTGCCGACGCTTGAACCCGGCAGCGGGGCGTCCTCGTCCACCTCAAGCCCGAGTTCCTTCGCCAGTGCCGGATCGATGCCGGCCACCGGCGGCGCGTCATACGGCGCGCGCGCGACATAGCCGCTCTGCGGCTTCTCCTTGAAACCCTCCGGCGTCGACGAGCGTGCTGTGTGCTCGTTCCGGCGGTCCGCGCGGCGGTCGAACGAATTGTCCGGCGGCGGCTGCAGATTTTTGAAGGTATTGCCGGTCCCTGACCCCATGCCGGCGCGTCCCTTCGAGATCGCCGGATTCAGCAGGTCATCGAGTGCGGGGTCGTGCTTCGGCGCCGCCGGCCGGTGCGCCTTGGCGCGGGTCGGGCGTGCGTAATCCTTCGGCTTTTTCTCGGGTTTTTTCGGCTTGTCAGGGGATTTGGCCATGCCCCGGCAATATGGGTGGAGTCGCGTGACGAGAAAAGGGCAAGGGCGCGACTGATTTCCGGCTCCGATAGGCGGTTGATTTCGTGGCCCAATCCCGCGTTCACTTGGCGGTATCCGCGAGAGAATCCCATGGCGCATGATCCCGTCATCAATTGGCTCGACCGTCCGGTGGATGAGAAGCGCGACCACGTCCTCGGCCCCAGCAATGCCGAGATCACGCTGGTGGAATATGGCAGCTATGACTGCCCTTACTGCCGACGGGCAAACGAGCGCATCGCCGACATCCGCGACCAGCTTGGCGACCGGCTCCGTTATGTGTTCCGGCACAAGCCGATCACCGGCAGCGATATCGCGCGGCGCGCCGCCGACCTCGCCGAATGCGCCGGAACGCGCGACCAGTTCTGGGACGCGCATGTCAAGCTGATGTCGCGTTCGGCGACGCTGACCGAGGACGACCTGCGTGCGGTCCGGGCCGATCTTGGCCTGCCCGAGCACGGCGAAGGCAGCGAGCGCGCGAAGCACAAGGTCGACGACGACATCGCCAGCGCCAAGGCAAGCGGCGTCAAGTTCACGCCGACTTTCTTCATCAATGGCCGCCGCTACGACGGCGCCTGGGACGAGGCCTCGTTCTACGACGCCATGCTTGGCCGGCTCGGTCACCGGGTGCGCGCCGCCGCGCTCGATTTTGCAGGCTGGGCGCCATCGACCGGCGCACTGTTGCTGCTCGCGACCGTTGTTGCGGTGCTGCTGACCAACTCGCCGCTCGGACACGCGGTCGAGGAGTTCTGGGAGCGGCCGTTCAGCCTCGGTTTCGGCAACGAAGCCTTTTCGATGTCGCTGCGACACTGGATCAACGATGCGCTG
The DNA here is from genome assembly GCA_023423415.1 of Pseudomonadota bacterium. Taxonomy (GTDB): domain Bacteria; phylum Pseudomonadota; class Alphaproteobacteria; order Rhizobiales; family Xanthobacteraceae; genus Pseudorhodoplanes. The sequence continues at coordinate 8,814 of JAFAFP010000111.1, read as the reverse complement.
CTCAGTGTGTTCTTCCTGGTGGTGGGGCTTGAGATCAAGCGTGAGTTCACCATCGGCCGGCTGGCCACACGCAGTTCGGCAGCCTTGCCGATTGCGGGTGCGATCGGCGGTATGGCGGCGCCGGCGCTGATCTATCTTCTCATTATCCCGCAGGGACCATGGTCACACGGCTGGGGCGTGCCGATGGCGACCGATACCGCCTTCGCCGTCGCCCTGATCGCAATGCTTGGCGCACGCGTACCGATTGAGTTGCGGATCTTCCTCACCGCAGCGGCGATCGTCGACGATATCGGCGCGATCATCGTGGTCGCGATCTTCTATTCGAGCAAGATTGACTTTGCCTGGCTCACGTTGGCGGCCATCGTTCTCGGCGCGCTGATCGCACTCAATCGCTCAGGCGTCTATCGCGCACTGCCCTACATGGTGCTCGGCGCAGTCCTGTGGACCGCCGTGCACGCCGGCGGTCTGCATGCGACGCTCGCCGGCGTTCTGCTCGCCTTCGTGATCCCGACGCGCCCACCCGCCGATCTCAGATCGCTGATGGCGCAGGCAACAGCCATCATCAATGTGGAGTCGCAGCGCGCGCATGAGGCGCTGCATCACGGTCCGTCGACGCTCGCGTTGCGCGGGCTCGATGCCATTCACGACCGGCTGGAGTCACCCGCCGACCGGCTGCTGCGCCATGTCGAGCCGTGGTCGAGCTATGTCGTGCTGCCACTGTTCGCGCTTGCCAATGCCGGAGTGGCCGTTTCGACTAGCCTCATCGGCGGGCACGAATATCTGATGCTGGCCATCATGGCTGGTCTCGTCATCGGCAAGCCGCTCGGCATGACGCTGCTCTGTGCGCTCGCTGTGTGGACCGGCGTCGCCAAAAAGCCAAAAGAATATTCATGGACGCATCTTGCCGGTGCGGGTGCATTGGCTGGCATCGGCTTCACGATGTCGCTGTTTATCGCCGGTCAGGCCTTCCCCACGCCGACAGATTTCGACGCGGCCAAGATCGCCGTCTTTGCCGCATCAATTCTGGCGGCGATTATCGGCCTTGCAATCCTGCTGGCAGCGCCTGCCGCAGGCAACGGAGACGATGAGAAGACCGAGAACAAGCCCGAAAATGTCACGCCCGTATGATGGGTGCGCATCCATCCGGTCCTCCTTGAGGAGTGCGCGACATCAAAAGCGACCTACGTGTCCCAACATGGAACTGTCCGCAACCGGCCTCAAAAATTGCGCCCGAGACAGCTTTTGTGAGAAACCCTATTGACAATAAGAATCACTTATACTGTCTGTCGATGACGCCTCACAGAAGCGCCTCTCGCCGCGCCCGCCTCCATGACACACCCTCATTCCGATGATGTTGCCGCATCAACCGGTGCACTCAACGACGATGCCGAGATGTTCGATCTCGCTCCGGTTTCGCTGTGGCTTGAGGATTACAGTGCGCTGAAGGCGCTGTTCGCGGAATGGCGAACGGAGGGCATCACCGATCTGCGTGCGCATTTCGCCGCCGATCTGGCGCGCGTGAAAGAATGCTCGGCCTGCATTCGTGTGCTCAAGGTCAATCGCAAAACGCTGACGCTATTCGGAGCGAGGGATCTGGACCATCTCGTCGCCAATCTCGGTTCCGTGTTCCGCGACGATATGTTGACCACACATATCGAGGAACTCGTACAGCTCTGGGACGGCAAGAACGCCTTCTCCGGCAACACCGTGAACTACTCGCTGTCCGGCAGGCGGCTGGACATTCAGCTCAACGGTCAGGTGCTGCCCGGCCATGAGGAGAATTGGGACCGGGTGCTGGTCTCGATCGAAGACGTGACCGAGCGCGAGAATGCCCGGCGCAAGCTGAGCCTCAGCGAGAACTATGCGCTCGGCCTGTTCGCGCATTCGCCGGTGTCGCTGTGGGTCGAGGATTTCAGCCAGGTGAAAAAACTGCTGGATGAGATCCGCGAGCGCGGCATCACCGATTTCCGCGTCTTCACCGATGTGCATCCCGAATTCGTCGCGCGCTGCATGAGCGAGATCAAGGTGCTGGATGTCAATCAACGCACCCTCGACCTGTTCGGCGCAGCCAACAAGGCGGCCTTGCTACGCGCCCTGCGCGATGTCTTCCGCGACGACATGGAGACGCATTTCCGCGAGCAGCTCATCGATCTTTGGGACGGCAAATTGTTCCAGCTGCGCGAGGTGATCAACTATGCGCTCGATGGAACCAAGCTGAACCTGTTGCTTCAGTTTTCGGTGTTGCCCGGTCGCGAACGCGACTGGTCGCTGGTGCAGGTGGCGCTGACCGACATCACGGCGCGCAAGAAGGCGGAAGCCTATCTCGAATATCTCGGCACGCATGACGTCCTGACCAAGCTGTTCAACCGTTCCTTCTATGTTGACGAATTAAACCGGCTGGAACGCAAGGGACCACACCCGATCAGTATCATCATGGCCGATCTGAACGGTCTGAAATCTGCCAATGACGAACTTGGTCATGCGGCCGGCGATCAGTTGCTGCGACGGGCCGGCGAAGTGTTGAATTCGGCAATCGAGAAGCCCGCTCATGCGTGCCGCATCGGCGGCGACGAATTCGCGATCCTGCTGCCGGAGACCGACGACGCGGGCGCCGCAGAAATTATCCAGTCGATCCACGAACTCGTCGCGATCAATAACACCTTCTATCCCGATCTGACGCTCAGTCTCTCGATGGGTGCGGCGACCGCAGAACCTGGAGAACGGCTGGAGTCGGCCGTCAAGCGCGCCGATCTCGTCATGCTGGACGCCAAGCGCCAGCATTATATCGACATCCAGCGCGACCGTCGGCGGAAGGCGGACGCCGCACCGGCGCTGTCAGCGGCGACTTGACTGTTCGCGTCATTCGCGAAGCGCCTCCCGCAGCGTAGCAATGCGCGGGACGATGTATCGCAACGGCGAGGCACGTGGTAGGCGCAGATCCACAACTCCAGCCGCGGAGCATGGCATGACCCTGGTCGAATCCGTCGAACAGCTCGAAGCGATCTACGGCCAGCCGGGCGAAGCCTCAATCGTCAAGGAGGCCGACAGGATCACACCGGAATACAGGGCTTATATCGAAGCCTCTCCGTTTGCCGTGCTCGCCACCGCGGGTTCGGGCCGGCTCGATTGTTCGCCGCGCGGCGACCTTCCCGGCTTCGTGCGGATCGCCGACCACAGGACCCTGATGCTGCCGGACCGGCGCGGCAACAACCGCATCGATTCCCTGCGCAACGTTCTGCACGATCCGCGGGTCGCGCTGCTGTTCGCCATTCCGGGGTTTGGTGGAACGCTGCGGGTGAATGGCGAGGCACGTATCTCCATCGCCCCGTCGCTGCTCGAAAGTTTCAGGATGGACGGCAAGCTGCCGCGCAGCGTGCTGATTGTCGATGTGAAGCAGGTCTATTTCCAGTGCGCACGGGCCATCGTCCGATCCGACCTGTGGAATCCGGACAAGCATGTCGATCCGAAATCGTTGCCGAGCGCCGGGCAGATCCTCGCGGCAATGACCGCCAACCGGGTCGGCGGCGAGGAATACGACAAGGCGTGGCCACAGCGCGCCAAGGAAACGCTCTGGTGAAGGAAACGCCGTGGTGACGACATTGGGGTAATGTGGCCAGGCAGATGCCCGGCCACACATGCATATCAGCGTTTGCACATCGGCGTTACGCCGTACCCCAGATGTCCTGCGCCGCGCGCACCTCAAGCTCCAGCTTCTTGCGCTGATCCGCCTCCGTCACCGGATTGCCGGCAACGGTCGAGGCGAAGCCGCATTGCGGCGAGATCGCCAGGCGGTCGAGATCGATATACTGCGTCGCCTCTTCTGTGCGGCGCTTCAGATCGTCGAGCGATTCCAGCACCGGCGTCTTGCTGCTGATCAGGCCCAGCACCACGCCCTTGCCCTTCACGAACCGCAGCGGCTTGAAATCACCCGCGCGCTGCGTGTCGTATTCCAAGAGGAAGTGATTGACCTTGGTCTGCGTGAAGAAGCGCTCGGCGACAGATTCATAGCCGCCCGCCGCGAGATAGTGCCCCTTGAAATTGCCGCGGCACATATGCACGCCGAAGATCACATCGTCCGGCGCACCGGCAACGGAATCGTTGATGCTCTCGATATAGAGATCGACCAGTTCGTCCGGCTTCATACCGGAGGCTTCGACCTGCTGACGGATCGTCGGATCGCACAGGAGCGCAATCGCCACTTCATCGAGCTGGATATACTTGCAGCCCGCTTTCACAAGATCGGCGATCTCCTCGCGGAAGATGCGTGTCAGATCGGCGAAGAAGCTTTTCACATCGCCATAGGCCGACTTGTCGGCAAAATCGGTCGCCCGGTAGAAGTGCATGGTGGACGGCGCCGGCAAGGTGATCTTCGCCGTGTTCTTCGTAATGCCGCGCAGGAACTCGTATTCATCCAGCGCCAGCGGCTTGGTGCGTTGCAGCTTGCCGTTGGCATAGGGCGCAGTGAACTTGACCTCATGGCCGTGATCGTCACGGAAGATGAAGATCGCGTCCTTGATCGCAAAGCCGTCGATCCGCTCCACGAACCGGCCCCAGTAGGAGCCACGACGGAATTCGCCGTCGTTCGCAACCTTCAGGCCGACCTCTTCCTGCATCTTGACGACGTCGCGGATACACTGATCCTGTATCGCCGTGAACTGCGCGTCATCGATGCGCTGGCCCATGTGATCCTTGAACGCCTGCCGCAACACCGGCGGACGCAGCAGGCTCCCGACATGGTCGGCGCGGAATGGAGGGCGGCCTTGCGGCTTCTGTGTCATGGGCATTCTCCCCGGATACGTTTCATTCTATAGGCCTATAGATGAAATCTAGATCGTCTGCCTCCCAGGATGCAAGCCCCGCCCGGCGGAGCGCGCCGCGGCGCGAGCCGGTCGCGCGTCCGCTGCCGCCATCGTCCGGCAATGACGCGAAGAAACGCAGCACCCATCGTCGATCCGGCGAAATCATCGAAGCCGCCGCGCAGGTGTTCGCCGAACGCGGCTATCACGGCGCCACGACACAGGACATTGCCGACGTCTTGAACATCCGCCAGGCCAGCCTTTACTACTATTTTCCGTCCAAGGAGGTGGCGCTGGAACTGGTCTGCATGCGTGGCGTCGAAGGCTTTTTCGAAACCGCCAAAGCGATCGCCAGCGGCCCCGGCACAGCCACGGAACGGCTGTCAGGCTTGATCCGCGCGCATATTTCGCCGCTTCTGGATCGCGGTAATTTCGTCAAGGTGTTCCTCACCCAGCGCCAGTTCCTGCCGGCCCACAGCCGCCGCAAGGTGGGTAAGGGATCGCGCGGCGTCGAAGCGGTGTTTGAAGGCGTTCTCAAGGACGGACAGCGCAGCGGCGAATTCCGCAGCGACATGGATACGCGCCTTGCGACACTGTCCATTCTCTCCGTGGTCAATGGATGCGCCGCCTGGTATGCGCGCGAACAGGTCTCAATCGAGCGGATCGGCGGCGAATTCATTCGGTTCGTTCTCGGCGGGATCGATCAACCGGCGGATGCGCAAGCCGCAAAGTCGCGGCAAACCCGCCCGCGCAAGCGAAAAATTTGATTGACCTATAGAATTTCCGTTGTTGAAATGGATGGACAATGAGCCGGACAACCGGCCAGCGGCGGGATGCTTCGCAACCCGCCACGCTCATTCGGGAGGATGCTGCGACATGACACAAATGGTCGGCGATTTACTGGTCGGCGATTTGCGGCTTTCGTTCGTGGCATAGCGCGCCATGACGCAGACCGCGGCGCAACCGGCGATCTTTGCGAGCCTGCGCGGCAAGACCGCGCCGGGGCTGATCGCCGAGCATGCGCGGCAAAAGCCGGATGCTGTCGCCTATCGCGCCAAGACGCTTGGCCTCTATCGCGAACGCAACTGGCGCGACTATGCCGCGTCTGTCGGCCGTCACGCGCTCGCCTTGCAGAAAATCGGTCTGAGCAAGGGCGATCGCGTCGCGATCATGGGTGACGCCTGCGAGGAATGGATGATCTGCGACATGGCGGCGCAAGCCGCCGGGGCGATCGTCTACGGCATCTATCCCACCGCATCGGTGTCGGAAGTCGAATACCAGATGACCGATGGCGGCGCTTCGATCTTCATCGCCGAGGATCAGGAATATGTCGACAAGATCCTGCAAGTTGCGGACAAGCTGCCGGCGCTGAAATGGATCGTCGTGATCGACGATTCGGCGATGTTCGATTACAGCCATCCGAAACTGAAATCGCTGTCTGACATTCTTGGCGAGGTGTCGCAGGATGACAGTGCCTGTGTCACCGCATTGGAGCACATGACATCGACGCTGAAAGGCAGCGATCCCGCCTTCATCGTCTACACATCCGGCACCACCGGCAATCCGAAGGGCGCGCTGATTTCGCACGGCAAGCATCTTGCCGGCGTCTATGCCATCGTCGATCACTACCCGACATTGCGCGACAAGGATCACCGCACGGTCGTGTTCCTGCCGATGTGCCACATCTTCGGCCGCGATGTCGCGACCACCTTGCCGCTGGTCTCGCGTCTCGTCCCGCATTTCGGCGAAGACGTCGATGACCTGATGCAGACGATGTTCGAAGTGGCGCCGACCGCCCTCTTCACCGTGCCGCGCTACATGCAGAAATTCGCCTCGCAGATCCTTGTGGGCCTCACCACCACATCGCCGGTCAAGCGCGCGGTCTACAACACCGCGATGAAGATCGGCCGCGCCTCGGCCCGCCGCCGCTGGGCCGGCAAGACCGGCGCTGCGACCGGCATGATGAATGGCGTTGCGCGCGGCATCGCCTTCGGCCGCGTGCTCAACAAGCTCGGCCTCGACAAGCTGGAGCTGGCGATTTCCGGCGCCGCGCCGCTGCCGCAGGAAACTGCCGCGCTCTGGCAGATCTGGGGCGTCAATCTGGTCGAGGCCTATGGCCAGACAGAAACCGGCGGCTCCTTCATCAGCGGCCAGGCGCAATGCTTTTCCCGGCCCGGCAATGTCGGCACCGTCGTCAACGGCTGGCAGGTGCGGCTCGACAATGACGGACAGATCCTGGTCAAGGGCCCGGACCAGTTCGAAGGCTATTGGGAAAAGCCCGACGCCACCCGCGAAATCGTCGACAGCGATGACTGGCTGCATACCGGCGATGTCGGCGAATGGAAGGACGGCAACCTGCGTCTGATCGATCGCGCCCGCGACTTCATCGTCACGGCCGGCGGCAAGACCATCTCGCCGTCCTCGATCGAGAACACGCTGCGCGCCAGCCCCTATATCGGCGAAGCGATCGTGTTCGGACAGGGCCGCAAATATCTCACGGCACTCATCGAAATCGATTTCGATTCCGTCGCCGACTGGGCCCGCGCCAACAACGTGAACTACACCGGCTTCACCAGCCTCGTGCAGAACGCGGCCGTCGCCAATCTCATCAAGTCCGAGATCGACAAGGCCAACAACGAATTCGCGCGTGTCGAACAGATCAAGACATTCCGCATCCTGCCGAAGGAGCTCGATCCCGAACAGGATGGCGAACCGGTGACACCGACCCGCAAGGTGAAGCGCAACCTGATGTATGATCGCTTCAAGGCGCTGGTCGAAGACATGTATGATGAAAGCGAAAGCCGTGTGCTGGCTGCGGAGGTCGGTGATACGCTTCGGGTATAAAGTCCACGAATAATAAGTCCGCAAATAGAACCGAAATGAATTGCGACAACAGCAATCAAGGGAGGAACATCTGATGCGACTGAAGATCGCGCTGGCTGCGGCCGGCATTGTTGGCCTCGCCGGCTCCGCATCGGGGCAGGATGCTTATGTCATCGGCGTCACCGCCGCGCTGACCGGTCCACCGGCCTCAACCTATGCGCCCGCGGTCGATGCACTGCGCATCTATCTCGATGGCGTCAACGCGCGCGGCGGAGTCAACGGCAAGCCGATCAAACTCGTCATTCAGGACGATTCCGCCGAGCCCTCGAAGGCTGTGGCCAATGCCAAGAAGCTGGTCTCGCAGGACAACGCGATCCTTCTGATCAATGCGAGCCTTTCCTCAACCTACGCGCCGGTTGTTGCGGAATCGCGCAATTCGAAAACGCCGCTGCTGTTCGCCAGCGGCGTCTGCCCGAAGGAGGTTTATCCGCCAGCCGATCCGCTGCAATTCTGCACCACCGCCTATGCCGCAAATTACGACAGCCGCGCCGCGCTGACGTTCGTAAAGGAGCAGGCCAAGAGCACGCCGATCAAGATCGGCTTCTCGGCGATGGCGATTCCGCTGTCGCGTGGTGAGATGGAATTCGCCGCCAAGCTCGCGCCGGAAATGGGCATGACCGCGCTCGGCGTCGAAGTCATCCCGCCGCCGACGCCGGATTACACGCCGTTCGCCACCAAGCTGAAGGATGCCGGCGCCAACTGGGTGTTCTCGTGGGCGCCATGGGTGACGGAAGTGCGAACCTTCGAAGCGCTGCGCCGTCTCGGCTGGCAGGATGATTTCATTGCCTGGGCGCATCTCGAAGCCGAAGGCGAACTCAAGCGCATCAAGGATCCGAAGCTGTTCGTGGTCGGCGCCAATGCGCTGTTCGACGATCAGTTGCCGGAGCAGAAGGTCATCGCCGAAGCCGCGAAGAAGGCCGGCAGCAAATATCCGCCCGAGCAGATGACCGAAGGCTGGATCGCCGGCATGGTGATCGAGGCGGCATTGAAGGGCGCGGGCGCAAAGACGACGACGGAGTCGCTGCGTGAATCGATGTCCAACCTGAAGGTCGATCTGAAAGGGCTGCGCGGCGGTCCGATCGAATGGACCAAGGACAATCACTTCCGCACCAAGCAGTTCTATCGTGTCTACAAG
>JAFAFP010000054.1 GCA_023423415.1 Pseudomonadota bacterium | reverse complement strand
CTCCCCACCACTCGCTTCGCTCGCGGGGGGAAGGGGAGCAAGAAAGGTAGATTGACCATGCGTGACGTTTTTCTGTGCGACGCGGCCCGCACTGCCATCGGCCGTTATGGCGGCTCGCTCTCCAAGGTGCGGACCGACGACCTTGCTGCCGCGCCGATCAAGGCGTTGATGAAGCGCAACCCAAACATCGACTGGGCGGCGCTCGATGAAGTGATCTATGGCTGCGCCAATCAGGCCGGCGAGGACAATCGTAACGTCGCCCGCATGGCGTTGCTGCTGGCGGGCGTTCCGGATTCCGTCCCTGGCATTACCGTGAACCGTCTTTGTGCATCCGGCCTCAACGCAATTGGCGACGCGGCGCGTGGTATCCGCGCGGGCGAGATCGACTTCGCCATTGCCGGCGGTGTGGAATCGATGACGCGCGCGCCGTTCGTGATGGGCAAGGCCGGTGAAGCGTTCGCGCGCTCGGCCGATATCTTCGACACCACGATCGGCTGGCGCTTCATCAATCCGCTGATGAAGAAGCAGTATGGCGTCGATTCGATGCCGGAGACCGGCGAGAACGTCGCTGAGGAATTCCAGGTGGCGCGCGCCGACCAGGATGCCTTTGCCCTGCGCTCGCAGCAGCGTGCCGGCGCGGCACAGGCGGCCGGCTACTTCGCCGAAGAGATCATTCCGGTGGAAGTGCCCGGCAAGAAGCGGGGTGAAGTGATTGTGTTCGATGCCGACGAGCATATGCGCCCCGACACCACGGCAGAAGCACTTGCCAAGCTGAAGACGCTCCGCGAGAACGGCTCCGTTACCGCCGGCAACGCATCGGGTGTGAATGACGGCGCCGCCGCCATGATCCTCGCCTCGGAAGCCGCGGTGAAGAAGTACGGCCTCACGCCGCGCGCCAGGATTTTGGGCATGGCATCGGCCGGCGTGCCGCCGCGCATCATGGGCATCGGCCCGGTGCCCTCGACCCGCAAGCTGATGGAAAAGCTCGGTTTGAAGATTTCCGACTTCGATTTGATCGAGCTCAATGAAGCTTTCGCCTCGCAAGGCTTGGCTGTGATGCGGCAACTCGGGCTTCCCGACGATGCCGAGCACGTCAACCCGCATGGCGGCGCGATCGCACTCGGTCATCCGCTCGGGATGTCCGGCGCACGCATCGCGATGACCGCAGCCCACGGACTTGAGAAGCGTGGCGGCAAGAAAGCGCTCGCGACCATGTGCGTCGGCGTCGGGCAGGGTGTGTCGCTCGCGCTCGAACGCGTGTGAGGTGTTTTAATATTCCGCTCGTCCCCGCGAAGGCGGGGAGCCAGCATGATTAAAGAATCTGGATTCCCGCTTTCGCGGGAATGAGCGGCTACCAGACGAGGAACGAACAAGATGTCTCTGATCTACCCGCGGGATGGGCTCAGCGCCTACCCGAAGCATCTGTCACCGGACTACAAGAGCACGGTGAAGCGCGCGCCGACCAAGCCGCTGATCCTGATGCCGCATACGCTGTCGGAAATGACCGGGCCGATCTATGGCCATAATGCGATTCAGGAAAACGACAACGATCTGACCAAGCAGGGCAAGGGCGAGCCGCTGGGCGAACGCATCATCGTGCATGGTCATGTGCTTGATGAGGACAAGCGCCCGGTGGCCGACTCGCTGGTCGAGCTGTGGCAGGCCAATGCCTGCGGCCGCTATGTGCATCTTGTCGATCAGCATCCGGCGCCGCTCGATCCGAACTTCACCGGAGCCGGCCGCACCGTCACCGACAAGAACGGCTATTACAAGTTCATCACGGTCAAGCCGGGCGCCTATCCGTGGGGCAATCACCACAATGCCTGGCGTCCGAACCACATCCACTTCTCGGTGTTCGGGCATTCGTTCCTGTCGCGTCTGGTGACGCAGATGTATTTCCCGGGCGACTACCTGTTCCCGTTCGATCCGATCTTCAATTCGGTGACCGACGAACGCGATCGTGCACGCATGGTCTCGACCTTCGACCTCGAGAACACGGTCCCCGACTGGGCGCTGTGCTTCCGTTTCGATATCGTTCTGCGCGGCCGCGACAAAACACCTGAGGATATGGATTGATGTCTGAACTCACCCCATCGCAAACCGTCGGTCCGTTCTATGCTTACGGCCTGACGCCGAAAGGCCGCGCCAAGTGGGACCCGGACGGAACCTATTCGTGGAAGGAAACGGTCGGCGACAATCTCGTTACGGCAGATGTCGTCGGCGATCGCATCCGCATCGAAGGCGGCATCTATGACGGCGACGGCAAGCCGATCCCCGATGCGATGCTGGAAATCTGGCAGGCCGACGGTCAGGGCCGCTATTCGAACGAGCCGGGTAGCCGCAATCTCTCCAACGCGGCGTTCAAGGGCCACGGCCGTTCGGCTTGCGACAAGGACGGCGTATTCTCGTTCGATACCGTGAAGCCGGGACAGGTCGCCGGACCCAACGGCACGATGCAGGCGCCGCATGTCATGGTCTGCATCTTCGGACGCGGCATGCTGCGCCAAGTTTATACTCGTCTGTATTTCGAGGGCGAAGCCGCGAATGCGACCGATCCGATCCTCAAGCTGGTGCCGGCCGATCGCCGCGATACGCTGATCGCCAAGAAAAACGGAAATACTTATCGCTTCGACGTCCACATGCAGGGCGACAAGGAGACGGTGTTCTTCGACGTGTGATGCTTGATCCCTCCCCTGAAAGGGGAGGGTGCCTTCTCGCCCAGCGAGAAGGCGGGTGGGGTTGTTTTTCATTCAGCAGTTTCCCCACCCGGTTCGCTATCGCTCGCCACCCTCCCCGCAGGCGGGGAAGGATAAGAAAGAAAGCCCCATGCATCGCATGGGGCTTTTCTTTGCCTGCGTCGTTCGCTCGCGCCGCGTCAGGCCGGGTAAGTCGAGAGCGACTGAAAATAATTGATCGAGCGCCGTGAAAGAATCGATGCTGCGTGCATTCGCAGCGATCGAAGCGTCAATGACGGGTCAGCTTTTGGCCTGCGCTTTCAACCGTGCCGGGTTGCCGGCCACGGTCGCGCCGGCCGGGACATCGCGCGTCACCACACTGCCGGCGCCGACAATGGCATCGTCGCCGATGCTGATGCCGGGCAGAATGATCGCGCCGCCCCCGATCCAGACATTCCGGCCGATGCTCACCGGCCGGCCGAATTCGTAACCGGCGCGGCGCAGTTCGGCATCGCGCGGATGGTCGGCGGTATAGATCTGTACCGCCGGACCGATCTGCGTGCCGTCGCCGATCGTCACCTGCACCACATCGAGAATGACGCAATCGAAGTTGAGGAACACGCCTTTGCCGAGCGCGATGTTGAAACCGTAATCGCAATGGAATGGCGGACGGATCACGGCGTCGTCGCCGACCTCACGCAAGCGCTCGCGCAGCAGCGACCGGCGCTCGTCGTCGGAGCTGCCGAGCGAGCCGTTGTAGCGAACCATCCACGCGCGTGCGGCGGTTTGATCGGCCTGAATCTCGGGATCGTCGGCGCGATACAATTCGCCTGCGAGCATTTTCTGTTTCAACGGCGTACCTTTTGGTTGGCGATCCGACGACGATCTTGTCCTCGCAAGAAAGCCGGAGCGCCCAAAAGGTTGCGCAGAAAAAAAGCCCCCGTGCATCGCACAGGGGCTTCGGTTGTCAGGCTGTTATGCCGCGATCAGGCCGCCTGGTGACGCCACTTGCCTTCGTAACCTTCGCGGACCGTGGCCGAATATGGGGTCGGGCCGACCACGACCTTGATCTCGGTCTGCTTGTGGCGTTCGACGGTGGTCTTCTTGGTGCCGCCGTTCTCTTCGCCCCACACGAGGGTCAGTTCGGTGCCGGGCTTTGCGAACTCTTCCTCGACCCAGCCGAGCGACAGCATCTTGCGCTCGTTGAACGAATAGCCCGAGAACATCGAGGCGCCGACCATCTTGCCGCCCTTCGCCAAAATGGTGTCGTAGGATGACGAGGCATAATTCGACAGCGGCAGGTCGATGAACTTGTAGTTCTCGCCAGCTGGCGCGAACATCGACGCATTGATGCGATTGACGTCGTCGTTGTCCCACGCGAACGTCACCTTCTTGCGATTGTTCTTGCCTTCCATCGCCTTCAGCGCGTCGGCGCCGATGAAGTCGTGGTCGAACTTGGTGAAGGTGTTGTAGCCGAGCTCGTAAGGCGAGGTGTAATAGTCCTCGATATTTTTCGACACGAAGCTGCCGCCGAGACCGGCAACCGCTTCGTAGCTCGTGTCCGGCAGCCACTCGCGATAGGCCTTCAGCTTGTCGCCGCTGTAGATCGCCGGGACCGGCGAGGGGATCCAGCCCGATTCCAGCGTGTTGGTGGCGTAAGCGCGCGCGCCGACCTGAACCATGCCGAAATCCTTGCCGGCCTCGACGATCGCGGCGCGGACTTCTTCGCCTTCGGCATACGGACCCCAGATCTCAAGGCCCGGCGCACCGGCCATGCCGTGACGCAACGCACGGATCTTGCGGCCGGCCATCGTCACATAGCCCATGTTGAAGAACTTGATGTCCGGGAAGGTGCCGCCGGTCAGTTTCTTGATCACATCCTGCGCGTTCGGGCCCTGGATCTGATAGCGATAGAAGCTGCGGGTGACCGGCTTACCCATCGGACGCGATGGCGAACGGTCGTCGTATTGCGTTTCGACATCGAAGCCGCCGGTCTTGGCGTGGAATTCGATCCAGTTCGCCGCCGGGTTGCGGCCGACATACACCATTTCGTTTTCGGCGAGATAGAACAGGATGCCGTCGCCGATGACATGACCATACGGCGTGACCGGCGCGAATTGCTTCGCCTTGTCGACGGTGAAATTTTTGAACGAGTTGGTCGAGAGGTGGGAGAGCAGCTTGACCGTGTCTTTGCCGCGCACGAACAGGTTCACCATGTGGTGCGACTGGTCGAACAGAACACATGTGTCGCGCCATGCGCGCTGCTCGTCACGCCAGTTGGTGAATTCCGGGGCAACGACCGGATAGACATATGCGCCGATCTGCGAATTGCGCATCATGTCGACCGGATTGCCGGCCGCCTTGAGCTTTTCTTCGAGGTTCTTAGCCATCGTCACTTCCTCCGACTGATTGGTATCTTTTCGAAAATGGACCCACATCGCGCCCGACCAGCGACAACGGGACGGACCCGCTTTCGACGCGTTCGGCGGATTCTTCGCATGTTGCTGTATACAGAGACACGGAGATCCCTGTGTGGCCTTGGCGTTTCCTTCTTTCTTTCGACCGAATTGAAACGGTTTCTTGACGCTTCGGGTGGACTAACCATCCGTCCTGCTTCTATTGTATACAGCATGAATTCCCGGAGACCTCAAGTCCGGGAGCAACGGAGACGGCAGCCCGATGGCGATGGCTGAGAGCGAACGATCCTTTTCCCAGACCGTGAAGGCGCAACTGTCGCTGCGCGATCTCATCCTGTCCGGTGAATTGAAGCCGGGCGATCGTATCTCTGAACTGTCGATGGTGGATCGGTTGGGCATATCCCGCACGCCCATCCGCATGGCGCTGGTGCGACTCGAGGAAGAAGGTTTCCTTGAAGCGATTCCGTCCGGCGGCTTTGCGGTGAAAGCCTTTTCCGAACGCGATATTCACGACGCCATTGAAATCCGCGGCACGCTGGAAGGCTTTGCGGCGCGGCTGGCGGCCGAGCGCGGCGTGCGCAGTTCAGTGCTGGTCGAGATGAAAGCGTGCCTTGCCCAACTCGACGAACTGGTGGGACGGCCCACGCTGAGCGTCGATGACTTCTCGGAATATGTTGGGCTGAATGGGCAGTTTCACGCGCTGCTGATCGATGCCGCCGACAGCCCGGTGCTGGCGCGCCAGATCGATCGTGCGTTGAATCTTCCCTTCGCATCGCCGAGCGGATTTGTCATGGTGCAGGCAATGCTGCCGGAGGCGCGGCAAATTCTCACCATCGCGCAGGACCATCATCACTGCGTCGTGCGCGCGATCGAGGAGCGCGAAGGTGCGAGGGCTGAGGCGTTGATGCGTGAACATGCAAGACTCGCCCATCGCAATCTGCAACTGGCCTTCCGCAATCAGGGAACGCGCGATCTCGTGCCCGGCGCGGTCTTGATCCGCAAGCCGGCGCTGGCGCGCTACTGATCGACCACCCAATGACTGTCAATCCAAACACAAAAATGGGAGTGAGTACGATATGCAACGAACCAAGCCGCCTTTCCGGGCCGATCAGGTGGGAAGCTTCCTTCGCACCGAGCCGTTGAAAGAGGCGCGCGCGAAGCGCGAGAAGGGCGAGATCTCGGCCGATCAACTGAAGGCGGTTGAGGATGACGAAATCCGCAAGCTCATCAAGAAGCAGGAAGAGGTTGGTCTGCAGCTTGCGACCGATGGCGAATTCCGCCGTTCCTGGTGGCATTTCGACTTTCTCGGCCTTCTCGACGGCGTCAATCTGGTGAGTGCGGATCAGGGCATTCAGTTCGCCGGCGTACAGACCAAGGCGCAGACCTTGAAGATCGACGGCAAGATCGATTTCCCGTCCGACCATCCGTTCCTCGAGCATTTCCGTTTTCTGAAAGCCAACACCAAGGTCATGCCGAAGATGACCATTCCGTCGCCGACGGTGTTGCATTTCCGCGGCGGACGACGCGCGATCAGCAAGGACGTCTATCCGGATCTTGAGGCGTTTTATCACGATGCTGGCAAGGCCTATGCCAAGGCGGTGCAGGCGTTCTACGACGCCGGCTGCCGTTATCTGCAATTCGACGACACCGTCTGGGCGTATCTCTGCTCGCAAAAAGAACTTGAGGGAGCGCGCGAACGTGGCGATGAGCCCAACGGCCTGCAGGAGAAATATGCGGACATGATCAACCTTGCCCTGAAGGACAAGCCGAAAGACATGGTGGTGACCATGCATGCCTGCCGCGGCAATTTCCGCTCGACCTTCATTTCCTCAGGCGGCTACGAACCAGTGGCGGAAGTTCTGCTCGGCAAGGTCAATTTCGACGGCTATTTCCTCGAATACGACACCGACCGCGCCGGCGGGTTCGAGCCGTTGCGGTTCCTGCCGAAAGGCGAGAAGCAGGTGGTGCTCGGCCTCATCACCTCCAAGAGCGGGACGCTGGAGAAGAAGGACGACGTCAAGCGGCGGATCGACGAGGCGACGAAATTTGCGCCGCTCGAACAATTCTGCCTGTCGCCCCAATGCGGCTTCGCCTCGACCGAGGAAGGCAACGTGCTCACCGAGGACCAGCAGTGGGCAAAGATGCGGGAAATCGTCGAACTGGCTGATGAGGTGTGGGGCAAGTAGTCCCTTTCACCATGTGAGAGGGATGGTCTCTGAACAGATGCGTGCTGCATTCCGGGGCCCGCGCTCACACGCGCCCCCGGAATGACAGACGACTTTTATGACTTGAAGCCAGGGGAGGGATCAGGAAGAATCCCCCCATAAAACAAAACGCACTTCTCGGGAGGAAGGCATGTTTGGTTCCATCACACGGCGGAGCTTTGTCCGCGCTGGCGCTGCCGTCGCGTTTTCACAGACGGCAATTTCTGCATCCGCACAGGCACCGTCCGGCGAGCCGATCAAGATCGGTTTCGGCATGTCGTTGACCGGCCCGCTGGCCGCGAACGGCAAGTCGGCGCTGCTGGCGATGAAGATCTGGGAAGAGGACACCAACGCGAAGGGTGGATTGCTCGGCCGCCCGGTCAAGCTCGTTTACTATGACGACCAGACCAATCCTTCGACGGTGCCAGGACTCTACACCAAGCTGATCGACGTCGACAAAGTCGATCTCGTGATCGGCGGCTATGCGACCAACATGCTCGCGCCGGCGATGCCGGTGGTCATGCAGAAGAAGATGACCTTCATCGGCCTGTATGGTCTCGGCGTGAATTCCGAATTCAACTACGACCGCTTCTTCATGATGATGCCGACCGGCCAGGATCCGAAGAAGGCGCTGTCGAAAGGCTTCTTCGATCTGGCGATGAAGCAGGATCCGAAGCCGCAGACGGTCGCGATTGTCGCTGCCGATGCGGAGTTTTCCAAGAACGCCGCTGACGGCGCGCGCGCCAATGCCAAGGCGGCCGGTCTGAAGATCGTCTATGACCGTTCCTATCCGCCGGCGACGACCGACTATGCGCCAATCGTGCGTGCGATCCAGGCGGCCAATGCCGACATCGTGTTCGTCGGCTCCTATCCGCTGGATTCGGTCGGGATTATCCGCGCTGCCAATGAAATCGGCCTGAAGCCGAAGCTGTTCGGCGGCAGCATGGTCGGCCTTCAGGCCACCACGTTCAAGACCCAGCTTGGCCCGCTCCTAAATGGCGTCGTCATGTACGACTTCTGGCAGCCGACGCCCAAGCTCTCGACCCCGGCAGCGCTCGAAATGCTGAAGAAGTATCAGGCGCGCGCCGGCGCCGAAGGCGTCGATCCGCTCGGCTACTATATGGCGCCGTACGGCTACGCTTATATCGAATTGCTCGGCAAGGCCGTGGAAGGCGCCAAAAGTCTGGATCAGGGCAAGATCGCCGATTACCTGCGCAACAATACGCACAAGCTGATCATTGGCGATGTGAAGTTCGGCAAGGACGGCGAATGGGCGGACGAAAAGGTCGTCCACGTGCAGTTCCAGAACATCAAGGGCAATGGTCTCGATCAGTTCCGCGATGTCTCGACGCAGGTTGTGGTTGCGCCTCCTGCCTACGAGTCGGGCAAGCTGATCTATCCATACGAAAAGGCGAAGCAGTAATTCGCCAGCAGACACGCCGCTTCTGCGTGCATCGAGAGCGGACCGGCGTATGACCTGCGCCGGTCCGCTTTATCAAGGAGGAAGAAATGTTCCACCGAATAACGCGCCGCATGGTTGGCGCATGTGCTGCGGGTCTCGTCTCTGCTGCCCTGACGTCGGGCGCGGCGCTCGCGCAGTCGGGTGAGCCGATCAAGATCGGCTTCGGCATGTCGCTCACCGGCGGTCTCGCACCCAATGGCAAGTCGTCGCTGGTGGCGATGAAGGTGTGGGAAGACGACATCAACGCCAAGGGCGGATTGCTCGGTCGTCCGGTCAGGCTGGTTTATTACGACGATCAGACCAACCCTTCGACGGTTCCGGGCATCTACACCAAACTTCTGGATGTCGACAAAGTCGATCTCGTCGTATCGGGCTACGCCACCAACATGATTGCGCCGGCGATGCCGGTCGTGATGCAAAAGAACAAATTGTTCCTCACGCTGTTTGGCACGGCGGTGAATGAGGAATTCAAGTATCCGCGCTTCTTCTCGATGATCCCGACCGGACCGACGCCGAAGCCGGCCTTTACCCGGCCGTTCTTCAATGTCGCCATGAAGCAGAATCCGAAGCCGGAGACGGTGGCGATCGCGGCGGTGGATGCCGAGTATGGCCATAACGTCTGCGCCGGTGCGCGCGAGAATGCGAAGACGGCCGGCCTCAAGATCGTCTATGACCGCACCTATCCGCCCGCCACGACCGACTACACGCCGATCGTGCGCGCGATCGCTGCGGCCAAGCCGGACCTGGTGGTGGTGTGTTCCTATCCGCCGGATTCGGTCGGCATCATCCGCGCCGTCAACGAAACCGGCTTCAAGCCGAAGATGATCGGCGGCGCCATGGTCGGGTTGCAGGCGACGGTGTTCAAGATGCAGCTTGGCCCGCTGCTGAACGGCATCGTCAACTATGACACCTGGGTGCCGGCCAAGACGCTGCAATTCCCCGGCTCGATGGACTTGATCAAGAAGTATCAGGCCCGTGCCGCCGCGGAGGGCGTCGATCCGCTCGGCTATTACATGCCGGTCTGGGCCTATGCCTATCTGCAGGTGCTGGGCGATGCGATTGCGGCGACCAAGACGCTCGATGATGCCAAGCTGGCCGACTACATTAAGAAGACCACGTTCAAGACCGTGGTCGGCGATGTTGCCTTCGGACCGGGCGGCGAATGGGTGGAAGAGCGCATGCTTGCGGCGCAGTTCCAGAATGTGAAGGGTAACGATATCGAGCAGTTCAGAACGCTCGATACCTACGTGGTGCTCGACCCGCCGCAATATAAGGCGGGCGAGATCATCTACCCTTACGAAAAGGCCAGGCCGTAGCGGCTCATGCCTCACCATCATACGTCGAAGCCGGACAA
>JAFAFP010000032.1 GCA_023423415.1 Pseudomonadota bacterium | reverse complement strand
ACCAATGGGTGGCGAAGGCCAAGAGCTTCACCGCTGACGCCGAATAAATATCTACGGCGCGGGACAACCCCGCGCCGCCACACCAGCACGTTCGGATTATTGACATGGCAGAAATCACCGCATCGCTTGTGAAGGACCTGCGTGAGCAGACCGGCGCTGGTATGATGGATTGCAAAGCGGCGTTGACCGAGACCAAGGGCGACGTTGAAGCGGCGGTCGATTGGCTGCGCAAGAAAGGGCTCGCAAAGGCGGCCAAGAAAGCCGGCCGCGTCGCAGCGGAAGGTCTGGTTGGCATCAGCACCGCGCCCCAAAAAGGCGCAATTGTCGAGGTCAATGCCGAGACCGATTTCGTTGCCCGCAACGATCATTTCCAGGGCCTTGTGAAGCTGATCGCAGATGCCGCTCTGTCCACCGGTGGCGACGTCGAGAAGCTGAAAACCGCTAAGGTCGGCAGCATGACCGTCGATGAAGCGATCGCCTCGGCGATTGCGACGATCGGCGAGAACATGACCTTGCGCCGCACGGCCTCTCTGTCGGTCAATCAGGGCGTGATCGGTACCTACATGCATAATTCGGTATCGGAAGGTCTCGGCAAAATCGGTGTCATGGTGGCGCTCGAGTCCGCCGGTGACGTTCAGGAACTGGCGGCATTCGGACGCTTGATTGCGATGCACGTCGCAGCCGCGAATCCGGTTGCTGTCGATCCCGCAGGGGTCCCGGCCGAGGTGATCGCGCGCGAAAAGGGCGTGCTGGCCGACAAGGCCAAGGCGCAGGGCAAGCCGGACAATGTCGTCGAGAAGATCGTTGAATCCGGCCTGAAGACCTACTTCAAGGAAGTCTGCCTGCTCGACCAACCGTTCATCCATGAAAGCGATAAAACCGTCGCCCAGGCTGTGAAGGCGGCTGAAGGCAAGGTCGGCGCTCCGGTCAAGGTTGTCGGCTTCGTGCGCTATGCGCTCGGCGAAGGCATCGAGAAGCAGGAATCGGACTTTGCGGCGGAAGTCGCCGCAGCAGCAGGAACCAACTAAATCGAACGCGTGAGCAAGGACGGTCGCAGCATGGCCGAAGCGGTCTATGGACGTGTGATCGTCAAGCTCTCGGGCGAGGCCTTGGCCGGAGCTGCCGGCTTTGGCGTCGATCAGTCCGTGGTCGAGCAGATCGCCGCGGACATTGTTGCGACGCACCGCCTGGGCGTCGAAATCGGCATCGTCGTCGGCGGCGGCAACATCTTCCGCGGCGTTGAAGTGTCAGGCCGGGGCGTATCGCGACCGACCGGCGATACGATGGGCATGTTGGCGACGGTGATGAATAGCCTCGTTCTCGAGGCTGCCATTGGGCGCGCCGGCGTTCCCGCCCGGACATTGTCTGCCGTACCGATGCCGACAGTCTGCGATCCTTTTTCCCGGCAGCGCGCGCTTGATCTGATCGGGCAGGGGAAGGTGGTCATCCTCGCCGGCGGGACCGGCAACCCCTTTTTCACGACCGACACGACGGCGGTGCTGCGAGCGGCCGAGCTGGATTGCGATGCCGTTCTCAAGGCCACCAACGTTGACGGAGTCTACAGTGCCGACCCCAAAAAGGACAAATCGGCCGTCCGGTATGACCGGCTGAGCCCTCGGGAGGCAATGGAGCGCAACCTGAAGGTGATGGATACCACTGCGTTCGCGCTTGCCCGCGAAAATGCTATGCCTATCATCGTCTTTTCGATCCGCGAGCCGGGCGCGATCGAAGCCGTTTTGCGCGGGAAGGGCCGCGCGACCGTCGTTGCCGATTAGGCGCTCGCAGGTTGCGAACGCTCGTTGGCGGCAGAGAACGGTTTGAATTTCCGGCCAAGTTCAAGAGAGCAGCGAAATGGCAGCAACGACGCACGATATCAACGAGCTGAAGCGGCGCATGCAGGGCGCGCTTGGGGTGCTCAAGCAGGAGCTCTCCGGTCTGCGGACCGGCCGGGCGAGCGCGAATCTGCTGGAGCCCGTTCAGGTCGATGCCTATGGCACGCATATGCCGCTTTCGCAGGTTGCGACCGTTAGTGTGCCGGAGCCGCGCCTTCTCAGCGTACAGGTCTGGGATCGTTCGATGGTGCACGCCGTGGAAAAGGCGATCACCGCATCCAATCTCGGTCTCAATCCGCAGACGGAAGGGCAGGTCATCCGTCTCCGCATTCCTGAATTGAACGAAGAGCGCCGCAAGGAGCTGGTCAAGGTCGCGCACAAATACGCTGAAGCCGCCAAGGTCGCGGTGCGCCATGTGCGGCGCGACGGTATCGATGTGCTCAAGAAACTCGAAAAGGACCATGAGATCAGCAAGGACGAGCACGAGCGCTTCTCGGGCGACATCCAGAAGGCGACCGATCAGATGGTCAGCGAGGTCGACCAGATGCTGGCGCATAAGGAAAAAGAAATCCTGACGGTCTAAAAGTTGAGACCGGCACGGGCGCGAACGGATCCTGCGATGTCGATGCCAAAGGTTTCATTGGACGGGACTTCGGATTTCGAAATTCCCCGCCATGTCGCCATTATCATGGACGGCAACGGCCGCTGGGCCGCGGCCCGCGGCTTGCCGCGGGCTGAGGGGCATCGTCGTGGCGTCGAGGCTCTGCGCCGTACAGTGCGGACTGCGGGCGAAATCGGCATCAGCATCCTGACCATTTTCGCCTTCAGTTCGGAAAACTGGTCGCGTCCGCAATCAGAGATCCTCGATCTTCTGGGATTACTGCGTCGCTTCATCCGCAACGATCTTGCGGATCTGCGTCGCAATAATGTGCGCGTTCGCATCATCGGCGATCGTGACGGTCTTGAAGACGATGTTCGCAGCCTGCTCCAGGAGGCCGAGGAAACAACACGTGACAACGATGGACTGACACTGGTCGTTGCCTTCAATTACGGCGCGCGTCAGGAGATCGCGCGTGCGGCGCGCCGTCTTGTCGATGAAGTCGCCGCCGGCCGCCTTCAGGTTGCCGACATCACCGAGGATCATCTTTCCGCTTTCATGGATGCCTCCGATCTGCCCGATCCGGACCTGATCATTCGGACGAGTGGCGAGCAGCGGCTGTCAAACTTCCTGCTCTGGCAATCGGCTTACAGCGAACTCATTTTCGTACCGACATTCTGGCCCGATTTCGATCGCGCCGCGCTCGAACAGGCGATCTCCGAATATGCGCGACGCGAGCGGCGATTTGGCGGATTGGCTGCTGCCGGGTCATGATCATGCCGAGCCGCGATCCCGCCATGCCATTGCCGGAGACAACGAGCACGCCCTCGGCGCGCAATCTCTGGCTGAGGATCGCTTCAGCGCTCGTTCTTGCTCCGCTTGCGGTCGGCGCGGCGTATCTCGGCGCATGGCCTTTCACCCTTTTCTGGCTCGCGGCAGCGGTTGCGGTCTGGTGGGAATGGGTCGGCCTCATTGATCCCGCAGGCCGCCAGGTGGTTCTCACGACCGGCGCTTGCGTGTTGATCCTGCAAGCGATCCTGATCGAGACCGACCATTCGGCGATCGCTGTCATGGTCACCGCTCTCGGTATCTTTGCCGCGATTGCAACTGCAGGCCGCCAATCGCCGCTGATCGCAGGCGGGATTGTATATGCCAGCGCGTTGCTCCTTGCACCGGTGATCCTCCGCGCCGATCCGGTCTATGGCCTTGCCACCATCGTCATGCTCTTCGCCGTGGTTTGGGGAACGGATATCGGCGGTTATTTCTCGGGTCGCGCGATTGGAGGGCCGAAGCTGGCGCCGGCGATCAGCCCCAAAAAGACGTGGTCAGGAGCGATCGGCGGAACGATCGTCGCGATCGCTGCCGCCATTGCGGTCAGCATCGTATTCGCAATCAAAAATCCGGTGATGATTGGCGTTGTCGCGCTGGTTCTATCGATCGCATCTCAAGCCGGCGACCTGTTCGAGTCTTGGCTGAAGCGAAAGTTCGACGTCAAGGATTCGAGCGGCCTGATCCCCGGCCACGGTGGCGTCATGGACCGGCTCGATGGATTCATTTTCGCCGCGGCCGTCGCGGCGCTTTTTGGCGTGCTTCGCGGCGGCCTTGAAGCGCCAGGCAGCGCGCTTCTCATTTGGTAACGCATGCTGAACACATCACCATCACTCAACCAGAAGAACGCCAAGGCGACAGCGCCGCGGAGCGTGAGCATCCTTGGTGCGACTGGCTCCATTGGCACAAGCACGATCGATCTGTTGCTGCGCCAACCCGAGCGCTATCAAGTCGAGGCGATCACCGCTCAACGCAATGTCGAGGCCCTGGCAAAAGCCGCCATCGCCCTCAGGGCCAAGTTCGCCGCAGTTGCCGACGCGGACAAGCTTTCGGCACTCAAGGATGCCCTGTCGGGGACCGGAATCGCGGCTGGCTCCGGCGAGTCCGCGGTGATCGAAGCGGCCGCGCGCCCTGCTGATTGGATCATGGCCTCCATCAGCGGCGCGGCCGGTCTCGCTCCGACGATGGCTGCCGTCGAGCGCGGTGCGTCGGTCGCGATCGCCAACAAGGAATGCCTCGTTTGCGCCGGCGCGCTGTTCATGCGCCGTGCCGCCGCACGCAACACGACGATCCTGCCCGTCGATTCCGAACATAACGCGCTGTTTCAGGCGATGGGCGCAGGGACGCGGGACGACGTTCGGCGGTTGATCCTCACCGCATCGGGAGGGCCGTTCCGCACCTGGACCGCTGAAGCGATCAATGCGGCGACCCCCGAGCAGGCCTTGAAGCATCCGAACTGGTCGATGGGCGCCAAGGTCACGATCGATTCGGCCACCCTGATGAACAAGGGGCTCGAACTGATCGAAGCGCATCACCTGTTCCAGATGCCTGCGAGCAGCATCGATGCCTACGTGCATCCCCAGTCGATCGTTCACGGCATCGTCGAGTTCCGCGATGGCTCATTCATCGCGCAGCTTGGCGCGCCGGACATGCGCATCCCGATCTCGCATTGTCTTGGCTGGCCCGACCGGATCGACGAGCCCGCGCGGCGCCTGACCCTCGAAGAGATGGCCAATCTGACCTTCGAAGCGCCAGATCTTGTTCGTTTTCCTGCCCTTCGTCTGGCGCGAGAGGTCATTGAGGCTGGCGGAGCGGCCCCAACGGTCCTAAATGCTGCCAATGAAGTCGCGGTGGCTGAATTCCTCGCCCGCCGCCTCGGATTTGCCGCCATTCCGGCGCTCGTGGAAGCGACCCTGAACGAGGCGGTGCGGACGGGCGTCGTTCGCGAACCAGCCACCGTCGAAGAAGCGCTTGCAATCGACAGGGCCGCAAGATCAATGGCTGACGCGCTGCTGCCGACCGTTTCTAGAAACTGATCGTCGGATTTTCGGAATAGGGCTGTCCATGGGTTTTCTGGAGAATTTCAGCTTGTGGGGCGGCGGGGTTACCGGCGCGCTGTTGCCGTTCCTGTTCGTCCTCACCATTGTGGTGTTCTTCCACGAGCTGGGGCACTTCCTCGTTGCCCGCTGGTGCGGCGTCCGAGTGCTGACGTTTTCGGTCGGCTTTGGTCCCGAAATCGTCGGCTTTAACGACCGCCACGGCACACGCTGGAAAATTTCGGCCATTCCGCTTGGCGGCTACGTCAAGTTTTTTGGCGACGACGATGCGGCGAGCACGCCTGACCAGGCGGCGATCTCATCGATGACACCGGCCGAGCGGCGGGAGAGTTTCCACCACCAGCCGGTGAGAAGCCGGGCCGCCATTGTGGCCGCCGGACCGATCGCCAATTTCATCCTGGCGATCCTGATCTTCGCGGCGATCTTCACCTTCTATGGCCGGCCGTCCACATCGGCGCGGATCGACGCGATCCAGCCGGAAAGCGCGGCCGCAACGGCGGGCTTCGTCCCCGGCGACGTCGTTGTATCCATCAACGGTCGCCCCATTCAGACATTTGCCGACATGCAGCGCGTGGTCAGTACAAATGCGGGCCAGGAGCTGAGCGTCACCGTCGATCGCGGCGGAGCCAAGGTCGATCTCAAGGCCACACCGGCCCTTCGCGAGGTGAAGGACAATTTCGGCAACGTGCACCGGATCGGCGTTCTGGGAATTACCCGATCGATGGGCGCAACCGATGCCAAGCTCGAAACCGTTCCAGCGCCGCAGGCCGTCTGGATGGGGGTCGAGGAGACCTGGTTCGTCGTTGAGCGAACGCTGTCCTACATCGGCGGTATCATCGTCGGCCGCGAATCCGCCGACCAGCTGGGCGGTCCTATCCGCATTGCGCAGGTCTCGGGGCAGGTGGCGACGGTCGGCTTTGTCGCCATCATGAATCTGGCGGCGATCCTGTCGGTGTCGATCGGGCTTTTGAACTTGTTTCCGGTGCCACTGCTGGATGGTGGACACCTTTTGTTCTATGCCATCGAGGCGATCAGAGGGAAGCCGCTTTCCGAGCGCGCCCAGGAAATGGGGTTCCGCATCGGCCTGGCGTTGGTCGTTATGTTGATGATTTTTGCAACTTTTAACGACATCTTACATTTGGCTGCCTCATAGCACCTTCGTCGGGGGACGACGTGTGGCGACGAGGCAACGTGACGGGGGTTCGGTTAAGATACGTAAACGGTTTCGTTTGCACCTCTGGCTTGAGACTGTAAAAGCTAGTGGTGGTAGACACTTGTTTACGATTCTGACCGCCGACGGGGTAGGGCAAAAGCGCGTGGCAATGGGAATGAGTGGCCGGGTATTGCGGGGAGTGGGCCTGGGGGTTCTGCTCCTGAGTGGGGTTGTTGCGGGCATCGCTGCGGTCACGGTGCCGACCGGCTATGCTTTGGCTCAAGCGAGCGCGGTCGTTGTGGAAGGCAACCGGCGCGTCGAGGCGGACACCATCCGCTCGTATTTCCGTGGCACGGGCGCAGCCCAGATCGACGAAGGCCTCAAGGGCCTTTACGCAACAGGGCTATTCCAGGACATCCAGATCCGTCAGGCGGGTGGCCGGTTGATCGTGACTGTGGTGGAAAACCCGGTCATCAACCGCATCGCCTTTGAAGGAAACATCAAGGCCAAGGACGAACAGCTCACCGCCGAGATTCAGTCGAAGGCGCGTGGAACGCTGTCGCGGCCGATCGTCCAATCCGACACGCAACGCATCATCGAGACCTATCGCCGCAACGGACGCTACAACGTCCGCGTGGTGCCGAAGATCATCGAGTTGCCGAACAATCGCGTCGACCTGGTTTTCGAAATCACCGAAGGCAAGAAGACGGGCGTCAAGGCGATCCGTTTCATCGGCAACAACAATTACAGCGATTTCCGGCTGAAGGACGTCATCAAGACCTCCGAGTCCAATCTCCTCAGCTTCCTGAAGACGACCGACGTCTATGATCCGGACCGGATTGAGGCAGATCGCGATTTGTTGCGCCGGTTCTACCTCAAGCACGGCTTCGCCGACGTTCGAATCGTATCGGCGATCAGCGAGTTCGACCCCACGCAGGAAGCGTTTATCGTCACTTTCACGATCGAAGAGGGCGACCGCTACACCTTCGGACAGGTGGATATTCAGTCGAATGTTCGCTCGGTCGATGCCGCCAGCGTCGTCAGCAAACTCAAGGCCAAATCCGGCTCCGTTTATAACGCCGAGGCCGTCGAGAAATCAGTTGAAGCGATTTCGGTTGAAGTGGCCAAGCGCGGTTATCCCTTCGCCGTGGTTCGTCCACGCGGCGACCGCGACTTCGACACCCGCAAGATCAACGTCGTGTTCACGGTCGACGAAGGTGCGCGCGCCTATATCGAGCGCATCCAGATCCGTGGCAATACGCGAACGCGCGACTATGTGATCCGTCGCGAATTCGATCTCGCCGAGGGTGACGCCTATAACCGTGCGCTGATCGACCGTGCCGAGCGCCGGCTCAAGAACCTCAACTACTTCAAGAGCGTGAAGATCACCAACGAGCCGGGGTCATCGCCGGATCGCGTGGTGGTCAACGTCGAAGTCGAAGAAATGTCGACCGGTGAATTCTCGATCTCGGGCGGCTACTCGACGCAAGACGGCTGGCTCGGAGAAGTCTCTGTCGGCGAACGCAACCTGCTTGGTCGCGGTCAGGCCGCACGAGCGTCTGTTCAGTACGGTCAGCGGGCTCGCGGCTTCGAACTGTCATTTGTCGAGCCGTATTTCCTCGACTACCGCATGGCGTTGGGCCTCGATTTCTTCGCCAAGGAAACCAACGGGCAGCAGTACACGTCATACGACACCAAAACGATCGGTGGCGCGGCCCGGCTCGGCTTCGAGCTGCGTGAAGATCTGACGCTGCAGCTTCGCTATTCGCTGTATCAGCAGGAACTGTCGCTGCAGGACGGCTATTCGAACTGCTTCGCGATCGTACCGTGGGATCCCCACAATAAACCCAAGGGTTGCGGCAGCGTCGATATCGTCCCGTCGCTTCCGGTTCGCCTGAGCCTTGATCAAGGTCCAGTACTGACGTCGCTCGCGGGTTACAGCCTGATCTACAACACGCTCGACAACAACCGTGCTCCGACCCAGGGCATTCGCGCTGAACTCAAGCAGGAACTCGCCGGTCTCGGTGGCGACGTCAACTTCATCCGCAGCACGGGTGACCTCCGCTTCTATCAGGAGGTCGTTCCAGACTACATCGCGATGCTGCGGCTGCAGGCTGGCAACATCACCGGCTGGGGTGGCAAGGATCTGCGCTTCATCGACATGTTCCAGGGCGGCCCGAACCTGGTTCGCGGCTTCCGTCAGAACGGCTTTGGTCCGCGCGACGTAACCCCCTGGACGACAAACGACGCACTCGGCGGTACGAACTACTGGGCGGCCAGTCTCGAACTGCAGATTCCGCTGTACTTCATTCCGAAGGATGTTGGTATCCGCGCCGCAATCTTTGCCGATGCCGGATCGGTTTGGAATTATAAGGGCCCGACTGCAGTCCCTGGTGAAACCATGATTTTTGAAGACAGCAACGCCATCCGCTCGTCGGTTGGTGCGGGTCTGGTCTGGGATTCGCCATTCGGTCCGCTTCGGTTCGATTACGCCATTCCGATCACCAAGCAGGGCTACGACATCGTTCAGGAATTCCGTTTCGGCGGTGGAACTCGGTTCTGATCCGCACGGCCGAATTCACCAAATTGTTCACGGCGGTGTCGGCGGCATGACCGATCCGGTATTTTTCAAGCTTGGCAGCGGTCTCTCCGCCGGAGAGATCGCAACGCTCACCGGCGCGACCCTGTCCGACCCGGCGCGATCAGATGTGCGGATTACCAATGTTGCGCCGGTTGATCGTGCAGGTCCGCACGATCTGACCTTTCTCGAAAACCTTCGCTACGCCGAAGGGCTGTCGGAGACGCGGGCCGGTGCCTGCCTGATCGCAGAACGGTTCGTGAAGGATGCGCCTCCCGGCCTTCTGATGCTCATTACGCGCGAGCCGTATCGTGGCTTCGTTGCAGTGACGCGCACCTTGTTTGCCGACGCGCTACGTCCATCCTCGCTGTTCGAGGCGGAAGGAGTTACGCACGGAGCATCGGTTCACCCCAAGGCCCGGATCGAGGACGGCGTCACCATCGAGCCGGGGGCGGTAATTGGACCTCGCGCCGAAATCGGCTCCGGAACGCTGATCGGGGCGGGTGCAGTGATCGGCGCCGAGGTACGCATTGGCCGCAACTGCAGCATCGGAGCGCAGAGCACTCTCGCTCATGCACTGATCGGCGACCGCGTGATCTTGCATCCGGGCTGCCGGATCGGGCAGGACGGGTTCGGCTACGTGATGGGGCCACGCGGACATACAAAGGTTCCGCAGGTCGGTCGCGTCATCATCCAGGACGATGTCGAAATCGGCGCGAATACGGCCATCGATCGCGGAGCTATCCGCGATACTGTCATCGGTGAAGGCACCAAAATCGACAACTTGGTCCAGATTGGTCACAATGTGACTGTCGGCCGTCATTGCGTGATCGTCGCGCATTGCGCAATCGCCGGCAGCGTGACACTGGGGGATTTCGTCGCTCTCGGCGGTCGGGTAACCATCAACAACCATGTCGCGATCGGCGAGGGGGCGCAGGTGGCTGGCATGAGCGGGGTCAATGCCGATATTCCGCCCGGCGGCCGCTATGCCGGTCTGCCGGCGAAGCCGGCAAAGATCTGGATGCGCGAAGTCGCCTGGCTTGACCGGGCCGCGAAAAGTCACAGCGCCGAAAAGAACAAAGCCAAGACCGAAGGCTGATCCCATGGACGAAATGCCGACCACGAAACTGGAAACGGCGGATATCGCGAAAATTCTCAAGGCGCTTCCGCACCGCTATCCATTTTTGATGATCGATCGCGTCACCCACATGCGCTCGGATGAATTCGCGATCGGCATCAAGAATGTGACGGCGAACGAACCCCAGTTCATGGGCCATTTCCCGGAGAATCCGGTTTTCCCCGGCGTGCTGATGATCGAAGGCATGGCGCAGACCGCCGGCGTGCTGTGCATCTGTTCGGGCGCGACAGGTGGTGAAACGAAAAGTGTCTTCTTTCTCACCATCGACAAGGCCAAGTTTCGCAAACAAGTGCAGCCCGGCGATACGATTGAGTATCACGCCACCAAGATCAACCGGAAAAAGATGATGTGGTGGTATCGCTGCGAAGCGAAAGTGAATGGCGTGCTGGTAGCGGAAGCCGAAGTCGGAGCGATGATCGTCAATGCTTGAAACGCCTGAGCCGTCCATCGATCCGACCGCGCGCGTCGCTTCCGGCGCGGTCATCGGCAAGGGCGTTCACATCGGTCCATACTGCATTGTCGGCCCTAACGTCGTTCTGGGCGATCATTGCCGCCTGATCAGTCATGTCTCGCTGACAGGCCATACCACGATCGGCGCGCGGACCGTCGTTTATCCCTTTGCCTCGCTCGGCACGCCGCCACAATCGGTGAAATATCGCGGCGGCCCGACGCGCCTGACGATCGGGGCTGATTGCGAGATCCGCGAACATGTCACGATGAATACCGGCACGGAAGACGATCGCGGCCTCACCGAAGTCGGCGACAAATGCATGTTCATGGTCGGCTCGCATGTCGGCCACGATTGCAGGATCGGCAACAGCGTAACGTTGGCGAATAATGCCGTTCTTGGCGGTCACGTGATCGTTGAGGATTATGTGTTCATGGGGGGCCATTCGGCGGCGCATCAATTCGTTCGTATCGGTGAGAGCGCAATGATCGCAGGCGTCACCGGTTTGGGCGCGGATGTGATTCCGTTTGGCTTCGCCATCGGGCAGCGCGGCGAACTCGACGGACTGAATGTCATTGGCATGCGCCGGCGCGGCTTTTCCCGCTCCGATATTCACGGGCTTCGGCAGGCCTATCGCGCTTTGTTCCTGGTCCGCGGACATTTCAAGGAGCGGGTCGATGCGGTCGAGCGCAACTTCGCCGATGATCCGGTTGTCACCAAGGTCATCGCCTTCATTCGGGCGGGCGGCTCCCGCCCATTGATGAAAGCTGGCAAGACCGGGCTGGCCGGAGAAGGAAGCCCGGCCACGGAGTCATGACGACGTCGGATCGGGCGACCGGCGAGGGGCCCGTCGCCATCATCTGCGGGGGCGGCACGTTTCCTTTCACAGTCGCGGATGCATTGCTCCGGAATGGACGCCAGGTTGTGCTGTTCGCGTTGCGCGGCTGGGCCGACGAGAATGCGGTCAAGAATTATCCGCATCACTGGGCACATGTCGTACAGCTCGGCCGGTTTCTCCGCCTGGCGCGTCGCGAGGGATGCCGGGACGTGATCTTCATCGGCACGCTGGTGCGGCCGAGCCTTCGGCAACTGATCAATTTTGACTTCGCCACCCTGCGGGTCTTGCCCAGAGCGATCCGCCACTTTTACGGCGGCGACGACCATCTGCTAAGCGGCATGGCGCGGATGCTCGAGGATCACGGTTTTCGTCTGTTGGGCGCCCATGAAGTGGCGCCTGAGATCCTGGTTCGGAAAGGTGCGCTTGGGCAATTCAGCCCCTCCGCAAATGACCTGACCGACATCCGGCATGGCCTCGAGATTCTCCACACCATGGGTCCTCTGGACATCGGCCAGGGGGTCGTGGTGGCGAACCGTCATGTCATTGCCGTGGAGGCGGCTGAAGGCACCGACCAGATGCTGGCGCGCGTTGCTGAGTTGCGACGAAACAAACGCTTCCGCGCGCCGATTGGCACCGGCATCCTCATCAAGGCGCCGAAGCCCGGGCAAGATCACCGCTTCGACCTTCCATCCATCGGCCCGCGCACGATTGAGGGCGTGGCCGAAGCTGGACTGGCGGGCCTCGCCGTCGTGGCGGGCGGCACCATCGTTGCCGAGCCGCAAATTGTGGTTCAAAAAGCTGACCGGGCAAAAGTGTTCGTGGTCGGGTTTGACGACACCACATGAAAGTCTTTCTGGTAGCAACGGAAGAATCCGGCGACAGGCTCGGCGCTGCTTTGATGCAGGCGCTGAAGGTGAGACTTGGCCCGTCGGTCGAATTCCGCGGCGTTGGTGGCTACGAAATGGCCGCCGAAGGCCTGCCGTCATTGTTTCGGATCGATGACCTTGCCATCGTCGGCATTTCCGGCATCGCGCAGGCACTACCCAAGATCCTCGGCCGCATTCGCCAGACTGTATATGCAGCGCTCGACGAACGACCGGATGTGATGGTCATCATCGATTCCCCGGACTTCACGCATCGGGTCGCTCGACGGGTACGCAATGCCAACCCGGCCATTCCGATTGTCAATTACGTCTCGCCATCAGTCTGGGCCTGGCGGCCGGGCCGGGCCCGTGCCATGCGCCAGTATGTCGATCATGTGCTGGCGCTGCTGCCGTTCGAGCCCCGCGTTCACAAGGAACTCGGTGGGCCACCTTGCACCTATGTTGGACATCCACTGGTCGAGCAGATCGATGAACTACGTCCCAGTGCGGAAGAAGCAGAGCGCAGAAATAGCGGCACACCGGTGCTGCTGGTCCTGCCAGGCAGCCGCAGAAATGAGGTTAAACGCCTGATTGACCCGTTCGGCCGCGCGCTGGAGCGTCTGGCCAAAACAGTCTGGCCGCTGGACATCGTCATCCCGACAACTCCGCACCTCCAGGACACGGTGGTTCGCGAGACCGCGAATTGGCCTTTGCGACCGAAAATCGTCGTCAAACGCGAGGAGCGTCGCGCGGCTTTCCGGCAGGCGCGGGCAGCGTTGGCCAAATCAGGAACTGTGACCCTCGAACTGGGCATTTCCGGAGTGCCGATGATCACCGCTTACAAGGTTTCCGGCCTTGAAGCCGTGATCGCTCGCCGGCTGATCCGGGTTCCATCGGTGATCCTGACAAATCTCATACTCGGCGAGAACGCTGTCCCCGAGTTCATTCAAAGCGATTGCACGCCGGAAAAACTGTCTGACGCGCTCGCGCCGCTGCTCCGCGCGTCCCCGGAACGGCAGAAGCAACTCGCTGCCTTGGCACGTCTGGATGGCCTGATGGAAATCGGCACAGCCAGACCGGCCGCCCGAGCCGCAAAGATCGTTGAGCAAGTGGCAATCAAAACCACGCATCCAGCCTGACATTTGCCGCCAGGACTGGTATCCAGCCCCGTAACCGCCTAATTTGCGGCGTCCCCTGCCGCACCCACCATCGGCAAATTTTCCATGCGCAACGGCCATCAAAAAACACCCGCAATAACAGGCGTTTGCGGTTATCTCCCCGACTATGTTTTGAGCAACGCGGAACTGGCCCGGATGGTCGATACGTCCGATGCCTGGATCATGGAGCGCACCGGTATCCGGGAACGGCGAATCCTGAAGGGAGAGGGGCTCGGCACCTCGCATATGGGCGCGGAAGCGGTGCGCGGCCTTCTGGAGCGAACAGGCAACAAACCAAGCGACATCGATCTTCTCATCTGCGCGACGACGACGCCAGACTTCGTCTTTCCGTCAACCGCCAACCTGATCTGCGACATGGTCGGGGTCGGTGCGATCGGCTCGTTCGATGTCCAGGCCGCCTGTTCAGGTTTCATCTACGCCATCACCATCGCTTCGCAATTCGTCGCGAATGGTCAGTGCAAAAAGGTCGTTGTCGTCGGTGCCGACAAAATGTCGGCGATCATCGACTATACCGACCGCGCAACCTGCGTTCTGTTTGGGGATGGCGCCGGGGCTGTGCTGATCGAACCGAGCCCGAACGGTGAGGGCATCCTCGACACGCTGATCCGCTCGGACGGCTCGGGCATGATCCACCTGCATCAGAAGGCCGGCGGCAGCCGGCTTCCACCCAGCGCCGAGACTGTTGCAAAGCGCATGCACTACGTCCACCAGGAGGGTGCTGCCGTTTACAAATTCGCCATCGCGAAGATGGCAGAAGTCGCCGGCGAGATCATGACGCGTAACAACCTGCGTGGGGACATGATCCAATGGCTGGTGCCGCACCAAGCCAATCGCCGCATCATCGAATCCACGGCTGAGCGGATGGGGCTGCCAATGGATCGCGTGATGATGACGATCCAAAAATTCGGCAACACGACTGCTGCAACGATCCCACTTTGCCTCTGGGATTATGAAAGCAAGTTGAAGGCGGGAGACCGTCTGGTCCTGGCCGCGTTTGGCGGCGGCTTTACCTGGGGCGCAGCCTACGTAACGTGGGCCTATGACGGGGTGACGCAAGCGGCGTCTTGATCGTCATCACTTCTCTGCGAGGAATGAATTATTCCAGTAATATCGTATCACTGGAAATAGCTGATCATCGGGTCGGACTGAACTTCTGCCAAAGCCACCATGCCAGCATTACGATCAGCGAGCCGGCGAAAGCGGCCACGACATCGCGCAACGAGATCGCGATTTTGTCCAACCCCGGAAACAAACCGAACATCCGGAAGATAAAGCCACCAACCAACGCGCCGACCAGCCCTAGACCGATATTGCGCCAGATTCCAAAGCCTTGACGATGCCAGGTGACGATCAGTCCGGCGAGACTGCCACCGATCAAGCCGATGACAATCCAAACAATGAATTGAGCAAGTGTCGGCATTGCCCCAACCTCTCAGCAAATACTGCGAGTCGAAAATTATACTCAGGTTAGCACTATTGACATGTCGGTACCGCAACAAAAGCAAATGAGCGATCAGACATCGCTACAATTTTGATGTTGCAGCGTGCGCATTTATTCTTCGTGATTCGACATAGAACAATCATTCGCAGCTTTCATTTTCGTCAGTTGAGGGATACGCTGCTCGCGTTGACGAATGCGGAACGGCTTCTGTCGGCGATCTTCCGCTCCGCGCGTCTGCTCCGCGCCTAAACTTTTCATCATATCGACTGCGATTTTCATCGCACCATCAAATCAAAAGGAGACAACCCGCTTAATTGGAAGTGGAGAGCTCTAGGGCACATTCAGAGTAAAGGCACATTCAAGAGTAAAAGCGTAGTTGGGAGAACTGGTCATGACGTACAGATGCTGTGCCAGTCATACAGAAGAAGTGATCCAAACCAACCTTGCCTTGTCGGCGTCGCGATCAAACGCCAAAGCGCAAACGTGCCGGGCACATTCCCGATTTGGTTCAACGTCGTTATCCCCCAAGACAACAATCCACATAGCTGTATCAGCCTCGTAGGAAATCAGATTGAGTGGCGGGGAAAGCCTTTCCACACGCTCATTCTTTGTCCTTTGTGGTCGCGGAGGGCACAATGACCGCATTGTATCTGCGTACACTCCTTGCATTGACATTCTTGCTGACGTCTAACCACCTCACGGCAGCGTGCGGGTATCACGGAGGGCTGAATAATAGCTTTGCCGTTCTGCATCCGCGCTCGATCGATGTCGCGCTCGCGCTGCGCGATGCCGCGAAGGCCGGCATTCTGGAGCTGAATGCTGGAGCACAGAAGACCGGAGGAGACTTGTTCGACTACGGACACGTCGTCCAGCGGATCCAACGTTTTGGCTCCGCGTTGGCTTTGGCGGGCGGGGAAAGTGTATCCAGCTTCTCCATGCTGTTGGTCGATAGCGGGCTATGGAGCCGTTTTCGGTCCCTGCCTGAAGGAGTCGTTTTTGAAATTCGCACCGAGGGCACCCACGCCGGCGACACTGCCGTTATAACCGGCAGCGCTGTATTGGCGGCCCTGGAAGCCGGCACGCTATCGCTTGATGAGGCGATGGAGCGAGGATTGCTCGTGATTGTGCCAGGAATATCTGCAGGCTCGCTGAAAATTTTGTCCGCCTTCGCGGCTTTCGCAAAGGCGGACGATTCCGATCAGTTCGCTTTTGTCACGACCGGCGGGGCGTGTTGGTCGAAATGATATTCGACCAGGATCGTGCCTTACGCCTTGCGAGTTGAGATAGGCACGTAATCACGGCGTGTCGCACCGGTGTAAAGCTGGCGCGGACGGCCGATCTTCTGCTGCGGATCTTCGATCATTTCCTTCCACTGCGCGATCCAGCCGACCGTGCGGGCAACGGCGAACAGCACCGTGAACATCGAGGTCGGGAAGCCCATCGCCTTCAGGGTGATGCCCGAATAGAAATCGATGTTCGGGTACAGCTTCTTTTCGATGAAATATTCATCGCTGAGGGCGATGCGTTCGAGCTCGATCGCAACCTGCAGCAGCGGATCGTCGCCGTGGCCGACTTCCGCCAGCACTTCATGACAGGTCTTCTGCATGATCTTCGCGCGCGGATCGTAGTTCTTGTACACACGATGACCGAAGCCCATCAGGCGGAACGGATCGTTCTTGTCCTTAGCGCGCTTCACATATTCCGGAATGCGATCGACTGAACCGATTTCGGCCAGCATCTTCAACGCCGCTTCGTTGGCGCCACCGTGGGCCGGGCCCCAGAGGCAGGCAATGCCGGCTGCGATGCATGCGAACGGGTTGGCGCCGGACGAACCAGCCAGCCGCACCGTCGAGGTGGAGGCGTTCTGCTCGTGGTCGGCGTGCAAGATGAAGATGCGGTCCATCGCCCGCGCCATCACCGGATTGGCCTTGTACTCTTCGCAGGGCACCGCGAAGCACATCTTCATAAAGTTGGACGAATAGTCGAGCGCATTGGTCGGATACACGAATGGCTGACCAACCGTATACTTGTAGGCCATCGCCGCGAGCGTCGGCATCTTGGCAATCATGCGGATCGAGGCGACGAGCCGCTGGTACGGGTCGGAGATGTCGGTCGAGTCGTGATAGAAAGCGGACAGCGCGCCAACTGAGCCGACCATCACCGCCATCGGGTGAGCGTCGCGACGGAACCCCTGCAAGAAGCGGCTCATCTGCTCGTGAACCATGGTGTGATTAGTCACGCGCCGGTCGAAGTCGGCCTTCTGCGCCGCGGTCGGCAATTCGCCGAACAACAGCAGGTAGCAGGTCTCCAGGAAGTCGCCGTGCTCGGCGAGCTGCTCGATCGGATAGCCGCGATACAGCAGGGTACCTTCGTCGCCATCGATGTAGGTGATCTTGGATTCACAGCTCGCGGTCGAGGTGAAGCCTGGATCGTAGGTGAACATCCCAGTTTGGCCATACAGCTTGGCGATATCCACAACAGCAGGACCAATGGTTCCCGCTTTGACGGGGAGATCCCAGCTTTCATCGCCGATCGAGACCTTTGCGGTCTTGGTACCCGTCTTCGCGTCCATAGTTTTCCCTCTGCAAACGGAGGGCAGTTGGAACATTTAGCCAGTCAACTGACCGGAAAAAAGGTGCCAAGCTACCCGACGATTTGGTCCTATAGGCGGTGGCGTATCCCATCCCTTACCGCCTCGCAAGATGGGCCACACCGAGGGATGGGACCCATGCGACGAGATATGAGTGGCAGCGTAAAATTAACGAAAAATCCGCCGCCTCACGACGCAGCCGGGGCCGCTGCTGTCACCTGATCGCGCATGCGGGCAAGGCTCTCGGCCTTGCCGAGCACGCCCAGCACCTCGAAAATCCCGGGTGAGGTGACGCGTCCGGTCAGCGCCGCGCGCAGCGGTTGTGCGATCGAACCAAGTTTGACATTGACGCGGTCGGCGTAGTCACGAACAGCCGCTTCCGTCGTTTCTGCCGACCAATCGGCAATCGCGTCGAAGGCAGGCAGCAGAGCCGCCAGCACGGCTTTCGCATCGGCCGTCAGGAGCGCCTTTGCGCGATCTTCGAGCTGCAGCGGCCGCGCCGCCCAGATAAAGCGCGAGTGTTCGAGCAATTCCACAAGGGTCTTTGCGCGCTCCTTGAGACCCGGCATCGCCTTGAGCAGCTTGCCGCGCAAGTCATCGTCGAGTTTTGCCGCAAGTTCGTTGCCGTTCGGGATGAAAGGCAGAGCCTTTTCCAGTTCAGCGAGCAGGGCGGCATCATCCGTCTGACGGATGTAATGGCCATTCAGGCTTTCGAGTTTGACGAAGTCGAAGCGCGCGGCCGACCGCCCGATCTGCGGCAGGTCGAACAGCTTGATCATCTCTTCGGTCGAGAAGATCTCCTGGTCGCCGTGGCTCCAGCCGAGCCGCACCAGATAGTTGCGCAACGCCTCGGGCAGATAGCCGAGCGCGCGATACGCATCGACGCCGAGCGCACCGTGACGCTTCGAAAGCTTCGATCCATCCGGACCATGGATCAGCGGGATGTGCGCCATCGTTGGCACCGGCCAGCCGAGTGCGTCGTATATCTGCTTCTGGCGCGCCGCGTTGGTCAGATGGTCATCGCCGCGGATGATGTGCGTCACGCTCATATCGTGGTCATCGACCACAACCGCGAGCATGTAAGTCGGGTTGCCGTCAGAGCGCAGCAGCACGAGATCATCGAGATCCTCGTTCTTCCAGACCACGCGGCCCTGGACCTGATCCTCGATCACAGTCTCGCCGCTCAGTGGCGCCTTCAGCCGGATCACCGGCTTCATGCCGGCCGGCGCCTCGGAAGGATCGCGATCGCGCCAGCGGCCGTCATACATCCGCGCGCGTCCGGCCTTGCGGGCCACTTCGCGCATCTCGGTCAGCTCCTCCGGTGTGGCGTAGCAGCGATAGGCATGGCCCGAGGCCAGTAGCTGCTCGGCCACCTCGCGATGTCGCGCCGCACGTGCGAATTGGTGGACCGCGTCGCCATCCCAGGTGATTCCGAGCCAGGTCAGACCATCGAGAATGGCATCGATCGCCGCCTCGGTGGACCGCTCGCGGTCGGTATCTTCAATTCGCAACAACATCTTGCCGCCGCGCCCACGCGCATAGAGCCAATTGAACAGCGCGGTGCGTGCCCCGCCAATATGAAGGAAGCCGGTCGGAGACGGGGCAAAGCGGGTGACGACGGGGTCGGACATCCTGGGCTCGGTCAGAGTCAGCGGGAAGTTTGGGTCGGAATCAGCCCATCTATCATGTGACAATGGGGCCGGGAACAGCGCATCGCCCCTCAATAAGGCAATGCTGGGGCTGGCGCACGATTTCCTATCGGCTAAACGTCCTCATGGGCTAATAACGAACGGTTCGAAATGACAGCCCGGCGAGGCGGATAGAAAGAATGGTTGACGAGACTTCAACAACGGAAGCTGGGCGCGATTTCATTCGCGACATCGTGCAGGCAGACCTCGATTCCGGTCGCCACAAATCCGTCGTCACCCGCTTTCCACCCGAGCCGAACGGCTATCTGCATATCGGCCATGCCAAGTCGATCGGCTTGAATTTCGGCATCGCGCAGGAGTTCGCCGGCCGCTGTCACCTGCGTTTCGACGACACCAATCCAGTCAAGGAAGAGCAGGAATATATCGACGCCATCAAAGCCGATGTCCGATGGCTTGGCTATGACTGGGGCGACAACCTCTTCCATGCCTCCGATTATTTCGAACAGCTTTACGAATGGGCCGAAGAACTCATTCGGGCCGGCAAGGCGTACGTCGATGACCAGACGCCAACCCAGATGCGTGAAAGCCGCGGCACGTTGACCGAGCCAGGCACCAACAGCCCGTTCCGCGATCGGTCAGTCGAGGAGAATCTCGATCTGTTCCGGCGCATGCGCGCTGGCGAATTTCCGAACGGCGCCCGTGTGCTCCGCGCCAAGATCGACATGGCCTCGGGCAACATCAACCTTCGCGACCCGGTGCTGTATCGGATCCTGCATGCGCATCATCCGCGCACGGGTGATGCCTGGAAGATCTATCCGAGCTACGATTTCGCTCACGGGCAGTCGGATGCGATCGAGCACATCACGCATTCGATCTGCACTTTGGAATTCGAGGATCATCGCCCGCTTTATGATTGGTTCATCGAAAACCTGCCGGTGCCGTCGAAGCCACATCAGTATGAATTCGCGCGACTCAATCTCAGTTACACGATCCTCTCCAAGCGCGTTTTGACCCAGTTGGTACGCGACGGCCATGTGGCTGGGTGGGATGATCCGCGGATGCCGACGCTTGCCGGCTTGCGCCGCCGCGGCGTGCCACCGGCGGCGCTGCGCGATTTCGTCAAGCGCATCGGCGTCGCCAAGGCGAACAGCGTTGTTGACGTTGCCATGTTCGATTTCGCGATCCGCGAAGCTCTGAACAAGACCGCACTTCGGCGGATGGCGGTGTTGCGGCCGCTGAAAGTCGTGATCGAGAACTATCCGGAAGGGCAGAGCGAGGAACTCGAGGCCATCAATCACCCGGACAACGAGAGCGCCGGCACCCGTCGCATCCGCTTCGGCCGCGAGATCTACATCGAGCAGGACGACTTCATGGAAAATCCGCCGAAGAAGTTCTTCCGGCTGTCTCCCGGTACCGAAGTGCGGCTGCGCTACGCTTACTTCATCACTTGCCGCGAGGTGGTGAAGAACGATGCCGGCGAGGTCGTCGAATTGCGCTGTACCTACGATCCTGCGACCAGGGGCGGCAACGCGCCGGACGGACGCAAGGTGAAGGCAACCATTCACTGGGTATCGGCCGCAGATGCGGTGAATGCCGAAGTCCGGATCTACAATCCGCTTTTCACCAAGCCGGACCCGGACGCATCGAACTTCGTGGCCGACCTCAATCCGCAATCGCTGGAAGTGCTGCCTGATGCCAAGCTTGAGCCCGTGCTGGCCGGGGACAATTCGAGCGACCCGGTGCAGCTCGAGCGCCAGGGCTATTTCGTGCGCGACCGGGATTCCAAGCCGGGCCATCTGGTATTCAGCCGCACGATCGGTCTGCGCGACACCTGGGCCAAGGTGTCGGCAGGCGGATAGAATCGCCGTTCACCTGCATCCGACGTCGCGCCGGGCATGACGAAGGCTGCTCCGCTGATGTAACCTGCTACCGCGGCAACGGCCGGGGCGGGGGCTCATGGCGGAGCAGGGCAAGGCGAAAAGCCGGGCGCGGGCGCGCACGTGGCCACTGGGCCCACGCGCTGTGGATCGCGGCATTGCCCATGGCTGGCTCAATGATCTTGCTCGCTTGTCACAATTCGCCGGCGCCCGCATCGGCAACTGGATCGCCTCGGACCTCGCGCCCGGCCGTCTGATCCCATGGCTTCCGGTCGCGTTCGGCATCGGCGTCATACTCTACTTTTCCGCCGATCATGAGCCGGCGCTATGGGCCGGCGTCATCGCAACGCTCATAGCGTTCAGCCTTGGCGTCGCGACGCGTGCAAGACCGCTCGCATGGCCCCTGATGATCGGCATGACTGCGATCACGGCTGGTTTTTCGTTCGCTACTTGGAAGACCCTGCGCATTGCGCACCCTGTCCTCACAACGCCCGCTTACAACGTTACGCTCACCGGCTTCGTCGAACGGCGGGAAGAGCGCGAACGCAACGATCGCATCGTCGTTCGCATACACAGCATGACCGGCACACGCGCGAACGAAAAGCTCGAGCGCGTCCGTGTCACGGTCCGCAAAGGGCTTGCGCCCCCCGTAGCGTCCTTCGTCGAATTGCGGGCGCGGCTCAATCCGCCGCTCACACCTCTGCGGCCGGGAGGATACGACTTTGCGCGTGACTACTACTTTCAGCAACTCGGCGCGACCGGCTTTGTAATGGGACCGATCAAGCGTGTCACAGCTCCCGAACCGCCCGGCATCTGGCTTCGCTATGCTGTGACGATTGGCGGCTTGCGTGACGCGATCGATGCGCGCATCCGCGCAGCTTTGCCGGGAGACAAGGGCGCGATCGCATCAGCATTGATCACCGGTAAACGCGACGCCATCTCGACGCCGGTGAATGAGGCCATGTATGTCTCAAGCCTTGCTCATGTGCTGTCGATCTCCGGCTATCACATGGCTGTTGTCGCAGGCGTCGTGTTCTTTGTGGTCCGCGCGGGACTCGCCTTGTTTCCGATCGTCGCCAACCGTTACCCGATCAAGAAATGGGCTGCCTTGGCCGCGCTTATGATGGCGGCGTTCTACCTGTTGCTGTCGGGTGCCGAAGTCGCAACGCAGCGTGCCTTCATCATGACTGCGATTGTCTTGATCGGCATCATGTTCGATCGGCCAGCGCTTACATTGCGGACGATTTCCGTCGCTGCGTTGGTGCTGTTGGCGATCTCGCCTGAATCGATTGTGCATCCCAGTTTTCAAATGTCGTTCGCCGCAACGCTGGCATTGATCGCGGTGTATGAGCGTGGCCTTCCATGGCTATCGAATGTGCCGGACAAATCGCTGAGTGCGCGGATCGCCCTGTGGGGCGGCCGTGAACTCATCGCGCTCATACTTGCCTCGCTTGTCGCGGGCCTCGCAACCACGCTATTCGCCGCGTATCACTTCCACCGTCTCGCGCCTTATGGCGTCCTTGCCAATCTGCTCGCGATGCCGGCTGTCTCCATCTGGATCATGCCAGCGGGCCTGCTTGCGCTGTTCGCTCTACCCTTCGGCTTCGACCGGCCGTTCTGGTGGCTGATGGGCGAGGGGATCGAATGGATCATTGCCGCGGCCACGTGGGTCGCCAGTCTCCCTGGCGCCGTCGGTCGTGTCGCCGCTTTCGGAACGACACCACTTCTCGTTGGCACTGCCGGTCTCATCCTACTGTGCTTGCTGCGCTCACCATTGCGATGGGCTGGCGGGGTGCTCGGACTAGGATGCGTCGGTCTCGTCCTGATGACATCAAGGCCGGATATTTTCATCGCCGCGGATGCCGGCATGGTCGCCGTGCGCGATGCGGAGAATGTACTGCGTGTCATGGCAACACGCCGCAATGAATTCGTCCTCGGCGCATGGCTTGCCGCAGACGGCGATCCACGATCTCCGAAGGATCAGTCGCTCGTTCAGGGGACGCGATGCGACGAACAGGGATGCGTTGCCCGTCTTGCAGACGGACGAGCCATTGCCCTGTCGTTCACCGCAGATGCTGTCGCAGAAGATTGCGAGATCGCCGCCTTCGTCGTGACGAACCGAGCAGTCCCTCCTGCTTGCGCGGCAAAGGCTATCGATCGCAATACGGCACGAATGAGCGGCGCTGCCGCGGTTAATTGGAACGGCTCCGCCTTTGTGGTCGATGCCGCGCGGCCGCCAGGCTATCAGCGCCCATGGACGTCGATTACCGCTCGCACGCCTGCGCAACAATCAGCGCCGCCTCGCAATGCGACGCCGCGCAGTCAGGATCTCGATATCGAAGATGCGGTATCAGTACCGGCGGAATAGACCGACGAGCTTGCCCTGAATCCGCACCCGCGTCGGCGGCAGAATGCGCACCTCGTAGGCGGTGTTGGCGGGCTCCAGCGCAATGGAGGCACCGCGTCGGCGGAAGCGTTTCAGCGTGGCCTCTTCTTCATCGATCAGCGCGACCACGATATCGCCGGTGTCGGCTCCATCGGATTTGCGGATCAAGGCAACGTCGCCATCCAGAATGCCGGCTTCGATCATCGAGTCGCCGCGGACTTCAAGTGCGAAATGTTCCCCGGAGGGTGACAGCATGTCCGGCGGCACATTGATGGTGTGGCTCTTGCTCTGGATCGCCTCGATCGGCGTGCCGGCTGCAATGCGGCCCATCATCGGCACGGCGACAAAACGGCTATCGCTGCTATCCTCAGGTGCCGAGCGGACGCGGCCGAGATTGCCTTCGATCACACTTGGCGTGAAGCCGCGGCGGGTGCTCGAGGCTTGCGTGACGGAATCGGGAAGCTTGATGACCTCGATCGCGCGCGCGCGGTTGGGCAGGCGTCGGATAAAGCCGCGTTCCTCAAGCGCCGTGATCAGGCGATGGATGCCCGATTTGGAACGCAGATCGAGCGCGTCCTTCATCTCGTCGAACGACGGCGGTACGCCAGCTTCTTTCAGCCGTTCGTTGATGAAGCGCAGGAGCTCAAATTGCTTGCGGGTCAGCATCGTCGTGTCCCCCGGCCAGCACCACGAGGGGTGCGAAACAAATCATGAACAGACACTATATGTTCGATATGTGTTC
Organism: Pseudomonadota bacterium; assembly: GCA_023423415.1. Classification (GTDB taxonomy): domain Bacteria; phylum Pseudomonadota; class Alphaproteobacteria; order Rhizobiales; family Xanthobacteraceae; genus Pseudorhodoplanes. The sequence goes on along the minus strand of JAFAFP010000032.1, from coordinate 26,929 downwards.
CGCAACCCCTTAATTTGAGGTGAAGAAAATGCAGGTTTCTAAAGGGGAAGTTTCAATATGGTGCAGATGGACCCTGTGAGAGCTCGCTCGGCATGCGGTTCGCGCAGGACCAGGCAGTCCGAATGTGCCAGGACACGCCCCATGGATGAGTCCTGCAGGGGGAAGGGGGTCGCCACGGCAACACCCCTGACTGATCGCGACAGGCGAGCCCGCAAATAATCCGCCCGCTCGTCGTTTTCGGGCAGATCCGAACCCAGAAGCGCCTGCTCGGTCGGATTTTCGATGTCCTGCCGCCCGCATAGCTGGCGCAACAGCGGACCCAGAAATAGAAACGCGCAAACATAAGCCGACACCGGGTTGCCGGGCAGACCGAGCACCTGCATGTCGCCGAGTTGACCGTGCATCAGCGGGCGGCCCGGCCGCATCGCAATCTTCCAGAACGAGAGATCGATGCCTTCGGATGTCAGCGCCTTCTGAACGAGATCGTAATCGCCGACCGACGCGCCACCGAGGGTCACCAGCACATCCACCTTCGCATCGCGGGCGCGGCGGATCGCGGCAATCGTATCCTCGATCCGATCGGGGACGATGCCGAGGTCGATGACCTCTGCGCCCTGCTGACGCGCCAGGGACATGATCGAATAGCCATTTGAATAGATGATCTGGCCGGGGCCGGGCGTCTGACCGGGCAGGACAAGTTCGTCGCCGGTCGCGAGCAAGGCCGTGCGCGGTTTACGATGCACCGGCACCTGCGGATGGTTCATCGCCGCGGCCAGCGACAAATCGCGATCGGAGAGCACACGGCCCCGCGCCAGCAGAATATCATTGTCGCGGAAATCGAGGCCAGCCTTACGGATGTGCCGACCGGGTTGGGGGCGCGTGGCGAAGGTTACGGTGTCGCCGTCACGCTGCGTCTGCTCCTGCACGACGACAGTGTCGGCTCCAGCCGGCAATTCACCGCCGGTGAAGATGCGTACGGTCTCCCCAGTTTGCAAAGTGCCGGCGAAGGGACGGCCCGCCGCGACCTCGCCAATCAATTTCAGTTCCGTTGGCGTCGTGGCAAAATCTTCGGCGCGCACGGCATAACCGTCCATCGCGGAAACATCAGCGGGCGGTTGCGTCCGCAGCGCGCGCAGATCCTCAGCCAATACGCGCTGATGCGCCTCAGCCAAAGCGACATGCTCGGACGGCAAAGGCTGCGCTTTCGCCAGCACACGCTTGAGAGCGTCAGCGACTGGAAGCAATGACACGATTTATTCCTTCGCGCGGAAAGGTCCGGACTTGCCGCCCGACTTCTCGATCAAACGAATGCCCTCGATCCGCATCTCGCGCTCGGCGGCCTTCACCATGTCATAGACGGTCAGGCAGGCAACCGAAACTGCCGTCAACGCTTCCATCTCGACGCCGGTCTGGCCCTGCACCTTGACGGTCGCACGCACGGCAATTCCGGGCAGTGCCGCATCGGGCTCGAGATCGACGATCACCTGCGAGATCGACAGCGGATGACAAAGCGGAATCAGATCATGGGTGCGTTTCGCTGCCATGATACCGGCGATGCGCGCGGTGCCGAGCACGTCGCCCTTCTTGGCATTCCCTGACACGACGAGATCAAGCGTCGTCTTCGACATGACGACGTGGCCTTCGGCCACGGCGATCCGTTCAGTCGATGCCTTCGGCGAGACATCGACCATCCGGGCCTCGCCGGATGGAGCAAGATGGGTGAGAGTTTTTTCGGACATATCGAACCGCCTGCTATCCGGCAGCCTTTTGCGGCTGCGCCAGCAGCGCGCGCGTTGCGGCAGTGACATCCGCAGCACGCATCAGGCTTTCACCGATCAGGAATGTGGAAACGCCGACCTCCGAAAGCATTGCAAGATCCTCTCCGGTGAAGATACCGCTTTCGCCGACAATGATCTTGTCACACGGCACTTTCGGGGCAAGCTGGCGGCTGACCTCGATCGATGTCTCGAACGTCCGCAGATTTCTATTGTTGATACCGATCAATGGCGAACGCAGACGCAAGGCGCGCGCCAATTCCTGCTCGTCATGGATCTCGATCAACACATCCATACCGAAGGAGATGGCGGCATCTTCGAGATCGCGCGCCACGGCATCATCGATCGCCGCCATGATGAGCAGGATGCAGTCGGCGCCATAAGTTCGCGCTTCCGCAACCTGATAGACATCGAACATGAAGTCCTTGCGCAAAGCGGGCAGGGTGGTCGCCCCGCGCGCTTCGGTCAGATACGGCAGCTTGCCCTGGAACGAGGGTTCGTCGGTCAGCACCGACAGGCACGCCGCGCCGCCTGCTTCATAGGCTTTGGCGAGCGCGACCGGATCGAAATCCGCACGGATCAGTCCCTTTGACGGGCTGGCCTTTTTGACTTCGGCAATCAGCGCATATTGTCCCGCCGCGAGCTTGTGCCGGATCGCAGCAGTGAAGCCGCGTGTCGGCTGTACCGAACGCGCCTCGTTCTCGAGGTCGGCCAGGGATTTGCGGCTTCTCGCAGCCACGATCTCCTCGCGCTTATAGGCCTCGATCTTCTTCAGGATATCGGCCATCGTCACTCACGCATTCGAGACAACAATCAGACGGTCGAGCTTTGCCCGCGCCGCACCCGACGACAACGCCTTGCGCGCCAGATCGGCACCCTCCAGCAACGTTTTTGCGGCGCCAGCAACGACGAGAGCTGCTGCAGCATTTATCACGGCAACATCGCGATAGGCGCTCGGCTTGTCGTTCAGCACGTCCGTCAACGCCGCAGCGTTATGGTCGGCATCGCCGCCGCGCAACGCTTCGGGCTTCGCTGGCGTAATGCCGATATCGGCCGGCGAAATTTCGAAGGTTCGGACCTTGCCGTTCTCCAATGCTGCCACAGCCGTCGGGCCCGACGTCGTGATTTCATCAAGGCCGTCGGAGCCGTGTACGACCCAGGCGCACTCGGAGCCAAGATTCTTCAGGACCTGCGCCAATGGTTCGATCCATTGCCGCGAGAACACGCCAACCAGCTGCCGCTTCACATTAGCAGGATTGGACAATGGACCCAGCAGATTGAAAATCGTGCGGGTACCCAGTTCGACACGCGTCGGCCCGACATTCTTCATGGCTGGGTGATGCGCAGGCGCGAACATGAATCCGATCCCGGCTTCGGCAATGCAGCGGCCGACCTCGGCCGGCGTCAGGTCGATCTTCACGCCAAGCGACATGAGAACATCGGCTGCGCCTGATTTAGACGACAGCGCACGATTGCCATGCTTGGCGACGGGGATTCCCGCGCCAGAGACGATGAAAGCTGCACAAGTCGAGATATTGTAAGACCCGGAAGCATCGCCGCCGGTGCCCACCACATCGACAGCATTCGACGGCGCGTCAACCTTCAGCATCTTTGCGCGCATGGCCGCCACCGCGCCGGTAATTTCATCCACGGTCTCGCCGCGCACGCGCAAAGCCATCAACAGGCCGCCCATCTGCGATGGCGTCGCATCGCCAGACATCATACGGTCGAAGGCGTGTGCCGCTTCGTCCCGCGAGAGGGGAGCGCCCGTTGCCGCCTTGGCAATCAATGCCCTGAGATCATCCGCCGCCATGCCGTCCTCAATGGATCCGTTGCCGCGCCGTACCCTGATTCCAGGCAGCCGCGAGATCGAGAAAATTCTTCAGAATGAGATACCCATGTTCCGACGCGATGCTTTCCGGATGAAACTGTACGCCATGCACAGGCAACGATTTGTGTGCGAGGCCCATCACCAGCTTGTCGTCGGTCTCTGCCGTAACCTGAAGCGCCTCCGGCATTGTGTCGCGCTGCACGACCAGCGAATGGTACCGTGTCGCCTTGAACGATCCATTGATGCCGTGAAAGACGCTGCCGCCTTCATGCCGAATGTCGAAGGTCTTGCCGTGAACCGGCGAGGGCGCTCGCGTCACCGTTCCGCCGAACGCTTGTCCGATCGCTTGATGACCGAGGCACACTCCGAGCATTGGTATCGATCCTGAAGCCTTGGCGATCAGATCGAGACAGATGCCGGCGTCGTCAGGCGTGCAGGGGCCGGGAGACAGTACGATCGCATCCGGATCAGCTGCCACCACCTCGTCCGAGGTCACCGCATCGTTGCGATGCACGACAACATCCGCACCCAACCCGCCCAAGTAATGCACGAGGTTGAATGTAAAACTATCGTAGTTGTCGATCAGGATGATCATGGCGCCAGGAGCAATCCCATCGCGCCGCGCAATCGGAGAAGAACCGGAATTCTCTTTGCGGATCGAGCGGCCGTCGGCGGTCTTAGACCGCGGGCTCCGGGAGGGTCAAGCCGGGGGCACATCACTGGCCGCGTCCGGACTGGCTGGCGAAACGACGGGCCTCCTCCGCCGCACGGAACAGCGCCTTGGCCTTATTGATGCATTCCTGCTGCTCCGAAGCCGGGTCGCTGTCGGCCACGATACCGGCACCGGCCTGCACATACATCGTACCATCCTTGATGACGGCGGTACGAAGCACGATGCAGGTATCCATTTCTCCTGCAGCCGAGAAATAGCCGACGCATCCCGCATAGATGCCGCGTTTCTCCTTTTCGAGTTCGTCGATGATCTGCATCGCACGCACCTTCGGCGCCCCCGACACCGTGCCGGCCGGAAAGCCGGCGATCAGCGCGTCCAGCGCATCCCGTCCTGCCGCAAGCTCACCCTCGACATTCGACACGATATGCATCACCTGGCTGTAGCGCTCGATGAAGAACCTGTCCGTGACATTGACGCTGCCGATCTTGGAGACACGCCCGACATCGTTGCGGCCCAGATCGAGGAGCATCAGATGCTCCGCGCATTCCTTGGGATCCGCCAGCAACTCGCGCTCCAGCGCAGCATCCTCGTGGGGCGTGGCGCCACGCGGTCGCGTGCCGGCGATAGGGCGAATGGTGACCCGCCCATCGCGCACGCGAACGAGAATTTCCGGGCTTGAGCCTGCGATCGAGAAGCCGTCAAGATCGAGGAAATAGAGAAACGGCGCCGGATTGACGCGCCTCAGTGCCCGGTAGAGTGAGAAGGGCGACAGATCGAATGGCGCTGAAAAGCGCTGCGACAGCACCACCTGGAAGATATCGCCCGCGGCGATGTATTCCTTGGCGTGGCGTACCATCGATGCGTATTCGTCCGGCGTCGTGTTCGAACTCTGCGCTGACGCAAGGTTCTCTGCTTCGCGCATCGACTTGGGCAATGGCTGATCGAGAGCATCGACGATCGTCATCAGATGTTCGGTTGCACGCGCCAGTGCCAGCTTGGCCGATATGCCTTGCTCCGTTCGAACCGGCGTGACGATGGTGATCGTATCCTTCACCGAGTCGAACACAACCACGATGGTCGGGCGGATCAAAATCGCATCCGGCGTCTTCAGTGCATCCGGATTGATATCCGGAAGCCGCTCCATCTGCCGCACCATGTCATAGCCGAGATAGCCAAACAGGCCGGCCGACGGCGGAGGCAGTTCTGCGGGCAGCTCGATGCGACATTCGGCGATCAATTCGCGGAGCGAGTCAAGCGGCGGGCGCGGGCAGGGCGAGAAGGACTCGGCCGAGTGCAGGGCCTGACGATTGATCTCGGCAGTTGCACCATGCGCACGCCATACGAGATCCGGAGCCAGTCCGATGATTGAATAGCGACCACGCACAGCGCCGCCTTCGACCGACTCGAACAGAAAGCTCATCGGCTTGTCACCGCCGATTTTCAGAAAGGCAGAAACCGGCGTCTCTAGATCGGCAACCAGCGTGGTCCAGACGACTTGGGCCACGCCTCGGTCATAGCGTTCAGCAAACAGGTCGGCTGTCGGTTCGATGAGCATCGGGCACGCTGAAATTCGAACACTCGTCAACACGGTCGAGTTTGCGCAAATTGTATGAATTGTTGGCGCCGGACTCGCGTGGCTTTGGCAGAAGATCGTGGATAGCCGGGACAGACCCGGCCATCCAAATGTCACCTTTAGTTTGTGCTGCCGCCGATCACCTGATTCAGCGCAGCCTCGTTGATGGTCGCGCCGAGTTCGGTTTGCACGCTGGTGATGTACTGCGCGATCAGGTCTTCCGAATAGGCATTGGCGAGATTGGCCTGCAGCCGTTGTGCATCCGGCGATCCGGCGGCCACCTGCGGGACGGTGACACCGGTCACACGAAAGACGATCCACTGCGAAGGATCATCGCCCTCGGAGGATCCGACGGAATCCTTCGGTGTCTGGAACACCGCCTCCAGGGCGTTCGACGGGAAGTTGCCCTGGGTCCGATCGCGCCGCAGACTGGCGATGAATTGCGGCTTGGCGCCGAATGCTGATGCTGTCTCGCTGATGCTCGACGTCTTCAGCTTTTCGACCGCCTCCTTCGCCTTCTCCTTCAGCTTCGCCGTGATCTGGTCGTTACGCCAACGCTCGACGACACGATCGCGAACTTCATCAAGCGGCCGTTCGCGCGACGGAGTGATCGAAAGCACTTCGTACCAGACGTAGCCCCCGCCATTAGGAAGCTGGATGGGTTCGTTTTCGACGCCAGGCTCGGATGCGAAGGCGGCGGAGGGCAGGTTGGCGCCAGCCGGCAGGTCCGGAATGGCATTCCCCTCCGGGCCGCGCCCCGCACGATCCATGGCATCGATGGTACGAACGGTGAGGCCGACCTTCTTTGCAAGCTCCGCGATCGCACCGCCGGCCAGCCGTTCATCCTCCATCTTGTCGTAGAGAGCACGCACTTCGCGGCGAGCGCGTTCGGTTGCCAGGTCACGTTTGATATCGGCGGAAACATCCGAAATGCTCCGGGCAACTTCCGCCTCGATCTTGCCCGCACGCACCAGCACCGAGCCGAAACGACCTTTCACTGGCTCGCTGACCTGACCGCTTTGCAGCGTGAACGCGGCCTGTGCGACAGCAGGATCGAGGACCTGAGATTTACTGACGAGACCCAGATTGAAGTCACCGTCCTTCAGGCCACGCTCGGCCGCAAGCTGCTCGAATGTGGTCCCTTGTGCGAGCTTCTGCGCTCCGGCGCGGGCTTCTTCCTCATTCGGGAAAACGATCTGTTGCAGTTCACGACGCTCTGGCGTGACGTAGCGTGCACGGTCGGCCTCGAACGCCTTTTGCACGTCGGCGTCGCTGATTTCCATGGTCTTTGCGACCGTTTCCGGCGAGAGGACCACAAGGTCAACCTTGCGGAATTCGGGCGCACGGAACAGGTTCTTACGCTCTTCGAAGTACTTGGACAGCACCTCCGGCGCCGGCTCGGGAATATCGCCAGCCTGTTCTGAACCAAGCACGAAATAATCGAGTGAACGCAGCTCGTTCAGATAGCGATTCTGGGCATCGATCGCAGTCTCCGGCGCGCTGAGATCGCTCACCAGCGATCGGACGATCTGCTGACGGAGGAGTTGCTTTCGCTGTTCGGTAACGTAGCGGCTTTCGGTGTAACCAGCCTGACGAATGAGCGCCTCGAAGCGCGCGCGGTCAAACTGACCGTTAAAGCCGCGGAAACTCGGATCGTTCTGGATGCGTTGCGCGATCACGTCGTTCGGCAGGTTCAACCCGAGCGACCGCACATTCTCGTCCACCGCAGCCTCGGCCAGCATCTGGCCCAGCATCTGACGGGGCAAGCCGAGCGCGCGCGCCTGATCCGGCGGAATCGGGCGGCCGACCTGACGGATAAGCTGCTGAAGTCGCTCGTTATAGTTCTGGCGGAATTGCTCGAGACCGATCTCGGTGCCACCGATCTTCGCGACGGTCGATTGGCCAAATCCGCGGAAAATGTCGCCGATGCCCCAAACAGCGAAGCTGACCGCGATCAGGCCGAGCAGCAGGCCGGTGATGAGTCGGCCAAGCCAGTTACGGGTGGCTGTGTGCATTCCTCGAAGCATGGGCGGACGAATTCTCGCTCTTGGGGATAAAGGGGGTCAAAAAGGCCGCGCATCATAGTGACGGCGACTTTGCGCTGCAACTCACTGACGGTTAACGGAAAAGCGCTGGCACGGACAGCACCCGTTTGGTAACCGCAGAATCATCCTTGGCATGTAGCGCAAGAGGAAACCAGATTGATGGCAAACGATCCGCGTCCGCTGGTCGCAGGCAATTGGAAGATGAATGGTCTGCGCGGGTCGATCTCAGAACTCGAGGCGATCATTGCAGATGATCAGGCCCGAACATGGGCGACCGACCTGATGATCTGCCCGCCGGCGACGCTGCTCGCCGCCTTCGCCAAAACCGCCGCCGGATCGAATGTGGCGATCGGGGCTCAGGATTGCCATGCCGAAGCCTCCGGCGCTTTCACCGGAGATATCTCGGCGGAAATGCTGAAAGACGCCGGCGCCAGCGCTGTCATTGTCGGACATTCCGAGCGCCGGACATACCACGCCGAGACCGATGAGACGGTGAAAGCCAAGGCAAAGGCCGCAAACCGCGCCGGCCTGACCGCCATCGTCTGCGTTGGCGAAACCCGCGAAGAGCGCGAGGCAGGCGCCACAATCGCGCGGATTCAGAGGCAGTTAGAGGGTTCTCTTCCCGATACGATTGATGCGGCTCAACTGGTTGTGGCCTATGAGCCGGTCTGGGCGATCGGTACGGGCCTCACGCCGACCTCCAAAGATGTGGCGGAGGTTCACCAGATGATCCGCAAGCATCTGGTATCACTCAACAAATCCTCCGGCTCAATGGTGCGCATCCTTTATGGCGGCTCGGTCAAACCTTCGAACGCGAAGGAGTTAATGTCGGTCCGGGACGTCAACGGCGCGCTGGTCGGCGGCGCCAGCCTGACGGCCAAGGATTTCCTCGGCATTGCAGCGGCTTACGCCTGATCCAAGAGAGTGGAATTTTCCATCGGGGTCGTGTACAGACCCGCCCGCATTCCCTATATGGCGGCGTGACACCGGCCCAACCGGCCGAACATCAGGTTTTTGACGCATGCATACGGTGATTATCGTCGTTCATCTGCTCATCGTTCTGGCGATGATCGGGCTTGTTCTGCTGCAGCGTTCTGAAGGTGGCGGCCTTGGCATGGGCAGTGGCGGCGGTTTCATGACCACCCGCGGCACCACCAATGTTTTGTCCAGAACAACGGCCTTCTTGGCGGCAGCCTTTTTCGCGACCAGCCTGATCCTCTCGATCGTCGCCGGCATGGATCGCAGGCCGACATCGATCCTCAATACGGGCGCCCCGGTCGCGCCTGGCGCGCCGACGGCGCCGCTCGGCTCAGGTTCGGGCGGCGTTCTGGACGCGCTGAAACAGCAGGGCCAACCGCCCGCAGCACCGCAGCCATCCGGCCCGCAGGTGCCACAATCACAGTAACCCTACGGAAGGGCCGGGAAACCGGCCCTTCGAATTTGTGGGGGTAGCTATTCCATGGCGGGGGGATGAGCCTCTCGTCGAATCGAAACTGGCGGTCTAAAGGCTGAGCCTCATGGCGCGGTACGTATTCATCACCGGCGGCGTGGTTTCCTCGCTTGGCAAAGGTCTCGCTTCAGCAGCGCTCGGGGCGCTGTTGCAGGCGCGTGGTTACAGAGTCAGGCTGCGCAAGCTGGACCCGTACCTCAACGTCGATCCCGGCACCATGTCGCCGTATCAGCACGGCGAAGTCTTCGTCACCGACGACGGCGCCGAAACCGATCTCGACCTCGGTCACTATGAGCGTTTTACCGGCAGGCCGGCGACCAAACGCGACAGCATCACCACCGGCAAGATCTATCAGGACATCATCACCAAGGAACGGCGCGGCGACTATCTCGGCGCGACCATTCAGGTCGTCCCGCATGTCACCAACGCGATCAAGGACTTCATCCGCGACGGCAATGAGGATTTCGATTTCGTGCTCTGCGAGATCGGCGGCACAGTCGGCGACATTGAAGGTTTGCCTTTCTTCGAAGCAATCCGTCAGTTCGGCAACGAAGTGCCACGCGGCCATGCGATCTACATTCACCTGACCTTGCTGCCGTTCATTCCGAGCGCAGGGGAACTGAAGACCAAGCCGACGCAGCATTCTGTCAAGGAATTGCGTTCGATCGGTATCCAGCCGGACATTCTGCTGTGCCGTACGGATCGTGAAATCCCGGCGGAAGAGCGCCGCAAACTCGGTCTGTTCTGCAACGTCCGTGAGAGCGCCGTGATCGAGGCGCGCGACGTCGACAACATTTACGCCGTGCCTGAGGCCTATCACGCCGCCGGGCTTGATCGCGAACTGCTCGCAGCCTTCGGTATCGAAAACAAGACACCGCCGGATTTGTCCGTTTGGCGCAACATCAACGAGCGCATCCGCAATCCGGAAGGGCAGGTGACCATTGCCATCGTCGGCAAATACACCGGCATGAAGGACGCCTATAAGTCGCTGATCGAGGCGCTGTCGCACGGCGGCATCGCCAACAAGGTGAAGGTCAATCTCGACTGGATCGAAAGCGAAGTGTTCGAACGCGAGGATCCGGCGCCGTTCCTCGAGCACGTCAACGGCATCCTGGTTCCCGGCGGTTTCGGCCAACGTGGCGCCGAAGGAAAGATCCGGGCCGCGCAGTTCGCACGCGAACGCGCAGTGCCTTATTTCGGAATTTGCTTCGGCATGCAGATGGCCGTGGTCGAAGCGGCCCGCAATCTGTGCGGCATCGAACAGGCGAATTCGACCGAGTTCGGACCAACACCCGAACCTGTCGTTGGCCTGATGACGGAATGGTTGCAAGGCAATGAGTTGCAGAAACGCGCTGCGGGCGGCGACCTTGGCGGCACGATGCGGCTCGGAGCTTACAGGGCGGACCTCAAACGCGGCAGCAGAATTTCGAGTATCTATGATGACGCAACGGATATTTCCGAACGACATCGTCACCGCTATGAAGTGAATGCACGCTACAAAGAGCGGCTCGAGCAGCACGGCATGCGCTTCGCCGGTATGTCACCGGACGGCCTGCTGCCTGAAACGATCGAGTACGAAAATCATCCGTGGTTTGTTGGCGTGCAATTTCATCCCGAGTTGAAGTCGCGCCCGTTTGATCCGCATCCGCTGTTTGCCTCGTTCATCGAAGCTGCGGTGGAGCGGAGCAGGTTGGTGTAATTAACCCGCTCATTCCTGCGCAGGCGGCAATCCACCGATTTAGCGGGGGCGAGCGGATGATTGGACGTTGAACCATGTCCCGTGGCCTCGATCACATCGTCCACGCTGTCCGCGACCTTGATGCCGCGGCCGATCTGTACCGCCGCCTCGGCTTCACGGTCGGCGCGCGCAACCGGCATCCCTGGGGCACACATAATCACATCATTCAGTTTCCTGGATTCTTCATCGAAATCCTGACGGTCGCCGAGCCCGAAAAGCTTGGGGACGATGGCTTCTCGACGATGTTCGGCGACTTCAATCGCCGCTTCATCGAAAAACACGAAGGGCTTTCGATTCTGATCCTTGAGAGCAAGGACGCGACCGCCGACGAGCGCGCCTTCACCGCAGCAAAGGTTGGCGCGTCACCGGCGATGCGCTTCGAGCGCGAGGGGAAGCGTCCGGATGGGTCCGCCGTGACCGTGGCATTTTCTCTGGCCTTTGCCCGCGATCCTTTGGCGCCTGACATCGGTTTCGCTGTCTGTCAGCAGCATTTTCCTGAGAATTTCTGGAACGAAAGCTTTCAAAACCACTCCAACGGGACCACGCAGATTGCAGGTGCCGTCCTGGTCGCGGAGAACCCGAGCGACCATCACATCTTTCTCGCCGCGTTGACCGGCGAACGCGACCTGCAATCGACCTCGGCGGGGATTACGGTGACCACGCCGCGCGGCGAAATCCAGGTCATGACTCCGGCTGCCTTCACGGATCATTTCGACGTTGCTGCGCCGGACATCGGTACGAGTGCGCGTCTTGCGGCGTTGCGTCTGACCTGTCCGGATTTATCCGTTGTCGAGGCGAGTTTGTCGGCAGGCGGAATCCTCGCCAAACACCATATGGGCCGCCTGATCGTTCCGGCCGATGCTGCCTGCGGCGCAACAATTGTATTTGAAGCGACACAGATGCGATGACAGCGGCAACCGCACCGACAGTCATTCGCGGGCCGCTGATTTACTGTCGGGACGATCCGTTTCTGACCGATCCCGCGACCGCTTTCGTGCATGAACCGGACGGTGTGCTGGTTTGCCGCGACGGGAAGTTCGAGGCGATCGGAGACTACCATTCGGTCCGGGATCAAATTCCGGATCGAGCGACGATTGCCCATTATCCCGATTGCCTGATCGCGCCGGGCTTTATCGATACGCATGTCCACTACGTGCAGACCGGCATTATTGGCGCACACGGCAAAGGGCTGCTCGGCTGGCTCGACGAATATACGTTCCCAGCAGAACTGGAACTGGCGGACGAGACCAAGGCGCGGGCCATGGCGTCGGTGTTTTGCGACGAGCTTCTGCGTAATGGTACGACCACCGCGCTGGTGTTTTGCGCGGTCTATCCGCAATCGGTCGACGCACTGTTTTCCGAAGCGGAAAAGCGCAACATGCGGATCATCGCCGGCAAGGTGCTGATGGATACCAATGCGCCCGCGGCTCTGCGCGATACGGTGCAAACCGGCTACGATCACTCGAAGGCCCTGATTGCACGCTGGCACAAGCAGGGCCGCAACTTGTACGCCATCACGCCGCGCTTCGCGGGCACGTCAAGCCGCGAGCAACTTGCAATGGCAGGCGCGCTCTGGCGAGAGCACCCCGATGTCTTCGTCCAGTCCCACATTGCCGAAAACACCGACGAAGTCGCATGGATGCGGGAACTGTTTCCGGAGCGACGCGACTATCTCGACATCTACGATCATGCCGGACTGACGGGACGCCGGGCCGTGCTGGCGCATGGGGTGCATCTCAACGAGGATGCCTTCTGCCGCTGCCATGAGAGCGGAACGGCGCTTGCGCATTGTCCGACGTCGAACCTGTTTCTGGGCTCCGGACTGTTCCGAATCCGCGATGCCAAGGATCCGCGACGGCCGGTGCATGTCGGCATGGGAACCGACATCGGCGCCGGCACCAGCTTTTCGATGCTGTCGACGCTCGGCGAGGGCTACAAGGTCTCGCAGCTCAACGGCGCGCCGATCTCTGCTATCGAGGCTTTTTTCCTCGCAACCCTTGGCGGGGCGAGGGCGCTCGATCTGGAGGACAGGATCGGCACATTTCGCGTCGGGAACGAAGCCGATTTTGTGGTTCTCGATCCGACGGCAACGCCGATCCTCAAATTCCGGCAAGAACGCTCGCGGTCGATCGAAGAAGCGCTTTTCGTCCTGATGACCATGGGTGACGACCGGGCCGTGAAGGCGACCTATGTCGCAGGAACACCGGCGCATGCGCACTAGTGGTCCGATTCTAACGTTCGCATGCCGTTTCAGCGGGCACCGTTGCGAACGTTAGAATCAAAGGACCACTAGCAAGTATAAGTTGCTAGTGGAGTTTTGGATTTGACATTCGCTATGCCAGTTTGCGGTTAGCAGGGTTGCGAATGTCAAATCCACTCCACTAGTCCGTTGATTCCTGATCCCGCCCGGCGCATGGTCCGGCCGCGAGGACAATTGTGGACAAACCCTTGATTCCAAATCCGGTCGTGGATGTCGGCGGAGCACGCTTCGGCAACGACTTACCGTTGGCGCTGATTGCTGGTCCGTGCCAGCTCGAAAGCCGTGCGCATGCGCTCGAGATGGCATCTGCGCTGAAAGAAATCGCTGCGCGGCTCGGCATCGGGCTCGTATACAAAACGTCATTCGACAAGGCGAACCGCACCAGCGCCAAGGGTGCGCGCGGTCTGGGCCTTGAAGCCTCGCTGCCGATCTTTGCGGAGATCCGCTCATCGCTCAAACTACCTGTGCTGACGGACGTACACGACGCCGCGCAATGTGCGCTCGTCGCCGAAGCCGTCGACATCCTTCAGATCCCCGCCTTCCTGTGCCGACAGACCGATCTTCTGATTGCTGCCGCGCAGACCGGCCGCGTCGTCAATGTGAAGAAGGGACAATTCCTCGCGCCCTGGGACATGAAGAATGTCGTTGAGAAGATCACGGGCGCCGGCAATGCCAAAGTGCTGGTGACCGAGCGGGGCGCGTCCTTCGGTTACAATACGCTCGTCTCGGACATGCGCGCCTTGCCCGAACTCGCCAGGACCGGTGCGCCGGTCATTTTCGATGCGACGCATTCGGTGCAGCAACCAGGCGGGCAGGGCACATCGTCCGGTGGCCAACGTGAGTTTGTGCCGGTGCTGGCGCGAGCCGCTGTCGCCGTCGGCATCGCCGGTATTTTCATCGAAACCCATCAGGACCCGGACCATGCGCCATCCGACGGTCCGAACATGATTGCTCTCAAAGACCTCGAACCCCTCCTGACAAAATTGATGGCGTTTGACCGCCTCGCAAAAAGCTGACGCGGGCGGCGTGCTCGCACGCGCCGGTCCGACACCTGATCATCCCACATGAATAACCGCGAACTCGCCGTCATCGCTCTGCTCGTTTTCGTGACGTCGCTGTTTACGCGTTCGGTCGATCCCGTGATCCCGCAGATCGCCGATGGATTGGTGGTCAACGTCAGCACGGCCGCCTTGCTATCGACAGCGTTCGCGCTGCCTTACGCCATCGTTCAGCCGGTGCTGGGCGCACTGGCCGACATGATGAGCAAGACGCGGCTGATGAGCATCTGCCTCGTGCTGCTCGTGCTGTCAGCCGTCGTCAGTGCAACGGCCCCGAACTTCACGGTCCTGGCGATCTCTCGCATCGTCGCAGGCATCGCGTCAGGGGGAATCTTTCCGACATCGCTTGCTCTGGCTGGCGACCGCACTCCGATCGCGCAGCGGCAGGTCGCGATCGGCCGTCTGCTGGCGGCGACCATGACCGGCAACCTGCTCGGCGCCTCGCTCGCCGGTATCATCGGCGATCTCGCGGGGTGGCGAGCGGTGTTCATTGTGGTCGGCTCGATGGGCGGATTGTGCATCGTAGCGGTCGTGATCGGATTTCGCAGCAGCCCACCGGAAGTCACCAAGGGCTTCGACCTGTCGACACTCGGATCGAACTACCGGGCGATCTTCGGCAATCCACTCGCCAAGTATTGCTTCGGCGCGGTCTTCGTCGAATCGCTGGTGGTATTCGGTATCTTCCCGCACATGGCGGCCTTGCTGCATCAGGCCGGCGAGAGCAGGGCTTCGATTGCCGGGATCGTGCTGGCCGGCTTCGGTATCGGCGCTGTGATCTACACCTTCTGCGTCCGCTGGCTGTTGTCACTGCTCGGTGAGCGGAGGTTAATGATCGGCGGCGGGCTGATCATGGCAGCCTTCTGCCTGGTTCTGACCTTGCGTCTGCCGTGGCCGGTGGAATTCGCCAATTTCGTCATGCTTGGCTTCGGCTTCTACTGGTTGCACGGCAGCATCCAGGTCTATGCCACCGAACTCGCGCCTACCGCTCGCGGTTCGACCATGGCGCTGCACTCGGCTTCGTTCTTCCTCGGGCAGGCGGCCGGGCCGGTCGTCTATGGAGCGGGTTTTGCGCTGGTCGGGACGACGCCCCCACTGATCGCAGGTGCGGTCATCATTGCTTTGGTTGGCTATGTGTGCGCGCGTCGGTTACCTCACCCGAAGGCGAAGAGCTGATCTCTCGAGCACGACAGGATCGCGGTCTAGCCACGGCCGCGATAGGGGGCGACGCCCTGATCCGGCACCCAGACGCCGCCCGGCAATTTTCCAGCCTGCCAGAACACGTCGATCGGCATGCCGCCGCGCGGATACCAGTACCCGCCGATCCGCAACCAGCGCGGTTTCAAGAGCGAAACCAATCGCTTGCCGATGGTCACGGTACAGTCTTCGTGAAACGAGCCGTGATTTCTAAACGAGTTCAAGTAAAGCTTTAACGACTTCGACTCGACCAGGAACTTGTTCGGCACATAATCGATGACGAAATGCGCGAAGTCCGGCTGACCGGTGATCGGACACAGCGCGGTGAATTCCGGCATCGTGAACCGCGTCACGTAATTCGTATCCGGATGTGGGTTCGGCACCCGATCCAGCGCAGCTTTGTCCGGCGATACAGGCAATGGCGTCGCCCGGCCAAGCTGCAGGGGCGACAGCGATTGCACTTTCAATTTATTCTTGCGAGTCATGCGGGCTCTTACCGTGCTTTGTCTGGCCGCGCCAGCGTCTCGGACTTATGAATTCTGGTTGGCAACAAGGTGCAAAGGTCAGAAATCCTTACTCTTTGCCCGTCGAGATATCAGTCTTTGTTACACGGTAATTCAGCACTCTTGCCTGACCGGTTTGATGCTGTACAAGCGGCGCCAGTTCCCCAGTTTCCCAGTTCAGCCGGACCTTCATATGACCGCTATCGTCAACATCGTCGGCCGTGAAATCCTCGACAGCCGCGGCAATCCCACCGTCGAAGTGGATGTGCTGCTGGAAGACGGCTCGCTGGGCCGCGCGGCTGTGCCGTCGGGCGCATCCACCGGCGCGCACGAAGCGGTCGAACTCCGTGACGGTGACAAGGCCCGCTATCTCGGCAAGGGCGTCCACAAGGCGGTGGATGCGGTCGAGGGAGAGATCTTCGACGCCATCGGCGGCATGGATGCCGAAGATCAAGTCCAAATCGACGAGACCATGATTGCGCTCGACGGCACGCCCAACAAGGCACGACTCGGCGCCAATGCCTTGCTCGGTGTCTCGCTGGCGACCGCCAAGGCCGCCGCCGAGTCGAGCGGTCTGCCGCTGTACCGGTATGTCGGGGGCGCCGCCGCGCGGCTGCTGCCGGTGCCGATGATGAACATCGTCAATGGCGGCGTTCACGCCGACAATCCGATCGACTTCCAGGAATTCATGGTGATGCCGGTCGGCGCGACGTCATTCGCGGAAGCGCTGCGCATGGGCGCGGAGATCTTCCACACCCTCAAGTCGGCGCTGAAACAGGCCGGACACAACACCAATGTCGGCGACGAGGGCGGCTTTGCCCCGAACCTGCCGAGCGCCGAGGCGGCGCTTGATTTCGTGATGCAGGCGATCGGTAAGGCCGGTTTCAAGGCCGGCGACGACGTGCTGCTCGCGCTCGATTGCGCTTCGACCGAATTCTTCAAAGACGGCGCCTATCACTATAGTGGCGAAGGCAAGGTTCGTAGCATCCAGCAGCAGGTCGACTATCTCGCCCAACTCGTTTCGAAATATCCCATCGCCTCGATTGAAGACGGCATGGCCGAGGACGATTTCGAGGGCTGGAAGCTCCTGACCAAGACGATCGGCGCCCAGTGCCAACTGGTCGGCGACGACCTGTTCGTCACCAACGTCACGCGGCTGGCCGACGGCATTGCCCAGGGGATGGGCAATTCGATCCTGGTCAAGGTCAACCAGATCGGAACGCTGACCGAAACGCTGGCGGCCGTCGAGATGGCGCACAAGGCCGGCTACACGGCGGTGATGTCACATCGCTCCGGTGAAACCGAAGACTCGACCATCGCCGATCTCGCCGTCGCCACCAATTGCGGACAGATCAAGACCGGTTCGCTGGCACGCTCCGATCGCACGGCGAAATACAACCAGCTCTTGCGCATCGAACAGGAGCTTGGTCCGCAGGCGAAATACCCGGGTCGCTCCGCTTTGAAGGCGCACGCCTGATTGGCGCAATCTTAATTGCACCTTAACGGCCCTGTGCGCATCGTGCCGCAATGGTTTCACGCAGACGCGCACGGGGAATTCTGACCGCGCTCGGCCTTTATATTCTGGCCGCGGCGATGGTCGGCTATTTCTGGGTTCATGCCTATAGCGGCCAGCGCGGCTTGCATGCCAAGCATGAGATCGAACAGCAGATGTCCGAACTCACGGCCGAGCTGGATCGACTCAAGTTCGAGCGCACCCAGTGGGAGCGGAAGGTCGCGCTGCTGCGCTCCACCAGCATCGATCCGGACATGCTGGACGAGCGCGCCCGCGCACTTTTAAACCTTTCGCATCCCAACGACCTGATCATGATGGTCAAGCGCCGCTAGCGATCCCCAAAATAATATTCCCCGCTTTGCACCCCACCTGAACGTACGCAAATTGCGTAAATTCGCGCGCGCGCGCAAGGAAATGCCACGCGCATATTCTATTTGCGGCTCAGGCATTTGGCCGCACAGTCAGTGATGCGGACAGCGCATGGCACGCGCTTTAAACCGCCGCGAAATTCGGCTAATGGTCTGTCCGAAACCGCAGTGCGAAGCACTTTGTGCGGAACGTTTAAGGAGCGCCATGGCCGTAGCCAAAAAGACGCAACCGGCATCTACCGCAACGCGCAATGCACCCGTAGAGACGCCCCTCAAGCCCGCGGAGTTCAGCAAGGAACAGGAACTTGCGGCCTACCGGGACATGCTCCTGATTCGGCGTTTTGAGGAGAAGGCCGGTCAGATGTACGGCATGGGCCTGATCGGCGGTTTCTGCCACCTCTATATCGGCCAGGAAGCTGTGGTGGTTGGCATGCAGATGGCTCTCAAGGAGGGCGATCAAGTCATCACCGGCTACCGCGACCATGGCCACATGCTGGCCTGTGGTATGGAGTCCAAGGGTGTTATGGCCGAACTCACCGGCCGCCGCGGAGGCTACTCCAAAGGCAAGGGCGGCTCGATGCATATGTTCTCCGTCGAGAAGTCCTTCTACGGCGGGCACGGCATTGTCGGAGCGCAGGTTTCGCTTGGAACAGGTCTGGCTTTTGCAAACCGCTATCGCGGCAACGACAACGTAAGCCTGACGTATTTCGGCGACGGTGCGGCCAACCAGGGCCAAGTGTACGAGAGCTTCAACATGGCGGAGCTCTGGAAACTCCCGGTGATCTACATCATCGAAAACAATCGCTATGCGATGGGCACCGCAGTGCATCGCTCATCTGCGCAGCAGGATTTCAGCAAGCGCGGCGCCTCGTTCAACATCCCGGGCGAACAGGTCGACGGTATGGACGTGCGTGCGGTGAAGGCTGCGGGCGACAAGGCTGTCGCCTGGTGCCGCGAGGGCAACGGTCCCTACATTCTCGAGATGCAGACCTATCGTTATCGTGGCCACTCGATGTCGGACCCTGCGAAGTATCGTACCCGCGACGAAGTCGAAAAGGTCCGCGCCGAACAGGACCCGATCGAACAGGTTCGCCAGCGTCTGCTCAAGAACAAATGGGCGAGCGAGGAAGAGCTGAAGCAGATCGACGCCGAGGTGCGCAGCACCGTCAATGAGGCGGCGGAATTTGCAACTCACGATCCCGAGCCCGATCCGTCCGAGCTTTATACCGATGTGCTGCGTTGATCGCGTCGCCGTATGTGCTTTTGCTGAATAGAGAGCGTCCATGCCGATAGAAGTCCTGATGCCTGCGCTCTCACCCACGATGGAGAAGGGCAACCTTGCCAAGTGGCTGAAGAAGGTAGGCGACACGGTGAAGTCCGGCGACGTCATCGCCGAAATCGAGACCGACAAGGCAACGATGGAAGTCGAAGCGGTCGATGAGGGGCGGCTCGGGAAAATCCTGGTCGCCGAAGGCACACCCGATGTCGCGGTGAATACGCCGATCGCCGTTTTGCTCGGCGATGGCGAAGACGCCTCAGCGATCAAGGCTGACGCTGCGCCTGTCGCCAAGGCTGATCGCGCCGATGATCAGCAGCGTTTCGATGAATCGAAAGCCCCAGATGCTCCGGCGTCGGAACAGCCGAAGGAAAAGGCTGAGCCGGTTTCGGCCGTCGCTGCACCGCCGCAGCCGCAAGCGATGCCAGAACCCGACGTGCCGGAAGGCACGGAGATGGTGACGCAGACCGTGCGCGAAGCCTTGCGCGACGCGATGGCGGAAGAGATGCGCCGCGACGACAAGGTGTTCGTCATGGGCGAGGAGGTGGCCGAGTATCAGGGCGCCTACAAGGTCACTCAAGGGTTGCTGCAGGAATTCGGCGCCCAGCGCGTGGTCGATACGCCGATCACCGAGCATGGTTTTGCCGGCCTTGGCGTCGGCGCCGCACTGGCCGGTCTGAAACCGATCGTCGAATTCATGACGTTCAACTTCTCGATGCAGGCCATCGACCAGATCATCAATTCCGCGGCAAAGACGCTCTACATGTCGGGCGGCCAGATGGGCGCTTCCATCGTGTTCCGCGGACCGAACGGCGCCGCCGCGCGCGTGGCCGCGCAGCACAGCCAGGACTATTCGGCCTGGTATTCTCATATCCCCGGTCTGATCGTGATCGCTCCTTATACGGCGGCAGATGCGAAGGGCTTGCTGAAAGCGGCAATCCGCAATCCCAACCCCGTCGTCTTCCTCGAAAACGAAATCCTGTACGGGCACTCGTTCCCGGTGCCGAAGCTCGACGACTACGTGCTGCCAATCGGCAAGGCGAAAGTCGTTCGTCCGGGCAATCACGTGACGATCGTGTCGTTCTCCATCGGCATGACCTACGCACTGAAGGCCGCCGAAGAGTTGGCCAAGAAGCACATCATGGCTGAGGTGATCGACCTGCGGACGCTGCGTCCGCTGGACGACGCCACGATCATCGAGTCGGTGAAGAAGACCGGACGTCTGATCACGGTGGAAGAGGGCTGGCCGCAAAGCGGTATCGGCGCCGAGATCTCCGCACGCGTGATGGAAAAGGCCTTCGATTATCTCGATGCGCCGGTGATCCGCATCTCCGGCAAGGACGTGCCGATGCCTTACGCCGCCAACCTTGAAAAGCTGGCGCTGCCGTCGGTCGACGAGATCGTCGAAGCGGCCAAGTCCGTCACGTATCGCTGATCGGAGCGCACCCATATGCCGATCGACATCCTGATGCCCGCTCTTTCGCCGACGATGGAGAAGGGCAACCTCGCCAAGTGGCTGAAGAAAGAAGGCGACACCGTCAAATCCGGTGACGTCATCGCCGAGATCGAGACCGACAAGGCGACGATGGAGGTCGAGGCGGTCGACGAGGGCACGCTCGCGAAGATTGTCGTGCCGGAAGGCACCGCCGACGTTCCCGTCAACCAGGTCATCGCCGTGCTTGCCGGTGACGGCGAGGACGTGAAAGCTGCAGCGTCTGGTGCAAAGGCGGCTCCCGCCGCGGCACCGAAGTCGGAAGTAAAAGCGGAAGAGAAGCCGAAGGCCGCTCCCGCGCCGCAAGCGGCGCCGGCTGCTTCATCTGAGCCGGTCAAGGCTGAACCGACCAAGCCGGCGGCTGCGCCTCAGCCGACAGCGAAGGCCGACGGCAACGGCCGCGTGTTCTCGTCGCCATTGGCGCGTCGTCTCGCGAAGGAAGCTGGCATCGACATCAATGCGATCCAGGGCTCCGGTCCGCATGGCCGCGTCATTGCCCGCGACGTCGATGCCGCCAAGTCCGGCAAGGGACTGAAGGCTCCGGCTGCGGCCGGCGCTCCTGTGGCGCAAATCGCGCCGGCGATGAGCGATCAGCAGATCCTCGGTCTGTATGAGCAGGGCTCTTACGAGAGCGTCCCGCATGACGGTATGCGCCGCACCATTGCGCAGCGCCTGACCGCTGCGACCAATTCGATGCCGACCTTCTACCTGACGGTGGATTGCGATCTCGGCAAGCTCTCCGCAGCGCGCGAGGAGATCAACGCTCAGGCGCCGAAGGACAAGGACGGCAAGCCGGCCTACAAGCTTTCGGTCAACGACTTCGTCATCAAGGCGATGGCCTTGGCGCTGCAGCGCATTCCCGATGCCAATGTGTCATGGACGGAGGGCGCGATGCTCCGTCACAAGCATTCCGACATCGGGGTTGCCGTGGCGCTGCCCTTTGGCTTGATCACGCCGATCATCCGCCAGGCTGAACTCAAGTCGCTATCCACCATCTCCAACGAGATGAAGGATCTCGCCGCGCGCGCCAAGGCCAGGAAGCTCAAACCGAATGAATACCAGGGCGGCTCGTCCTCGGTGTCGAACCTCGGCATGTACGGCATCAAGGACTTCACCGCCGTGATCAACCCGCCGCAGTCGTCGATCCTCGCGGTCGGCACCGGTGAGGAGCGTGCTGTGGTGCGTAACGGTCAGATCGTCGTCGCGACGATGATGAGCGTGACGCTGTCCTGCGATCACCGCGCGATCGATGGCGCGCTCGGCGCGGAATTGCTGGTGGCGTTCAAGACGCTGATCGAAAATCCGGTGATGATGGTTGTGTAGTAGTTGTCATTCCGGGACGGCCCGAAGGGCCGGACCCGGAATCCATGACTCCGGTTTGCGACTCTGGATTCCGGGTCCGCCGCTTCGCGGCGCCCCGGAATGACGCACAAGGAAATTGCAATGGCCGACACCTCTTTCGACATCATCATTATCGGCTCTGGTCCCGGCGGCTATGTGACCGCCATTCGCGCCGCACAGCTCGGCTTCAAGACGGCCATCATCGAGCGCGACTTCCTGGGCGGCATCTGTTCGAACTGGGGCTGTATCCCGACCAAGGCGCTGCTGCGCTCGGCCGAGATCTACCATTACATGCAGCATGCGAAGGACTACGGACTGTCCGCCGACAATGTCTCGTTCGATCCCGCTGCGGTCATCAAGCGCTCGCGCGGCGTCGCCGGCCGGATGAATACCGGCGTCGGTTTTCTGATGAAGAAAAACAAGGTCAGCGTGATCTGGGGCGAAGCCACGATTGACGCGCCGGGCAAGATCACGGTGAAGGCCTCAAAGACCGAAGCGCCAAAAGGCTCGCTCGGGCCAGGCAGCTATCAGGCCAAGCACATCATCATCGCAACAGGCGCACGGCCGCGCGTGCTGCCGGGCCTCGAGCCGGACAAGAAGCTGATCTGGACCTACTTCGAAGCCATGAACCCGGACAAGATGCCGAAGTCGCTCCTTGTCGTCGGTTCCGGCGCGATCGGCATCGAGTTCGCAAGCTTCTATCGCACCATGGGCGCCGAGGTGACGGTGGTCGAAGTGCTGCCGCAGATCCTGCCGGTCGAGGATGCCGAGATTGCCGCCTTCGCGCGCAAGCAGTTCGAGAAGCAGGGCATGAAGATCATGTCCGGCGCCAAGGTCACCAAGCTCGACAAGAAGGCGGACAGCGTCACCGCGACCATCGATGACGGGAAGGGCGGCACGCAGACTCTCACCGTCGATCGCGTGATCGCCGCCGTGGGCGTCGTCGGCAATGTCGAAAATCTCGGCCTCGAAAAGCTCGGCGTGAAGACCGACCGCGGCACCATCGTCATCGACGGCATGTGCCGCACCAATGTGCCCGGCATTTACGCCATCGGCGATGTCGCCGGCCCGCCGATGCTCGCGCACAAGGCGGAGCATGAGGGCGTGATCTGCATCGAGGCGATCAAGGACCTCAAGCCGCATGCCATGGACAAGAGCCTCATTCCGGGCTGCACTTATTGTTTCCCGCAGATCGCTTCGGTCGGCCTCACCGAACAGGCGGCCAAGGACAAGAAGCTCGATATCCGCGTTGGCCGCTTTCCCTTCATCGGCAACGGCAAGGCGATCGCGCTCGGCGAGGATCAGGGACTTGTGAAAGTCATCTTCGACAAGAAGACCGGCCAGCTTCTCGGCGCGCATCTGGTCGGCGCCGAAGTGACCGAGTTGATCCAGGGCTTCGTCGTCGCGATGAATCTCGAGACCACAGAAGAAGAACTGATGCACACGATCTTCCCGCATCCGACGCTGTCGGAAACGATGAAGGAAGCGGTGCTCGATGCCTATGGGCGTGTGTTGAATATGTAAGAGCGCGCGCAATCGCGCAGCTCGCAGCGATGTTTGGCAGAATGAAAAGAGGGAAGGGCGGACCGCAAGGTTCGCCCTTTCTTGTCGTCGATTTTCTCTTCAGGCCCCATCGGCTCTTTAGCCAACGTAACGGCAAAGTTGCCGTTTACGTTCGGCGCATGCAGCTCGGCCGTCGGAACGTGTGCACCGACTAGGTGTTACTGCGCGTCACCTTCCGGCCCAGAAACATCCCGCATATGAATAGTGCGCATGAGAAAGGGAAAAGAACTAAGAGCAGTAGCCCGGAATCGCCCTCCAACCCCGTCAGCCACCACCAAATCAGATTTGGGGTGGAGAAGCCGATCGCGCCGCGGGTAGCAATAACGATCGCTCTGGTCAGCTTTTTGCTCATCTCGTGTCAGCGGCGGGCAGTCGGACGCCCACTTCTAGAAGCCTTGATCAGATCACTCAGGTCGGCAACCAAAGCTCGTGCCGCTTGACGCGCGGCGAGCACCGCCGTATGCATCGGCTGATCGCAAAAGTGCGAAGGATTTGTTCATGTTGGAGCTTGTTATCACCCGCTAACTGTCTCGGCCGCCGAGACATGTAGCAGTGCCGTGTACCCCGGGCGTTTCATTGGGGGCGCGACACCGTACGTGTGTGAATTACAGGCTCACCCAATGAACATCTCCCGTGCCGAACAGCGCGTGCTCCACGTGCTGGCCCAAGGTGGCTACGTCCGCCATGAACGCGACGCCAATGGTCGCATCCTTGAAGTTATCTGCTTTACTCGCGACGGCCACGTACTGGCCGATTGCACGCTCGAGGTGTTTGCGAAGCTTCGGCAAAAGCGTCTCATAGCTTCCCGAGCTTCCAGCCCCTACCGAATTTCCGATCTGGGACGGCGATCCGTTCGATCGCAGCTCGACAATCGATAAGGACTTCCAAAATGAACTACGAGATTCGATCCGAGGCGCCATCGGATGCTGACGCTATTCGCCATGTGACAACAGCTGCATTCGAAACGGCGGAGCATAGCAGTGGTAGTGAGGCTGCGATCGTGGACGCGCTACGGGCGACAGGTGCACTAACGATATCGCTCGTGGCGGAGGTCGATGGCGTCGTAGTGGGCCACGTCGCATTCTCTCCCGTCATGATCGACGGTCATGACATCAGTTGGTTCGGTCTTGGTCCGGTCTCAGTACTTCCTGACCGCCAGGGCAAAGGTATCGGCAATGATTTGATTAAGCGTGGGCTGGAAGAGCTCCGCGCAAAGGAGGCAGCTGGATGCGTGGTGTTGGGTAACCCAAGATATTATGAGCGGTTCGGTTTCCAGGCCGATGCAGAAATTGCGTTGCCGGGCGTGCCTCAGGAATACTTCATGAGCATGTCACTCGACGGATCGATCGCTCACGGCACCGTCCGATATCATGAGAGCTTCGGGGCCACTTGAAACCCGAGATCAGTGGCACTCCATTCCTGCTTCGGCAGGAGAGGAAAAAGGGAATGCAGACGCACCCGCGTCTTAAATAACAGGGACGGCGACGCATGCTCAAAATCAAACCTGTATCGTGAAGCGACGGCTCGATCACCCGGAGTTGTTTGATGGGCGCGACCTTACGGGCTTAGCCAAGTCGGTGAGGTGTAGCCTTGCGAGCCTTGAGGTTGACGGACCAACACGTAAGGACCAGCAGCTCTGACACGGATCAACGGGCTCCCTGCCGCGACATTCCAACATCGGAGATTGTGGTCAGGCTGCCCTTTGTTGCGAATGATCATGAGAGCCATTTTGAGTTCATTCGCGGTTTCACACAGCAACGCACCATTTGGCCCGCGGGCGATATCAGCGTGAGCCGCCGAGATGAGCAGCGTGGATGCCAGCAGGGCCGCAAATAGAATGCGCATCTGAAACGGCTCAATCGCGTTTCGTCGGTCCGGCCTGATCTCGCTCTATCCGACGCCGTTCCGCTCTCAAGCGTTGCGTTTCCTTATCGATCGCATCGATTTCTTCTTCCAGCCGCGTGATCTTTGTTGTTTTCGTGCCGGTGCTGCGCAGCTTATCGAGCACCTGACCGACAGAAAGCTTGTTGATTTCCGCCATTGTAGGCTCCTGTTGCCGACAACTCTTTTTAAGAAGGCCCCAACCACTCTGGTGAGGAACAGCTTGCGGCTGCGATCATAGCCTGTTGTTGTCGAGCCAGGATGGCCTTGCAGGGACCATTACAAATATTTGATGAGGCCGGCTGATCGCGATGGCGAGGTCTCGTCACGCCGTTATCCGGCCTTTCCAAACCGGCTCTCTCCAATCGAAGCAGAAGCGAAAGACAAACCGCAAACAGGATTGTTATGATCGGTCGGGACCATATCACAAGCGCAGGAAAGGAAAGAGGGAGGACAGACGCGCCCGCGTCTCAAATATTGGGGCCGGCTACGCATTGACTTGAAGGCGGTTATCTCCAAGCGAAATGTCGAGACGCGGAGGAAGGTCATGTACGATCATATTTACAAAGTGGTTGAGCTCGTGGGCTCGTCGGAAAGCAGCATCGAGGATGCCATCAATACCGCAATTGCGCGTGCCCACGGCACACTCCGTCATCTGCGCTGGTTCGAGGTGATCGAAACACGCGGCCAGATCGAGAACGGCAAGGTGGCTCACTATCAGGTCACCCTGAAGGTGGGGTTCACCATGGAAGACGCCGGATAGAACGCGATCAGCCGGGTATTGCGCTCCGGAGCCGGATATCTACGCCACATCGCGGTGCGATATCTCGATCACGCGCGCGCGTTGCGCCAATTGCTCGACCAGCGCGTTGGCTGCCGCACGGTTGGGAGCGTCGAGGTTGGCGTCCCATTCATCGAGCAGGTAGATCGGAGCATCTGTGAAAGCGACGATTTCCTGCAGGGAGCGCAATTGCCGTTCGCCGGATGAAAAGCCTTTATGCTTGCGGCGGCCGGATCTGGTCTCCGTCTTGAGCGCTTCGGTGTCTCCGTCTTCGTCAGTCTGTTCAGGTTCTTTGTTCGCAAACTGAAATGCGAGGCGATCCGACGTAGGCCAATAGTAGGCACGGTTCTTGATCTCGGTCTTGAGTGCGGCCAGCAGCGTCGATTTTCCGGAGCCGTTTCCGCCACGCACATTCACCCGGCCGTTTCGTTCCGCCAGAACGAGCCGCATCGCGTCATCAACCGACGACACCGCCTTGATATCGGTCCCCTCACGCAACACCAGTCGGTCGAATTTGATGCGCCGATTGAAGCGAGGGTCTGGATCGGGCCGCATGTTGTCGGCAATGCCGCCGACGCGGGTCCAGGACGCAAGCACATCATTCCAGTCGGTCG
>JAFAFP010000187.1 GCA_023423415.1 Pseudomonadota bacterium | reverse complement strand
GTCGCACACATGTGACTGGCCATCCGTCCGCGCGAAGCGCACGAGGACCATCCTGCAAATTGCCGTTTGCGAGTTGCAGTTGTTTGCGCTGTTCGCGTTTGAAGACTGAGGAGACGTTCAATGACCTCGCCGCCGCCTGCGCATTGTCGTTTAGCTTCGGTACGCTTGCCATATCAAGTGCGCCGACCTACGCCGCCGCCAAGGAGCGGACCGCTCTCTCGAAGGAATGCTCGGCCAAGGCCGATGCGCAGAACCTGCATGGCAAGGAACGCAAAGTTTTCCGCTCGAAATGCAAGCGTGAAGGCCCCACCGCGGCAAAGAAGAGCTGAACCCGAAGCACACCTTCGGCTCGAGGAACTAGGCTTCGCAGATAAAATCTAGCACTGGGATTATTGCAAACATCCGCTTCTGAAGGCAGCCGCCGGCCAAACGTTACCCCTTCTTCGGAAAGGCAAGCGCCCGCGGCGACGTAATAACGACTGTGCGGCCGCTGCCACTGCGCTTCACTGCGCCGGACGTAATCACCTCGTACCGGCCGGTGCCGGAAATTTGATTAATTTTTATTGATACATCGCTGCTGCTGGCAGAATTGTTCCCCTTGTCCGTTCGCGGGCTCGAACCCTTTATTTTCTCCACTTGGTGCCTCCTAGGCTCCGGGTATCTTAAATACGTTTGATGGTGATATGGGTTCCTTAGTTCGAAAAATCGACCCCCGCCGCTGCGGCCCTATTCTGCGCTATTACAAATCGTCGCAAGGGATGGTAGAGCGCATCGGCTAGCGCAAACATTATCTGCGTATCCCACCGCTCGTCAAACACGCCGCGCGACTCGCTGTCGATCGTTAGAAACCCTAGCACAACTTGGTCGATATTGTCGGCTTGATCGAACCGGCCCTGCCTAACCGCACAGGCAATCGTGCTTTTGTAAGGCAACGACCATGAATTATTTCTTATACGATCCCACAACCCCTTAGGGTTTATGCTGTGAGCAAAGGACGGATTATAAGCGGTCATACTAGTTGTGGTGAAGCCGGCCTCGGTCGTGAGGTCATTCGAAATGAAGTGCCAGCATTCTTCTTCATCACTAAACAACCGAGCAAACTGCCGGTTTCCATTCATCTGATCGTGATTATCCCGCACCCGTTTCCGATCCAGCTCACGCAGCTTCTGTTCGGAACCTTTGTCTCGCACCAAGGTATAAAAATAGAGATGGCCATTTCTTTCGTACGTTAGCTTAATTGATGCGCGACAATAAGTTGAGGTGAGCGACACAAACACCAAAACCATTCGATCAAGCACATCTCGTAACATTGCTCGAATATGCGAGACGTGTTGCTCATGCTCATTCGCGCTTGCGTTTTCTGCCGGCGATCGAAGCTCTAAATACGATTCTATATTTCTGAGCTCGTGAAATGCTTGATGTAAATATGGAGTTATATTTGCATATCGCTCTTTTCGGATAGTTTGGTACTCACGCCATGCTGCGGCAACGAGCAGAATTCCCGTGATAGAAAATGCGTAGATCGACGCGATTATGCCTTTGACGTTCTGGTCCACCACGTACTGATTTATCAGCTCAAAACCAACTAACAGAGACAGAACAAACCCAATAACGCCGACCAACCACCCGATATAATGCTTAAACCTCCAAACCAAATCCGACATACCTCCCCCAAATAACAAACGGTTTGCGTGATATTTTTTAAAAGCATCCAACAACGGCAGCGGGTAAGCAAGTCGGGTTGCATAAAAACAGACCAAGCGTCGGCGGTAGCAACAACTAAGATTTGTCAAAGACCGCTAAATCGACCAATTGCGAAAGCGCAATGGCGGAGCATGTCTAGACCCTACCTTGGCAGCGTCACGCTGTCAAGGACTATTTTCCTTTTTAACATCGGTGCCTGCTTTCGATGAGTTGATGGTGGCGGCCGCAATCACCGCACTGAACGCCGCCAGCGCTGCGCCTATCAGCATGACATGGCGATAGGCCGACGCGAGCGCCGGCCCTTCGATCGACGGCGTCGCCGCGCCGCCGAAGGCGAGGCCGAGCGCGGCCACGGCCAGAAGTCCCGCCGCGCGCGCGACGGCATTGTTGATGCCGGAGACGATGCCGCTCTGATCGTCCGGCGCGGAATCTAGAACCACCGTCGTCAATGGCGCGACCGCAATCGTCATGCCGATGCCGACGATCACAAGACCTGGAAAGTACGCGCGCCAGAAGCTCGGATCATCTCCCATCATTCCAAGAAGCCCAAAGCCAACGGCTGTGACCGCCGGACCGACGATCAGCGGCCAGCGCGCCCCCACCTGCTCGACCAGCCGGCCGGCAAAGCGCGAGCCCATGCCCATGATGATGGAAAACGGCAGGAACGCTGCGCCCGCCGTGGTCGCGCTGTAATGATGCACGTTGATCAGCGTCAGCGGCAGCAGGAACAGGCTGGCGGTCAATCCGGCATAGAGAAACAACGTCAGCGCGTTGGCGCCGGCAAAGTTTGCGTTCCGAAACAGCGACAGCGGCATCATCGGCGCTGCGGCTTGGGCTTCCGTACGAATGAACAGTAAGGCTACAGGAACGGACACGATCAACGCGGCAAAGCCCGCGCGCCAGGCGCCTTCACCGAGTGCAATGAGACCGTAGCTCAGCAAACCGAGCCCGGCCACGGCCAGCAACGCGCCGCGCCAATCGAGCGGCGCATCCTGCGCGGTCTCGCGATCCTCCGGCAGTTTGAAGGCCAGCATCACCGCAACGGCGGCGATCGGCACATTGATGAAGAAGATCGCACGCCAGCCGACCGTATCGACAAGCCATCCGCCGAGCACAGGCCCGAGCGCCGTTGTCAGTGCGCCGGCCGCGGCCCAGGTGCCGACAGCCGGCCCGCGCGCTTCTCCGGTGAACGATGCACCGATGATGGCGAGACTGGACGGCACCAGCAGCGCCGCAGCAGCACCTTGCAACAGCCGCGCCGCGACCAGCCACAGGGCCGACGGCGCAAGACCGCAGATGGCCGACGCCACTGCAAACGCGATCAGTCCGATGATGAAAACACGCCGCCGCCCGAACCGGTCACCGGCTGCGCCGCCGATCAGGATCAGACTCGCGAGCGTCAGCATGTAACCGTTCACGATCCACTGGATCACCGCGAGATCGGCGCCGAGATCATGACCGATCGCCGGCAGCGCCACATTCACCACCGAGCCGTCGATGAACGGCATGCTGGAGCCGAGAATGGTGACGGGAAGCACCCAGCGCGTGTCGATGGCGGCAGGCACGCCCGCTTCCGCAATCACAGCCCGGTGAACGTCAGGCGTCTCGCATGGCAGGCGATGAGGACCGAACATCGCGTCAGACTATACGCGCGATGGCGTCGATGCACGGCGCCGTTTGTATTCGCGAGTTCCGCAACGATCCGGAAACCAAGCGATGGCTTGTCGCCGCGACCTTTTCATCTTGGAAAGCTTTGCGGCGTAACCTCGCCCCTGGAACTGAATGGTGCATTGCGGTGTTGACCGACGAGCGAGCGCCGTGAACGGCCTCATTATCAGTTCGACGACGGAGACCCGTCACGATGGCATCAGAACGGCCGGGCGACGACACGCCTTCCCGCGACGCCGAGCGCGATGAACGCGGCGGCCGCGACGCAATTGAAACAGAGTCCCGCGAACCAGATCCCCAATCCGCAAACGCGCCGACCCAGTCGCCGTGGTGGAGCGCGCCGGCCGGACGGCCGGTGGCGATTCCGGCATTCGGGCGCAGCCTGCTCGAGGCGCTCTTGAACTTGCTCGCGCCAGAACCTGTTCTGGTGCCGGTGAGAGTGCGCAACACGCGCCGACGCGTTTAACGCGTCAGCCGGTCTGATCCGGCCCCGGACCGAGATCGCTCATCGGCGGCGCGTCCTTGGCGGGTCCGCGCAGCGGCTTCTCTTCCATCGCAATCAAAAATGAGAGCCCGAAGCACAGCACCAGCATCGCCGCGAGAAACACGAAGCGGTACGCATAGATCAGCGCCGGCTCGGACGCGGTGCGCGCCAGCGCCTCGACCGACACGCCGCCGCCCGCACCGATGCCGCCGAGCACGATCGCGCCGAACAGCGCCACCACCAAAGCCGCACCGAGCGAGCGGAAAAAGTTCATCGATCCGGTGGCGATGCCCATATGCGCGCGCGTCACCGCATTCTGCATGCCGACGGTGGTGATCGGAAACACCGCGCCGATGCCGAGCCCGGTGCAGAACAGCAGCAGGATCAGCACCGCGAACGGCAATCCCGCCGGCCAGATCGCCAGCGCGCCGAGCGAAAGGATCGCGAACGTGATGCCGGTCAGCGCCATGCGCTTGTAGTGATCGACCACCACCATCAGCTTGCCGGTCGTGGTCGATGCGATCACGGTGCCGCCCATCAGCGGGATCAGCGCAAGGCCGGACTGGCTGGCGGAAAAATGCATCACCGTCTCGAAATACAGCGGGATGAAGATCGTCAGACCGACCAGCGTGCCCATGCAGCAGGTGCCGGCCAGCGTCGCGCAGCGCACGATCGGATTGGCGAGCACCGTCAGCGGCAGGAACGGCTCGCGTGCGCCCATCAGCCGCCACGAAAACAGAAACCACAGGATCGCCGATCCCAGCAGCAGCCCGATGATCTGCCAGCTCAGCCACGGGAAGCGCACGCCGCCCCAGGTCATCGCCAGCAGCAGCGACACCGCCGCCGTCACCATCAGCATGGCGCCCGGCAGATCGAGCGAATGTTTGCGCTTGTGCACCGGCACATAGCGCAGCGCATTGCTGGTCATCGCAAGCGCGAGCAGGCCGAGCGGCAGGTTGATCCAGAAGATCACCGACCAATGCAGATGTTCGGTCAACACGCCGCCCAGCACCGGGCCGCCGACCGAGGACGATGCGAACACCGCGCCGATGTAACCCTGATAGCGGCCGCGTTCGCGCGGCGTGACGATATCGGCGATGATGGTCTGCGTCAGCGACATCAACCCGCCGCCGCCGAGCCCCTGCACCGCGCGGCCGAGAATCAGCACCCACATGTTCGGCGCCATCGCGCAGACGATCGAACCCATGATGAAAATGCCGATCCCGGTCAGCATCACCGCGCGCCGGCCGTAGATATCCGACAGCTTGCCGTAGAGCGGCGTGGTCGCGGTCGCGGTCAGCAGATATGCCGTCACCACCCAGGACAGATTCTCGACATCGTTGAACGCCCGCCCGATCGTCGGCAGCGCAGTCGCGACGATGGTCTGCTCGAGCGCGCCGAGAAACATCGTGAGCATCAGGCCGATAACCACCGTGCGGACTTCCGCATGGGTCAACGCCTTGGGGGGCAGCGCCTTGGCATCCGCCGGCGCGACGGCTTTACCGTCCTTTGGTTTGGCGGGTTTCGGCTTCGGCGGTTTTTTGCTCATCGCTTCTCTTCGCCCGAAGCCAGGCGCTGCGCAAGCGGTTCAACACCGGCACATATCAGCCCTGCTTGTGCTCCCGCTGGGCGATCACCGCCTCGAGCTTGCGCGCCACCGATGCGCGCAATTCCTCGACGCTGCGCTTTTGCTGGTCGGGCTCCTTGCCCGCCGCGCCGGCTGTATCCGCCGCACCCAGCAGCCTGAGATCGCGCAACGTTCGCGCGAGCGCGGCCAGCATCCGCACGTCGCGCTCGCGATCGGCCGGCGTCATGGTTCGCGCCGATAACCGCAGCTCGATATCGCGCACCTGCCGCTCGGCGGTGCGCGTCAATCTGTTGGCCAGCGAAACAGCGTCGGCCTTCAGCGCCCGGCGTTTCTGGTTCATCGTCTGCCGCCGCCGCGGCAGCGCCGGCCATTGCTCGCCATCGGCGCCGAACGGATTGCCGTCGAGACAGGCATAGAGCGTGCCGAGCGACATCTGACACTGCGCCAGAATGCGCGCGACGGTGAAGCCTTCGGCATACATCTCGCGCGCCAGGATCACGCGCTCGCGCGTCAACGGCGGATTGGGTTCGGGCTTGATGTGCGATGAGAGGGGCATGGCTGACTCTTTGGTCGCGATGTCGCGTGGCGCGGAAAGGTCTCGTGTCCCGGACGCGACGCATCGTGGC
>JAFAFP010000148.1 GCA_023423415.1 Pseudomonadota bacterium | reverse complement strand
TCTCGATGCTGGACTTCATGGTGATCGGATCGGCCGGGTACCAGCCGGCCTCATG
Source organism: Pseudomonadota bacterium (assembly GCA_023423415.1). Classification (GTDB taxonomy): domain Bacteria; phylum Pseudomonadota; class Alphaproteobacteria; order Rhizobiales; family Xanthobacteraceae; genus Pseudorhodoplanes. The sequence continues at coordinate 6,893 of JAFAFP010000148.1, read as the reverse complement.
CATCGCGCGGATGACGTCGACCCGCTCCCCCACCAGTCCGACATTGAGCGCATCGCCGGGAATGCCCTGTTTGGTGTGGGTGACCATCGGCTTTTCCGCGAGGCCGGGTTGATGTTCGTGATGGGTCCAGGCCGCGGGCAGAATGATGTAGGCGGTGACAGCATAAAGCGTCACGGCGATCAGTACCGTGCGAATGATCCTGCGAGCGGCTGTTCGTTTCACTTTCGCCTCATACCGGATCTGTGCCGCCGCGGATCGCCGACCATGCGATCAATCCGGCGACGACAAGAATAGCGAGACAAGCGCTCCATGGTCCAGCAAAGGCATAAGCCAACGCGCCGGCCAATGCACCCACCAGAAAGCCAAGCAGCACGGAAAGGACGGTGGCAAAACGTTTTCGCGCTTCCGATACCTGCGCGGCAAGATGAGAATCCGCTGCCACGCGTGCGGGACGGAATTTTGCGTAGATCAGCTCGGTTGCATCGATCGCGAGCTGGGTGGAATTGCCGGTCATCACGTTTGTTTGCGGCACGCCGCGCAGCAATAGACGCACCAATGTTGACTGCACGCCCATCGCCGCCGCCGACAGCAGCCCGGCTGCTCCGCCCAGAAAGGCATCCGGATCGGTCATTGGCCATGAATAGAGCATGAGTGCGATAAAGGCCGACAGCAACAAGGCCTCGAGTGCGAACACCAGCGGCAATGACGATTTTGTCGTCCCGCGTCTGGCGATGATGATGATTGCAGCAAGCGCGGCTCCAATCATGAAAGCGGGAATCGCCAGCATCTTGGCCAGCACCCCGCGATCGTCGACGACGAGTTCGGCCGCGGCAACGACGAAGCTGCCGGTCACCTGCGCAGCAAAGAAGCCGAACAGGGCGAGGAAGGTGATGCTGTCCACATAGCCGGCGACGAGACTGAGCAGCGGCGGAACGACACGCGGCAGCGGCGCTGGTCCCCTCTGATCATTCATTGTTGCGCGAGCCACCGCCCGATGCGCTGAACCGCTTCCTGCATGTCGGCTTGCGATTGCGCATAGCAGAAGCGCAGATAATGCCGACCATCAATCGGATCGAAATCGACGCCCGGCGTCGCGGCGACATGCGCGTCCTCGAGCATGCGCCTGGCGAAGTCATACGAGTCATCGGAATAACGCGACACATCGGCATAAAGATAGAAGGCGCCATCCACCGGCAGAAACTTGTCGAGACCGGCTTTCGGCAATCCATCGATCAGGATGCGACGATTGTCCTCGTAGCCGTGCTTGACGGCATCCATCTCGTCGCGACCGTCGAATGCAGCCTCCGCCGCGATCTGCGACAATGTCGGCACGCTGATGACGAGATTGCCCTGAAGCCGTTCGATCGGACGCACCAGTGGTTCCGGCGCAACGATCCAGCCGATACGCCAGCCGGTCATGCAGAAGTATTTGGAGAAAGAGTTGATCACCAGTGCGTTCGACGACAAACGCAACGCGGTCTCCGCCGGAAATGCGTAATCGAGACCGTGATAGATTTCATCGGAGATGAACTTGATGTTCTCGGCATCTGCCATGGCGAGAAGATCGGCCAGCGCTTGCGGCCGCATCATCGTGCCGGTCGGATTGGCGGGGCTCGCAACAAGAAGACCCGCCAGCGGCTTCTGCCGATGCGCTGCGAGCACCGCGTCGGGCGTCACAGCCCAGCGCGTTGCCTCGTTGGTCTCGATCAGGACCGGCTCGCAGTCGAGCGCCTTGAGAATATGCCGGTACGGCGGATAGCCGGGATTGGCGATGCCGACGCGATCGCCCGGTTCAAACATCGCCAGGAAACTCAGGATGAAGCCGGCCGATGACCCCGTGGTCACGATGACGCGGGCCGGATCGAGATCGACGTTATAGGTCTCACCATAGTGTCGCGCGATGCGTGCCCGCAGCGACGATATGCCCAGCGCCTCGGTGTAGCGCAGCGGACCATCCAGCGCTTTGCGGGCCGCTTCGATGGCGGTGCGTGGCGCGGGCGCTGCGGGCTGCCCCACCTCCATATGGATGACATGGCGCCCGGCCGCCTCCAGCCGCGTCGCCGCCGCGATCACGTCCATCACCATGAAGGGTGGAACATCGCTGCGCGCCGAAGGTGAGAGAATCTGTCTTGCCCGTTCCAGCATATGATCAGGCGCCTTCTTGCGCCGTTGTAACGTCCTGTGCCCCGCTCCTGCCGCATTCGCGGGATTGCTTCAGGCCCTTCCGGACCATGACCTTGGCGTGATTTGACCGGCTCCTGACGGCTATCTAGTTTGCGCCAAAACGAAGCATCAGGGCGTTATGAGCGCAGTCGAAACACCGCACAGGCCTAGCAGGACCATGCGCGCGAAGCCAGTCTCGCGCATCATTGCGGCCACACTGGCGGCTGCCATTGCGCTCCCGTCGGCACCGGCCAATGCGCAAAGAGGCGGAGGCCTTCCGCTCATCCGCGACGCGGAAATCGAGCAATTGCTGCGCGATTACACCCAACCGATCTTCAAGGCGGCAGGGCTGAGCGGCGCGAATATCCGGATCGTGCTGATCAACGACAAGTCGTTCAACGCGTTCGTCGTCGATGGCCGCCGCATCTTCGTCAACACCGGCGCGCTATCCGAATCGACGACCCCGAATCAGATCATCGGCGTCATGGCGCATGAGACCGGCCATATCGCCGGCGGCCATCTCTCGCGCTTGCGCGATGAACTCGCCCGTCTGCAGACTGCGGCGCTGATCGGCATGCTGCTCGGTGCGGCGGCCATGGCGGCCGGCGGCGGATCGAGCGGCGCGGGTCAGGCCGGCGCGGCCATGATCACCGGCGCCCAGCATGTTGCGACCCGCTCGCTTCTCTCCTATCAGCGCGCGCATGAGGAACAGGCCGACCGCGCGGCGGTGAAGTTCCTGACCGCGACCGGCCAGTCCGCCAAGGGCATGTACGAGACCTTCAAGCGCTTCGCCGATCAATCGATGTTCGCGGCACGCTTTGCGGACCCCTATGCACAGTCGCATCCGATGCCGACCGAGCGTATTGCCGCGCTGACCGAAATTGCGCGTTCCAGTCCGAACTGGGAGAAAAAGGACTCTGCTGAGTTACAGGCGCGTCACGATATGATGCGCGCCAAGCTGTCCGGCTTCATGGAGCCGCCGCAGACGGTCGCGCGCCGCTATCCTCTGAGCGACACCTCGCTGCCCGCCCGTTACGCGCGCGCGATCTCGACCTACCGTCATTCCGACCTGCGAGCCGCAATTACGCAGATCGATGCCTTGATCGCCGAACAGCCCAGCAATCCCTATTTCCATGAGTTGAAGGGTCAGGCGCTGCTGGAAGGCTCGCGGGCGGCTGAAGCAATCGCCCCGCTGCGCCGGGCGGTGCAGCTCGCACCGCAGCCGATCCTGATCCAGCTCATGCTCGGTCAGGCGCTGGTGGCCACCAATGACCCCAGACTCGCGGATGAAGCGATCTCCATTCTGCGCAACGCGCTGGCGCGCGAGCCGGATGCGCCGCAAGCGTATCAACAGCTTGCCATGGCTTACGGTCGCAAGGGCGATGTAGCGCAGGCCGACCTCGCTTCAGCGCAGGCCGCTTTCTCGCGCGGCGACATCAAGACCGCACGCGAACTCGCCGCGCGCGCCAAGACCAGGCTGAAGGTAGGCTCGCCGGGCTGGGTGCGCGCCGACGACATTGTCGCAACGAAGATGCCTGAACTCCCCAACCGTCCGAGATAACCGGACAAAGGATAATTCCATGATCACCTTTCTCCGTTCGCTCGCCGCAACTGCGGTGACGCTTGTCGCTTTCGTCGGTCTCGCGCAGGCGCAGAGCTTCACGCCGCAGCAGCGCGGCGAGATCGAAACGATCATCCGCGAATACTTCATCAAGCATCCGGAGATGATCGAGGAATTGCAGGGGCTGGCGCAAACCGAGAAGATGAAGCGCGCCATCAGCGCACATAAGGACATATTGCTGAATTCGCCGCGGCAGGTGACCCTTGGCAATCCGAAGGGCGACGTCACGATGGTCGAGTTCTTCGACTACAATTGCGGCTACTGCAAACGCGCCCTCGATGACATGATGACGCTGATGAAGAACGACCCCAATCTGCGCATCGTGCTGAAGGAGTTGCCGGTGCTCAGCCAGGGCAGCATGGAAGCGGCCCAGGTCGCAGCAGCGCTGGCGCTGCAGGACAAGTCCGGCAAGCGCTATCTCGACTTCCACCAGAAGCTGCTCACGGGCCGCGGCCAGGCCGACAAGGCGCGCGCCCTTGCGGTCGCCAAGGAGACCGGTGCGGACATGGCGCGGCTCGAGAAGGATATGACAAGCCCCGAGGTGAAAGCCGCGCTGGAGGAGAGTTTCAAGCTGGCGGAAGCCTTCAACATCCAGGGCACCCCCTCCTATGTGATCGGCAATGACGTCCTGGTCGGCGCGGTCGGGCTCAAGGAGTTGCAGGCCAAGATCAACACCGCGCGCTGTGGCAAGGCCACCTGCTGATCGACGTCCCCGACGGCCTTAACCGGCCATCAAGCCTCCCGGCCGAGCGCGACCGGGAGGCTTTGTTTCTCCGTGGCTTTGTCCGCTCCCGGGCTTTTCCTTGCCGGGCTGCCCGCCTATAAGTGCCCCCCGCTGGGGCGCCCGCGCCCCCAATTTTACCACTCAGGCGCGCAGAACGACCTCAAGACCACTCCATGGCGACCATTCACGTCCTCAACGGTCCGAACCTGAACCTGCTCGGCACCCGCGAGCCGGAGATTTACGGCCGCACCACGCTGGCGGACGTGGAAAAGCTCTGCCGTGAGGCCGGCAAGAAACACGGTTTCACCATAGAGTTCCGCCAGAGCAACCACGAGGGCCACCTGGTCGATTGGATCCAGGAGGCGCACACGAGCAAGGCTGCCGGAATCGTCATCAATCCAGCCGCCTACACACATACCTCGATCGCGATCCTCGACGCCTTGCTGCTCGGCAAGACGCCGACGGTCGAGATCCACATCAGCAATATTCACGCGCGCGACGAATTCCGCCGCCATTCGTATGTCTCAAAGGCCGCGAAGGCAGTGATCTGCGGGTTTGGCGTGCATGGTTATGTTCTGGCGATCGAGGGGATCGCCGCAATGATCGACACATCGAAGGGCTGACACGACGTGGCTTCAGACAAAGACAATAAGACGAGCGGCCAGGCGGCCTATGACGAGGACATGATCCGTGGCCTCGCCAAGCTTCTCGACGAAACTGGCCTCACCGATATCGAGATCGAACGCGACGGATTGCGCGTGAAGATCGGCCGCGCGGCTCGCACGGTTCAGGTCGCAGCGCCTGCGGCTGTGCCCGCTGCAGCCGTGGTTGCGCCGGCTGCGAGCGCCGATCCGGTGAAGCATCCGGGCGCCGTCCCCTCGCCGATGGTTGGCACGGCGTATCTTGCGCCCTCGCCCGGTGCGCGTCCCTTCGTCGATATCGGCCAGCCGGTGAAAGCCGGCGAAACGCTGCTGATCATCGAAGCGATGAAGACGATGAACCAGATTCCGGCGCCGCGCTCTGGTACGGTGACGCAAATCCTCGTCGAAGACGGCCAGCCGGTCGAGTTCGGCGAAGCGCTGGTGATTATCGAATAATGTTCGACAAGATCCTCATCGCCAACCGTGGCGAGATCGCATTGCGCGTCCTACGCGCGTGCAAGGAGCTCGGCATTCCTTCGGTCGCGGTGCATTCCACCGCCGATGCCGATGCGATGCATGTGCGGCTTGCGGACGAAAGCGTCTGCATTGGCCCCCCGCCCGCGCGCGACAGCTATCTGAATGTCCCGGCTTTGCTCGCGGCTTGCGAGATCACCGGCGCCGACGCCGTGCATCCAGGCTACGGCTTCCTCTCCGAGAATGCACGCTTTGCCGAGATTCTGGCCGAGCACAATATCGGCTTCATCGGACCCAAAGCCGAGCATATCCGCCTGATGGGCGACAAGATCGAAGCCAAACGCACCGCCAAGAAGCTTGGCATTCCTGTCGTGCCTGGCTCCGAAGGGGGCGTCACGTCCGACGTCGAAGCCTTCAAGATCGGCAAAGAGATTGGCTACCCCGTGCTGGTGAAAGCTGCAGCGGGTGGTGGCGGCCGTGGCATGAAGGTCGCCTATACCGAGCAGGACATGAGTATGGCTCTGTCCACTGCGCGTTCGGAAGCGAAAGCCGCCTTCGGCGACGATGCTGTGTATCTCGAGAAATATCTGCAGAAACCACGCCACATCGAGATTCAGATTCTCGGCGACGGTCGCGGCGGCGCGATTCATCTTGGCGAACGCGATTGCTCATTGCAGCGCCGCCACCAGAAGGTGCTGGAAGAAACGCCATCGCCGGCGCTGAACACGGCGCAGCGGGACAAGATCGGCGAAGTCTGCGCCAAGGCGATGCGGGAGATGCAATATCTCGGCGCCGGCACCATCGAGTTTCTGTACGAGGATGGCGAATTCTATTTCATCGAAATGAATACGCGCATTCAGGTCGAGCATCCGGTGACGGAGATGATCACCGATATCGATCTCGTGCTCGAGCAGATCCGCGTCGCCGCCGGCGGTGACCTGCCCTGCAAACAGGACGAGTTGAACTTCTACGGTCACTCCATCGAGTGCCGGGTGAATGCCGAGAACCCGTTCAACTTCCGCCCCTCACCCGGCAAGATCCTGCACTATCATCCGCCAGGCGGTCTTGGCGTGCGCGTCGATTCAGCCGCCTATCAGGGCTACACGATCCCGCCCTATTATGACTCGATGGTCGGCAAGCTGATCGTCCATGCCAAGACGCGGCAGGAATGTCTGATGCGGCTGAAACGGGCGCTGGACGAATTCGTGGTCGACGGCGTCGAAACCACCTTGCCGCTGTTCCGCACGCTGGTCCGTAATCAGGACATCAT
>JAFAFP010000113.1 GCA_023423415.1 Pseudomonadota bacterium | reverse complement strand
CTTGGGATGACGAGGAAGCCGGGCGATGACGCTGCGCTCGCTTCTTGAACTCTATGAAATCTACTGGATGTTCCAGTCTCATTCGCAGCAGCGCCTCGCATGGCAAGACGCTGCCGAGGCAAGAATTGCCCGCATTCGCGCAGAAGCACAGGCGCGCGCGCAGCTTGAAGCGATGCTGGAAGCCAATCCCAGCGGTCAGCTAGGCCACGCCAAGCTCAACGATGAAGAGGTACTGAAGGAGGCCGGTCTTTTATGAATGCGCTCATTCCTTCATACACTCGCATCCGGCTTGGCATCGAATTGGGATTCTTTCAGGGCAAGCCGCTTGTCTATGAGGGAACGGAGCCGGTAGCTATCGACGCGCAGGCTGGAAAAGGAAAGCTGACGCGCTTCTTGGGCGTGAACCTGGTATCGCCCCGCACCGCGCATCTGACAAAGATCATCACCGACCCCAAGGACGCGGAACTTGCCTGGATTTCTTGGAGGACGCTTGAGCTCCAAGGCTACCGCATTCGCTTTATCAATCCCGCGCAGCTCTACGGTTATCCATCTGAAACTTACAATATCAATACGCGCCTCTTGGAGATTGCCGCGCGCCCTGAGCTTCGCTCCTTGGTTGGTGAAGCGGCATACGATGCCGCGAGTTTTCTAGTGCCGGTCGATCCGAACCCGGCGCATCGCTGGATCGGACAAGGCGTGCGCTCTGCCTTCGCGCTCTACAACAAGATCACTGCGCTGTACCCATCTACGCGCTGGCCGTGTACTCCTGGCGGCCTATGGGATTTTTATGGGCGTAGCCGCGCCGATATCGCACAAGATCTCTGGCTCTGGGCCAGCGATCAGCGGATGCAGGACGATGCGGGTATGTGCCGCCAGATTGCGAGCCTTACGGAATCTACCGATCAGTGGAATGCCTATTCCTCGACGATCATCGAGCGCTTGCAGGGCTTTCAGCCAGGGACATCGGGACGAGCCGTTACAGAGGCTAACTCCTTCGACCCAGCCATGATGAAGCACGAACGCACGGCGCTGTTTATTATTGGCTCTGCGAGATCGGAAACCAGCAGGCAGCTTGTCGGCGCGATGGCAGCTTCCATCATCGAACGCTTCGCCGATGCGCACGGTCCTTTGCGCGCGCTTGTCGTTGGCGAGGAATGGGGCCAACTCTATGTGAGCAATTTCCCGGAAATCCTAACGCTTTACCGGCAAGGCGGCATCAACTTCCTGGGCGTGTTCCAGAATGCGGCTGCGCAGATCGAGCACCGGTACGGGCGCGAGCTGGCGCGCATCTGGCGCAAAGCGGTCGCGCACACGCTCTATCGCGGCCTTCCCGATACGGACACGCTCAAAGAAATCGAGCATCGCTCGGGCCGCACATCCGTCATGGTGCGAGGCTTCAACGTCAACAACAACCAAGTAAACGGGTCAGGCGATAGTCTGTCCGAACAATCCCGCCCTCTTCTTCAGGTCGAGGACATTCGTGCGGCGACGGGTGGTGACAGCGCGCTTCTGGAGGCCCGCGATCAAGGATACTTCACCGTTGATATGCCCAACTTCTGGGAACGCCCGGAGTTGTCCGGCTATCTGCGCGACGTACGCGAGAAGCCAGATCGGTACGATTTTCTCGCGCGCCAACCAGCTCTTCCAGTCATGCGGCAACAACGCAGCGACGATGACATCTTCGCGATACTCGAAAGTCTGCGCCGTTCTTAGTCTAGCGTGTTCAGTCCCCTGAACGCCTGCCCTTCGGCGAGAACGGGGTGTGTAAGCGGAAAGAACAATCGGCGGCGGGCGCAGGCGCGCCAGCGCCGAGCCTCGGGAGACCGTCTATTGTTCTTGAAGCGCGCCGAGGGGCTGGCCCCTAAGTCTTGCCTTGCGCGAGGGATCGAAGCCGTATGGCCGAGACTACAGGCTCGGTTTACGAGAGCCCAACCGGGCAAAACCGGGCGCGCAATTCAAATTAAGGATGGATCTGAAGCCCCCAGAAACTGTACGGCCCTGTTGGCAGCGTAGCTCCGTTCGCAGATAAGAACTGAAACCAGGCTGAAATCGTTACGGGAACATCGCCGAGGAACTTCCAGGTTTCACCTCCACGCTCCCGAACAAGCACCTCCACACCCCCGAACTTGCCCACTCCCCATCCGTCCAGACCGTAGCCCAGTCCAATGACAATAACGTCGGCGTCCGACGCTATTGGCAGTGTCGGGTCATTGAGATCCATGTGCTTATATGCGTTTGCGACACCACGCACGCGGTCATGAGCGCCTGCCCGCATAATCGTTGAACCCGGAAAACTGCATAAGCCAGCAACTGTCCTCCGAACAGCTGTTTTGCTCATACCTAACTCGACATGACAACGATCTGTCAGGCCGTCTATGGCAACTGCCAGCTCAGCCGCACGTCGCTTTGCAGTACGCGCTGCGCCTTGCCATGATGCTTCTTCGTGGTTCTGACGATAAGCTTCACTCAATGCTTGTTCGGCCGCCTCGTAATCTGCAGCAGCTGGCAGTACGTTGTGAACAAGGTGTGTGACACATTCATCAAGCAAACTTCACTCCGCAAATATCTAGAACTCCGCCAACGGGCCGTAGTTCAGTTTTTCGCGAACGCTTCTCCAACCCGGCATGTGGCGATCTAAAATGGCGACAAATTTCTCACTGTGATTGGGCACGATGAAGTGCGCTAGCTCATGAAGGATAACGTATCGCAGACATTCAGGCTCGAAACGCGCAAGATCAAGATTAAGCCGAATTGAGTGATTGGCCGGACTGCTGCTCCCCCATTTGGTGCGCATGCGCTGGATAAAGAAGCGATCGACCCTCACGCCGAGCTCCCGCTCAAAATGGGCAATGATCGGCGCGCTCGCCGCACGCAGCTCGCCACGGTACCAATCAAGAAGCAGCGCGCGCTTCTTCTCCAGAGACGCTGATTTTGAGACGTTCATCTCAATGGTTTTGTGCCCTAGCAGCACATCTTCGCCCGCGTAGTGATTCTCGATCCGCAGAAGATAACGACGGCCCCACAGATAGTGGCTCTCGCGCTCCAGGAACTCGCGCGGTGTTTCACGCTCCTGGGCTCTAATCTTTCGCTGGTTCTTACGAATCCAGCCGATTTTCGACAGTGCGAAGAGGCGGACAGTTTCTAGCTTCATCGCGCTGGGTGCCGATATGCGCACGCGGCCCGTTGGCGGATAGACACTCAGATGGAGGTTCTTGATGTTCTTGAAGACAACATCAACGCTCACATCGCCAATGTCCAGTTCCGTCACCATCAATATTCGCTCTGCGCCTTGATGATCACGAAAATGCGCTCGACCTCATCCTTGTCCTGAAGCTCCTTGTAAAGAGCTTCCTTAATTGCGCGCTCCTTTCTTTCCCAACCTCTCCAATCATGCGAGCGAGATGCCCTAATGGCGCTATCAATGCGCATCGCTAGAGCTTCATTCTTTCCAAGGTTGTTATAAAGGGCGCGCTTGCCTGGAGTATCGAGCTGAGCGGGCGTATCCTCGGTTTTACCAGCCGCAAGCGTCTTCACGATCTCGGCCATATGCTTTAAGTACGCCTCGTAATCGAGGGCTTTGGCGCGGCGATCACGAATAATTTCTTCGAGCAGCGCGGAGATGCGATCGAAGAAATCCGGGTCGTTCAGGCGCTCTTTGACAATCTTGCTGCGAACATTGTTCTCAATGGTCTCAGCGATGGCTTCCCGGTTTCCCGTCAATCCTGATAGCTGGCCTGCAATCGCGTCAGCGATACCAGATTTGACGATGAGGTCGATCAGACTGATATCGTCGAAGGGAGAGATTTTGCGCGGCTCATCGGCCTCAATATAGGTGTCGATGAGGTGGCGCATGTCGGCTTCATACGCCTTGAGGTCGAGAATTTCACCGGCGGCCCGGCGTACCGTGTCGCGGACGGCAATACTCTCTTCAACGCGCTCCTTGATGCGTTTGATATCGCCTGCGGAGTAGCCCGCCGCTTCCATCTCATCGGCGATACCGGCATAGGCACGCACAAGGCTAGCCGTCGATTTGTAGAGCGCGGCGCGCTGCGGCTCGCGCTCCTCAAGGTCGGTAGCAATCTCCGTATTGCCGCAAAAATAGCGGATGTATTCCAGCTCAGCCTTGGGCGGTTCGACGGGCTCACATAGAAGCGCCAGAACTTCGAGCGCTTCATCAAGGCGCTCTTTGCCCTTGTCGAGCCGATCCTTAAGAAGGACGGCAGGATCGGTGCCGCCTGCGCTCACGTCAATCTCGGACGTGTAAACTGAGATGGCCTTCTCGACCTTCTGCAGGAGCCCCTTGTAATCGACGATGTAGCCGAACTCCTTGTCTTCCCCATCGAGCCTATTTGTGCGGCAGATGGCCTGGAAGAGTCCGTGATCCTGCATTTCTTTATCGATGTAGAGGTAAGTGCAGGATGGCGCATCAAAGCCCGTGAGAAGCTTGCTCACAACGATGAGGATTTTCATGTTCGCGGGCTGCTTCACAAAGAGGCTTTTCATATCCTCTTCGTAGCTCTCGGTCTTGGTCATGCCCGGCTTCGCCGAAACGTCCTCCAAGAGCTCCGTATAGGTATTGTAGATGAACTGCTTGTCTGACTCGGTGTTCGCACCTGTATCCTCGCGTGTCACGTCCTGCGTCGCGGGGCTGTAGGAGGTCACGAGACCACAGCGGCCTTTGAATCCCGTCTTCTGAAACAGCTCGAAGTATTTGCAGGCATCGTAGATGCTGCTCGCGATGAGGATGGCGTTGCCGCGCTCGCTGGAGAGGCGCGGCTTCACACTGAAATCGAAAATGATGTCCTGGACAACGCGCTCCTTGCGCGAGCGCGAGCTCAGCACATGCTGCATCGTTCCCCACTTCTTTTTGAGCTCGTCCTTCTGCCAGTCGTTCAAGCCCTTTGTCTTGGCATCGAACCAGGCTTCGATCTTATCCTCGGAACCCAGGCGCTGATCGATGTCACGCGCCTCGTAGATCAAGTCGAGAACAACCGCGTCCTCGACCGCTTCGCCGAATTTGTAGGTGTGGATGTAGCGGCCAAAAACCTCCAGGCTAGTCTGCGCATCCTGCTTGAGCAGCGGCGTGCCCGTAAAGCCGATGAAGACGGCATTGGGCATCAGGGCCTTCATCGCCTTATGCAACTTGCCGCTCTGGGTGCGGTGACACTCATCCACAAAGACAAAGAGATCGCCGACCGTCTGGGTGGGCTGCGCTTCGAGTTCCTTGATGAAAGCATCGAAATCATCAACGCCGCGCTGACCGAATTTGTGCACGAGAGAGCACAGAAGACGCGGCTTCGCCTTCGCCAGCGTACCCATAAGATCGCGCCCACTACTGGTGCGATGGATGGCTTCGCCCGCGCCTTCAAATACGCCCTTGATCTGCTTATCCAGCTCGTCACGGTCGGTAATGACGACCACACGGGCATTCGGATTGCTCTCCAAAATCCACTTGGCGAGCAGCACCATCACAATGCTCTTTCCCGAGCCTTGCGTATGCCAGATGATTCCACCTTCACGGCGGCGGATATTCTCCTGCGCCGCCTTAATCCCAAAATACTGATGGACGCGCGGCAGCTTCTTCACGCCTGAATCGAACAGCACGAAATCGTGCATCAGCTCGATCAGCCGATCTTTGTCGCAGATTTTGAGGAGGTACTTGTCGATCTTATAGCGGCTATCGTCGGATTCATTCTCCTTCCATTTGAGGAATAACTTCTCCGGTGTACCGATGGTGCCGTACTGCATGCCTTCAGAATCGCTCCCGGCGAAGACGATCTGAACCGTCGAAAAGAAACCAGCGTTGAACTCCGGACGCTGGTTCGAAAGAAGCTGGCGAATGCCTTCGCCAATGCTCACGCGGCTGTTCTTGAGCTCGATCACCCCAACCGCAATGCCATTCACATAGAGAACGAGATCGGGACGGCGCTCGAACCCGCCGCGCAGCGTCACCTCCTCAGCAATGGCAAAGTCGTTCGCTGCAGGATTATCCCAATTGATGAGCTTGATGGTCTCAGACGGCTTGCCCGCCTCCACCTGCACAGACACGCCATAGCGCAAGAGGCTATAAACAGCCTGATTATTGTCATAAAGGCTGCGGCCGGTGTTGCTCGCCTCAATGACGAGCCTCCGGATGGCCGCGCTGATCTGTGCCTCACTGTAACCAGCGCGCCGCAGGTAATCGGCAAGCACAGCCTGTTCAACATTGCTGTTGGCGTCGCGATCCGACCAATCACCCAAGTAGCGATAGCCAAGCTCATCGCGAAAGAGCGAGATCAACCGCCGCTGGGTAGCGCGCTCTGGTTTGCCGATCGCGCTCATACCAGCCGCACCCTCCCTGTCAGCAGATCCTGCATCAGGCCCTGTTTAATCTTGCAAATCTTGTCAAGTTTTACTTGTAGATTGGTAAGTTCAACCTCCATATCCCAGTGTACTGCAGCTATAGCTTCTTGCTCTGGCCTCGACGGAAACGCAAACTCTAATGATTCGATACTTTTAGGTGTGAGATTGTTTATGCTTGACCCCGCAAGAAGGATGCTAAGATATTCTCGATATTCTTTAGTTTGAAAAAGTGAGAAGACAAATCCTGGATCGGCAACCGCATTATTCGTGCGGAAGCAACCCATGAAGGCCCCAAACGTATAGCGATATCCATCATCGATCATGAAGCGTCCCGCTTTACCTACGAGCAGCTTGCTTCCGTTGGCCATGCAGATCAGAATGTCATTCACTGAAAGAATCTGCGCCGCGGCCACTTTCAACTCGCAGACGAACTGGAGCTCAGATGTGTTAATGACACCTTCCTGAACATTGTTAGACCGGAGCAGTCGATTAGTGTGCGCCATGTCGTGCGTGGAGAGGTCGCGGTCCGGCTGATAGCTTACTCCACGAAGGCAACAACCGACTTCGCCCAGCTGCTTCACGCACCACTCCTCGCCAAATCCGGGAAGACGTTTGTGACCAGAGAGAAGATCTTGCATCACGCCTTGCTTGATCAAGCGCTTTTTGGCGATAAGATTTTCCAAGCATTCGATCAGTTCATCTACGTTCGACAGGACTTCCGCAATTCTTCGCTGCTCAACCTTCGGCGGAAGTGGGATTTTTATAGAGAAGAGATCGCGCGAGTAAATCGCAGCAACACTTGTTGTCCCTGTAGCTATCTCTCTCAGCGCTGAGATAACCCTGCCGGAATTCAATGCAGAGTTCATGAACCTCTGCGATGACACCTTGTCATGATGAAAGCTCAGTCTGAGTATATTTGAATTGAAGTAGGCTTCTGGGAGCTCGTCATTCCAAATCGATACCTTCCCAACAAGCTCAAGTGTGTTCCGCGTATTGAATAGTATGTTGCCTCTGCGAAGGCGATCGCGTTTCTGAGGGGTGGCATTTGCCGGGATATATTCCAGCTTTGCCAGTGATATTTGTCCGCGCCCTATATTCCCCATCTTTATAAGCGGTGCTTCAGTCTCTTTCATTGTGTTGGGATAGTTTCCGCCGAGCTGTGCACTGCTAACGATATCCCCCAGTGACGGAGTATCCCACTCTGCAGGCAGAAGCCCGATCTCAGTTTTCTTGAACTCAGATTGTTTTGAGCGACGGTCTGCTTGTAGAGCTGTGGATGACATCGTGGTGTCTACCATGCGAACCCCATACGCTTGAGGTGCTGCTCGACCTTATTTTCAAGATTAGCGACACGGGCCGAGAGGTCGGGCATCCGCATTTCATAGCGCTCTGCCAATGTGCGCACCCGACCTGTCAACGCCTGACTGATGCGATCAATCTCCCCGCTAATATCCGCTTCGATCTTGGCGAGCCATTTGTCATCAACGGCTAGCGCCTTGACGTCAGCTTCGGTTAGCTTCGGATATTGCGCGAGCGCCTTGGCATCGAGCGCGGCATCGGCATCCTTGATCTTCTTCTTGAGGCTGGCCTCAGCCTCCGACGCTTCCACCCACGCCTTTAACGCTGTGGTTTCCTCGACAGCATCCTTGTCGTCCTTAATCTCCTTGAGACGGGCGGTGACGTTTGCCTTATTGACCTTGTCGAGCTCAGCGAAGGCCCCTTCATCGCCGCCATGCTCTTCTTCGATCTCTGCCAGCTGCGCGCCTGCCGCTTCCAACTCGCCGGTCAATCGGTCGATCGCTTCCTGTTCCTTGGCAAAGAAGCGCGCGACGACAATATCCTTGGGGATCAGATCGCACGTCCATCCCTTATCTTTGTCCTTACCCTTCTTGTCCTTTTCGATAATGCGGTACGTCTGCGCCTTCCAGCCGTCTGCGGCGATCAGGTAGCAATCGTCCTGCATCACTTCCGCCCAATAATCCATGAGATGCTGGTAGACGGCATATTTATCGATGAGTGGCTTGCCGTCATAGTGAGCGAGTAAGTCTTCGGAAGATTCAAAAATCACGTCCTTCGGGTGGAAGCCTGGCTTCAAGGTTTTCAGTTTTTCAGCCGTGCGCTTGCGCCAGACGTCGAAGTGTGCCGCCATCCCGGAAGTGAAGGCTGTGAACTCCGGATGCTCGAAGATCGTTTGCTTGATCGCAGCCTTGTCTACGGAAAGATCGACGTAACCAGGGCGGCACTCCTTGAAAAGCGTCGCCTTCAACTTCGGGCAAACCGCCCAGTAAGCGCTTAGCGCGTCGATATCTGATTGCGGTATCCCTCCGCGCAGATGCGCATCGATATCCTGGCGATCTTCGGCCTTCTGGCTGTCGATGTAGCGCGGCAGATTGAGGTTGAATTCGTTCTTCTCGATTTCCTCGACCGACACCATACGGGAATAACCGGGAATCGATGCCGTCTTGGAGAACGCATCTACGATCTTGTGAATGTCCTGGCTGCGCAGGCGGTTCTTCGGCCCATCTTTCATGAAACCCTGGCTGGCATCGACCATGAAGATGCCTTTGCGTGCCGTCGCATCTTTCTTATCCACGACGACGATGCATGCCGGAATGCCCGTGCCATAGAAGAGGTTGGCGGGCAGGCCGATGATCGCTTTGATGTAGCCCTTTCGGACGAGCGTTTTTCTGATCTCGGCTTCTGCATTACCCCTAAACAGAACGCCGTGCGGCAGAATGCATGCGCCGGTTCCAGTGCTCTTCAGTGAGCGAACGATGTGGAGAAGGTAAGCGTAGTCACCTTGCTTGGCTGGCGGTACGCCGAATGCCGTGAACCGCTCATGCGGATCATTCAGCGGATGAAGACCGGTGCTCCAGCGCTTGTCGCTGAAAGGCGGATTGGCGACGACGTAGTCGAACTGCTTCATCCGGTCGCCATCTTTGAATTTTGGATCGGTCAGCGTGTTGCCCTGCTGAACGATGGCGAGCGGATTATCGTGTAGGATCATGTTCATCCGCGCCAAGCCGCTGGTCGCGGAATCCTTCTCCTGCCCGTAGAGCGACACTTTCGTCCCGGCCTCATCGCCCACCTTCAAGAGCAACGAGCCGGAGCCGCACGTCGGGTCATAAACAGTCGTATCCTGGCTGGTCTTCGCCTGCTTGATGCCGATGATCTGCGCCATGATCCGGCTGACCTCGGCGGGCGTGTAGAACTGCCCTTTGCTCTTGCCGCTTTCGGTTGCGAAGTGGCGCATGAGATATTCGTAGGCATCGCCCAGAATGTCATCGCCATCGGCGCGGTTCTTCGAGAAGTCGAGCGACTTGTCTTCGAAAATCGCAATGAGGTTGGTCAGGCGCTCTTGCTTCTCCTTGCCATCGCCGAGCTTGCTGCTCTCGTTGAAGTCGGGGAAGTCAGCCTGGTTGAGCGCTTGGTTGGCGGCTGCGAGGGGCGCGATGATCTTCTTGTTGATCTGGTCGCCGATATCCGTCTTGCCCTTTAAGGCCGTCATGTCCTTGAAGGTTGCCCCATCCGGAATGACGATGGGCGCATAGGGCTGGCCCGCATACTTGTCGCTGACATATTTGATGAACAGCAACGAGAGGATGTAGTCCTTGTACTGGCTCGCATCCATTCCGCCGCGCAGCTCGTCACAGCTCGCCCATAGGGATGCGTAAATCTCGGATTTCTTGCGGGCCATCAGCGGCTATCTTTCTGTTCTTTTGTTTTCTGGGCGATCCAGCGTTCAATGTCTTGCCGCCGAAAGCGCCATGAACCGCCGACCTTGAAGCCCGGTATCTCGCCCTCGGACGCAAGACGGTAAGCCGTCTTCTCGTTGAGCTTCAGATACGCGGCCACCTCGTGGATGGTCATAATCTCGGTCGGCATGGCGCTCGATGCTCGTCCCTACCCCTGTGGGAAAATACGAGATAATTGCGGAAGTGCCAATGACAAAAGGAACGGGCTCCAGCGGCAGGACGCTGGCGGTATCCAACCGGCGGACGGTTGGCGCGTATCCAATCCGCGCAGGGTTGGTCAGGATTGCACAAGGGCAGGAACGCCCTTTGCTCTCGATGAAATCGTCTCCATGAAATGGTCTGGGGTCTTGGGGGCAGGAACGCCTTCAAGTCGATGGGGGCAGGGAGAGCGAAGTCTCCCGCGAGTGGTGAACCGGCGAAACGGTTCAACGGCACAAGGCAGGCTCAATGCCTGGCGCGTGCTGCGGCGAGAGGGATGCAACGGGAGAGCGCCAGCGTCTCCCTTGCCAAGATGCGGGTACTACCCCGCACATCTTGCACAGCGCTCAAGCCTAGCTTTCTGCCCAAATCTCAACTGTTCTCGGTGACCCGTGAGGCATCGCAGAATCGAACCGGCCCGCGAGTGGGGTTCGCGGACCGGGTGCTCCCGCTGAACGGAAACGTAAACTAGCTATTTTCGTTTGCGGCCTTAGCGTAATCGATGCCAGCCATCATCAGGGCTGTCTCTAGGTCACTGAAGGGAACGCCCCTCATGATCGGATATAGATAGCGCTCACGCGGCTGCATAAGGCTGACTTTGGTGAACTCCGTTAGGAAGTTTTGGAACCGCAAGTCCATTTCGCTGTTGCTCATACTGGCAGTCATCGCGGCCCCCTATCTCTGATTGGCGGGCTGAAAATCCGCGTCCCGATAAGGCATGAGCGCCAAGCCGACCAGTTCGTGATAGTCGCGCTTGGCATTCTGGTAGAGGCTTGTCTGGGCGCGGGCTGCATCGCGTAACAGCCGGCCCTTCTTCACCACTAAGCGCTCAAGTATCGCCGAGGTTGTCTGGAGAGTGGTGAAGCTGCGGTAGGTACGGATGGCCATACGCGCTTGAAGCTTATAGTGCTGCACTAGCTCAGAAGCTTCCTTGACGGCCATATAGTCGATGCCATTTCGGCTGGTGGCTCGCTGGAGCTGGGCGATAACTTTTACCCCATTCACCGGCCCCATCCGGCCTCTAAGTCTTTCAAATATCGTTTCTTTCAGTATTTTCATGTTAATTCCCCTGTAGCTCTCAATTGTTTACATAATCAATGGCGATATTTGTATAGACAACTTATTAATAATAAGTTAAAAAATAGACCAATTACAAAAATACAAGAAACAATCCATTTTGAATGTTTGAGACTTGAATGATTTCTATTCGACAGATTGATGCCGGTTTAGCGTTATTGGGATTACATCGCAGCGATCTCGCTGCAGCGCTGGGCCTAAACAAGAGCACCCTCAACGCCTATTTCACCGGACAGACGGGTATTCCGTCCGGTCGTTTGCGCGAAGTTCAGACTTGGCTTGAGAATGCGGGCATCGCCTTCCTTGAAGATGAAGGCGTCAAATTCAATCGAGCTGAGATCGTGAAATACGAAGGCAGTGCGGGCTTCCGCTACTTCATGGAGGACGTCGTCGAAACCATGAAGGCCGCACCCGGCATCTATTGCGTCTCTAATGTCGATGAGCACAACTGGCTCAAATGGTTGGGCGAAGAGCAATCAAAGCAAATCCGTGATCGGACCGCTTCGCTGACAGGCGTGCGTGCCCACATCCTGGTGAGGCAGGGTGATGAAGCTCTTATTGCTGAGCACGCAGAATACCGCACGGTGCCTGATGATCTATTCTACGCAAACACATCGTTTTATGTGTATGGCGGCAAGCTCGCGCTAATTCAGTTTGAGCCTGAGAACGTAAGCGTACGCGTGCTCAAGAATGCCGCGTTTGCCGAGGCGCACCGCGTAATGTTTAACGGAGTATGGAATCATCTAGCGGAGAAGGCTCATGGCTGATTCCGCTGTTCTTGCGCGGCCGCGTGCCAATATCCATGGCTCAGAGTTCGAACGCGACATGGCCGACATGTTCACGCGCCGTCGTTCCGGTCATGCCATTCGTCACTTCTTCTCAGGCCAATCGCTTGTGCTGTGGGAAGCGTTTACGCGCGCATCCCGAGACTATTATCTATTCGAAGATGAAGCCAAGCTGATTAAAGAGAATGCTCCGGCAATTGCAGAGAAAGCACGAGCCGCGCTCCAGGGTAGTCTCACAGTTGTTGAGCTTGGCACCGGGTCAGCTAAGGCCGTGCGGGCTAAAACCATTCCAATGCTAGAGGCTCTTAAGCCAGACGTATATATTCCAACCGATTGGTCGGCGGAATCTGTTCATGTCGCTGCGCACCTAGCGCAGCAAGCGTTGCCAGGACTGGACGTGCGACCGCGGGTTATGGACTTCAACCAGCAAGCGTACCATCTGCCGAAATCTGGACGCACGGTGCTCTTGCAATTCGGCTCCACGCTTTCAAATATCGAAGGACGCCGAGATGATGCATTGCCGTTAGAAGCAATGCAGACCAATCTGAAGCACTATCGCCGACAGCTTCAGCAGAACGACTTAGCAATCTTCGGCCTCGACCAAAATCAGGACAGACAGAGCCTAATGGCTGCGTACGAGCACCCGTTGCATGTGGCGTTCTCAGAGAGCGTGCTCACCCGCATGAAAGATGAACTACCGGTTTCTTCTTCCTTCAATCCTGCGGCCTTCACTTATGTGCCCCTGTGGAACGAGGCGACACATCAACTCGCGCATTTGCTGATCGCGCTAGAAGACGGTTCGTTTGAGCTGGGAGACGAAACAATTCGCTATGTTGCGGGAGATAGGTTCGTCTACGACAACTCCTGGAAGTTTCCGCAAGGCGTGCTCGATGGCGCATTCTCCAACACTGGGTATGTTCCAGTCCGTGCGCCAATACGCGACGTGCACAGTAGGATATCGCTGCAGGTCATGAAGGCTGTGTAAGGCGGAGCCACAGGCACCGGGACCGATGCACCAAGCATCTCACTCCGGACACCAACCTTGCCAATACGCGATAGTGATTGAGGTACCGTCAAGTGGTTTGCTTTCTCACGCTGATCGCGGCCGACCGTTCAGCTATGACATCTTCTCCGAGCCAACCTTGGATGACTTCAGGGAGCCATTGCTGGTTCGCATCGGTCCAATATTGTGCTTGCTGATCAGGGTCGAGCATATCCCAGAACGTGGTCAGCAGAGCTTCATGGCCCGCGTGAGATGACCAGCCGCGACACCATCCGATAATCCGATGAAGGTTGAGCGGCGTGGGTTCCATCTGTCGGATTGCAGCTTCGACATAGTAGAAGGCATCGAATTGCGTACTGGTTTCGCCTCCGGTCTTGCCTTCGTCGAGTGCGCTCATCAGTGTCGATGACAGGTTGTCCAGATTATCGTCCGGTCCCGCAATCCAGATTTCTATAAGCTGTTCCAGGCGCTCGTCGCTTGGGCACGATATCGCCTCTGCCATTTTCACCTCCACGCTTGCCCTTATGGTGTCGGCCCCTTCTTCCTCTTCTTGTTGAGCCCGCATCTGCTCAATTTCTCGGAAGAGCTGCGGAACTCCTCGGCCAACGTAGGTCGCAAGCTCATCCATGCGGACAGTCTGCTGCCGGTCAAAAAGATAATCAGTCGCGCGCAAGAACCCGCCAGCGGTCAGCGGACGGTTCAACGGCCCTGACAGCCTAAGGGCCTTCTTCATGTCGAGTTCAAGTTCGTGGCTGTGGCGTTCCCGA
>JAFAFP010000074.1 GCA_023423415.1 Pseudomonadota bacterium | reverse complement strand
GTGGACGCGCGAGCTCGATTTGCCGCTGACGGTGAATGCCGTCATGCACCGCCAGAACCTGCATCAATTGTCCGACATCATCCAGATGGCGGTCTATCTCGACGCCGATCGGCTCGAGGTCGCCAATGTGCAGTATTACGGCTGGGCGCTGAAGAACCGCGCCGCGCTGATGCCGACGCGCGGGCAGGCCCTGCGCGCCGTTGCTGCCGTCGATGCACTGCGAAAAGAATATCACGGCCGCATCGTCATCGACTCCGCCTTGCCGGATTATTATGCGCGCACTCCCAAGCCCTGCATGGGCGGCTGGGGGCGGCGTTCTCTCAATGTCACGCCGTCCGGTAAAGTGCTGCCGTGCCACGCGGCTGAAGTGATCCCTGGTCTCGATTTCTGGAATGTGCGTGAACACGGACTTGCGGAAATCTGGAAGAGCGCGCCGGCCTTCAATGCCTTTCGCGGCACCGACTGGATGTCCGAGCCCTGTCGCTCCTGCCCGAAGCAGCGTGAGGATTTCGGCGGTTGCCGCTGTCAGGCCTTCCTCCTGACCGGCGATGCGCGCGCCACCGATCCGGTCTGTCATCTGTCACCGGCGCATGATGAACTCGAGCGTGCGGCAACCATTCACAGCGAGGAATATGTTTATCGCCGTATGAGCCGCGAACGGATTTCCGCAACCTGATTGCCAATCGGGTGTGGAATGTGGAGACTTGTTTCAAACGCTTAACGCTAAGACCGCGGGCGCTCAGCTCAAAAAAAGACGGTCGATCACAGGGAGGACTTCGATGAGCCTGCATGGACTGACACGTGCCGTTCTCCTCGCCGGTGGTATTACCGGCGCGTTTGCCTTGACCGTTGCACCCGCGATCTCGCAAGCGCCTCCAGGCCTGAGCGGACTCGACAAGTCCAACCCGGCTGCGAGCAAGCAGGATGCGAATCTGAAGCCACACGCGACGCCGCCATTGGTCACGCCGGTGGACAAGCTGCCGCTCGACAAGATCAAGCTGCCGGCCGGTTTCAAGGCCGAAGTGTGGTCCAGCGGTCATCCCGGCGCACGCACGATGGTGATGGGGCCGAAGGGCACGATCTTCATGGGCACGCGCCAGCTCGGCCGCGTCTATGCGATCACCGACAAGAACGGCAAGCGCGAGGTGAAGACGCTGCTGCAGGGTCTGACGCAACCGAACGGTCTCGCGGTGAAGGACGGCGCGCTGTACGTGCTTGCCATCAACAAGGTGCTGCGCTTCGACGATATCGAGAACAAGCTGGACAATCCCGGCGAGGGCGTGGACCTGACCGAGAAGTTCGGTTTGCCGCCGGAAATCCATCACAACTGGAAATACGCGGCGTTCGGTCCAGACGGGAAGCTCTACATTCAGGTCGGCGCGAACTGTAACATCTGCGAAATCAATCCCGGCATTCATGGACAGATCCGCCGCTACAATCCCGACGGCAGCGGCATGGAGATCGTGGCGCGCGGCGTGCGCAACACGGTTGGCTTCGACTGGCATCCGGTGACCAAGGAATTGTGGTTCACCGACAATGGTCGCGACTGGGCCGGTGATGCCGGGCCCGAAGATGAGCTGAATCGCGTCGCCAAAGGGCAGGAGGGAGCGAACTACGGTTTCCCTTATTGCCATGCCAACGGCATTCCCGATCCGGACATCAAGAAGCCGAATGCGTGTGCGGGTGTCGTCATGCCGGCGGCGTTGACTGGTCCGCATTCTGCCGGGCTCGGCCTCGTGTTCTATACCGGCGAGATGTTCCCGAAAACCTATCAGAATGTCGGCTTCATCGCGCGACGCGGGTCGTGGAACAAGGCGCAGAAGTTCGGCTACGACGTCGTTCTCGCGCGCACGACGCCGGACGGCAAGGCGAAGATCGAGCCGTTCCTGACCGGCTTGCTGGACGGCAAGAAGAATGAGTTCTTCGGTCGTCCGGTTTACCTGTTGCAGATGAAGGATGGGTCGCTGCTCGTGTCCGATGAGCAGAACGGTGCGATCTATCGCATCTCCTATGATGCCAAGGCTGCAAGCGCCGCAGCTCCGGCGAAGAAGAAATAACAGCGGCGTTGCACGTCGCTGAAATTTTCCGCCCACTCCCGCACTCGGGTCTGCGCTTCGCGCAGCCCGAGCACAGGCTCCGGCGGGAATCCAGAGCTCCGGCTCCCCGCCTTCGCGGGGACGAGCGGAGTCTGAGGTTACGAGAAGACGAGAACGGAATGACTTTGTCTTTGCGAATGGAGTGGCTGCCGGCTCTCACGCTTGCAGCCGCTTTTCTATTTGCTAGCCCCGTTTCGGCGCAAGCGCTGTCGCTGGAAGAGCGTATTCAGCAATGCGGTGGCTGCCACGGCGAGGACGGTAATTCCAAACTGGAGAAAATTCCCTCGTTGGCCGGCCAGCCGGCCTTTTTCATGTTGAACCAGCTCGTGCTGATGCGCGAAGGCGTGCGCAAGGTCGAGCCGATGATGGCGTTCGTGAAGGATCTGACGGATGGCGATATTCAGGCGCTGGCCGAGCATTATGCTAAGCTGACGCCGCAGGCGAGCGACGAAAAGATTGATCCGGCGCTGGTCGAGCGCGGCGCGAAGATTGCCGCGCAGCGCCGCTGTGCGTCATGCCATCTGCCGACACTCGTGGGTCAGGAGCAGATGCCGCGCCTCGCCAGACAGCGCGTCGATTACATGATCATGGCGATGACTGCTTATCTGAAGGACCAGCGCACAGGCGCCGACACGGCCATGACGGCGGCAATCTTCGGCTTGTCTGGGGAAGAGATCATCGCGCTCGCGCATTACGCGGCGTCGAAGTAATTCTGGGGCTCAACCTGTCAGAATGGATCGCAGGGCGTCGCGTTCGTCATCGATGAATGCGAAGAATGCGGCGACCCGCGGCGTGTGGCGTAGATCCGGATGCGTCAGCAGGCGCCAGCTTCGCTGCAAATCGGCCAAGGGCGAGATGACCTGAACCAGGTCGGCCTCCGCATCGCCAAGCGCAGTCGGAAGCGGGGTCACGCCGGCGCCGGACTTTGCCGCTGACACGAGGCCGAGAATGCTGGTGACGCGGACAACGATATTCGCATCTGGCACCTTTTCCGAAAGCCAAGTGGCGGCGCGATGTCTGGCCATGGAGCCGTCCAATCCGACGATGGCATGCTGACGCAGCCCCGCGACATCGGTCGGTTGGCCGTGGCGCTCGATATAGGTCTTGCTGGCGTAAACAGCCCAGATCGAATCCGCGATCTTCTTTCCGATCAGCACGGCATCATCGGTGTCGCCGGAGCGCAACGCGACATCGGCGTCGCCCTTTGTGATGTCGAGATACTTGTCGCTCATCACGAACTCGACGCGAAGGTCAGGGTATCGCGCGTGAAAGCGATCGAGTAAGGCCGCCTGCGTGATGCGATACATAATCGGTTCGGGGCAGGTGAGGCGAATGACGCCGACATTGCCGCGTTCGATCGTCTGCTTTTGTTGCGCGAATGTCTGGATCGCGTGCTCCACGCGCTCGGCGAAGGGCAGCATCTGCTCGCCGAATTCGGTGAGGCGATATCCAGTCGCATGACGCTTCACAAGATCGCGGCCAAGCCTGCGTTCGAGTTCGACGAGCCGTCGTTGCACTGTGGACTGACTCGTGTTGAGTGCGCGCGCGGCCGCCAGAGTGCTGCCGTGCCGCGCGACAGCCAGGAAGTAGCGAAGGTCGCTCCACTCGAACATGGCCGGTTATGCAATATCGCCGTGAGACCGAGCAATCTTGCGGCTCCCGCGGGTGCCATCCCGGATTGTAAACAGGAGATCCAAAAGGCGCGATGACACGAAAGCGTTATCGCAAGCTCTTTCAATGGGAGGTCAACATGTCTCGCCCTCTCGCAATTGCCTTCCTTTTGATGCTCACCGCGGCTGCCCATGCCGCCGACCCGACCAAAACGGACGGCGAAAAATACAAAGTCAGGTTCGAGAACGATCGCGTCCGCGTTCTGGAGTACAGGGATACGCCGGGCGAAAAGACGCATCAGCACGATCATCCAGCCTTCGTTCTTTACGCCGTCAGTCCATTCAGGCGAAAGCTGGCCCTGCCGGACGGCAAGGTGTTGATGCGTGAATTCAAGGCCGGCGAGGTGATGTGGTCGGATGCGCAGACTCACATCGGCGAAAATGTCGGCGATACGCCGACCCATGTCATCATGATCGAGATGAAGTGAGCGCTCGATCTGGCGGGAGCTTTACTCCCCCGCTTCCGCCGCTGCCATCTTCGCACGCCAGTCGCGGCGGGCGACGATGGCGCCCCAGGCGGCGAGGCCGAGCAGGATCGCGCTGATCGCCAGCAGCACCAGCGCAATCGGCCGCTGGAAGAAGATCTGCCACGAGCCGCCGGACATGATCAGCGATTGCCGCAAGGACAATTCGAAGATCGGTGCGATGACGAGGCCGAGCACCAGTGGCGCCGGATCGAAGCTGAATTTCTTCAAGAGATAGCCGATCGCGCCGAAGATCAGCATGATCCAGACATCGACGGCGGAATTGTTCACCTCGTACACGCCGATGACGCAGAACATGATGATCATCGGATAGAGATACGCGTAGGGGATGCGCAGGATGCTGACGAACAGGCTGACCAGCGGCAGGTTCAGAGCCAGCAGCATCAGGTTGCCAACATACATCGAGGCGACAAAGCCCCAGAACAGTTTCGGCTGCTCGTTGACGAGCGATGGTCCCGGCGGAATGCCGTGAATGAGCAACGCCGCCATCAGCACCGCGATCACCGGCCCGGTCGGAATGCCGAGCGCCAGCATCGGCACGAAAGCACCGGTGGAGGCGGCATTGTTGGCCGATTCCGGACCGGCGACACCGGCAACGGCGCCCTTGCCGAACTCCTCCGGATGTTTCGAGAGCCGCCGCTCCAGCGCGTACGAGACGAAGCTCGAAATGATGTGTGCGGAGCCGGGAATGACGCCGACAAAAAAGCCGAGCAGCGAACCGCGCGCAATCGGGAAAGCGGACTGGCGCAACTCCTCCCGCGTCGGCAATAGTTCGCGGAATTTCGGTGAAGTCACATCGTTCTTCACGTCGCGGCTCGGCGTCGAGAGAATTTCGCCGAGGCCGAACAGACCGACCGCCACGGGGACGATGCCGATGCCATCGCCAAGTTCGGGAATGTCGAACGAGAAACGGAAATGGCCGGAAATAACATCGATGCCGATGGTGCCGAGCAGCAGGCCGAACGCCGCCATCAGCAATGTGCGCGGCAGCGATGACGTCGACATATAAGCGAGGAAGATCAGGCCGAGCACGAGCAGCGCGGTATATTCCGGCGGCCCGAAGCGCAGCGCGAAGGTCGCCAGCGGCGGCGCAATCAGCGTCAGCATGATGACGCCGAAGGTGCCAGCGACGAATGAGCCGATCGCGGCGATGCAGAGCGCGGCGCCGGCCCTGCCTTTCTTGGCCATCGCGTTGCCGTCGATGCAGGTCATGACCGACGCGGCTTCGCCGGGAATGCGGAGCAGGATCGAGGTGGTGGAGCCGCCATATTGCGAGCCGTAATAGATGCCGGCGAGCATGATGATCGCCTTGGTCGGATCGAGTCCGAAAGTCAGCGGCAGCAGGATGGAAATGCCGGCCAGCGGCCCGATGCCGGGCAGCATGCCGACCAGCGTGCCGACGACGCAGCCGATCAATGCGTAAAGCAGCATGTCCGGCTGCAGCGCGACTGAGAAGCCGAGAGCAAGGCTTTCAAAGACCTGTTGCATTATTTCAGAACCACAATAAGCCGCGTTCCAGCGGCGCTTTCAGTGCGATGCCGAACAGGAAATAGGCGAACAGCGTCAGCAACACCGCGTAGGTTGCGGCCGCCCAGAGAGCCTTGCGTTCGACGATCACCAGCAGCGAGAACACCAGCAGCGTCATGGTGAGGATGAAGCCGAGCGTCGCGTAGAGTAGGGTGGCGATGCCGCTGATCAGGATGATCAGGACAGCGTGCTTCCAGTCACTCCACGGAATTTCCGATAGTTTTTCGTTGCGCTGACCGTTGATGACGATGCCGGCGGCGAAGAGGATCATCAGTCCGGCCATCAGTTTCGGCGGCATGCCGGCACCGGGTGCAGTGATCCGGCCGAAAGGCAGATCCCATCCGATAATGAAAATGAGAATGCCGAGGATGATGAAGGCACCCCCGGCGACCTGGTCGGCGCGAATGTTCATGTGATGTCCACCGTGCCTTGGTTGCATGGTGGCGATCCGGCTGGCCCAACCACAGTTCCGCTCATTCCCGCGACAGCGGGAATCCAGTGTGTCAGATCTGGGTCCCCGCTTTCGCGGAGACGAACGGAGCTGGGACCGCCAGCCGGATCACCGGCTTATCCTTCAACCTTGCCGATGGATTGCACGGCTGCTTCGACCCGCTTGGCGTCTTCGTCCCAGAACTTCGCGAAGTCCGGCTGATCCATGTAGCGGACGGTGTCGCCGAGATTGGCGATGGACGCGAGGAACTTCTCATTGGCAACAGCGGCCTTCGCGGATTCGCGCATGGACCTCACGACGGCCTCCGGTGTGCCTTTCGGGGCGAACAGCCCGACCCAGAGATAGAACTCCACGTCGAGACCTTGTTCCTTCATCGTCGGCACATCGGGCAGCGATGCAACGCGTTTGTCGGAATAGCTCGCAAGTGCACGAATTTTTCCGCTCTTGATATGCGTATTCGCCGCCGCCACCGATGATGCCAGCACCTGTGCGTTGTTGCCGAGCAATGCCGTCAGCGCCGGACCGCCGCCATTGGTTGGCAGATGACGCATCTTGATGCCGGCGGCATTCATGAAGAGCTGCGTCGGCAGATGCAGCGCGCCGTAAAGACCGGATGAGGAGAAAATGATCTGATCCGGCCGTTTTTTTGCATCGTCGATGAGGTCCTTCATTGTCTTGTACGGTGTGTCCGTATTGACAACGAGGACCATCGGCCCTTCGGTGAAGCGCGCGATCGGGATGAAGTCGGCACGTGTGAACTTGGGCTTTCGGCCGAACAATTTGTCGACTTCGGCAAAGCCGGAAATTGACACGATGTGCACCAGCATCGTGTAGCCGTCCGGCTTTGCACTCGCTGCGAATTGCGCGCCGACAGCGCCGGCCGCTCCCGCCTTGGTTTCGATCACCACCGGCTGTTTGACGACCGGCTCCAGCACCGCAGCAAAAGGCCTGCCGACCACATCGGCCGCGCCGCCTGGCGGGAACGGATTGATCAAAGTAATCGGACGCGATGGATAAGTGTCTTGTGCGAAAGAAGGTAGCGTCGTGAGTGTCGCAAGTGCCGCGGTCGAGCCCGCGACGAATTGACGTCGATCCATGAGCTTCTCCCTAAAGGCCGTCGGCATTGATGTGCCGTTATTGTCCTCTTCCGCCCGTCTCCGCTAAAGCGAAGGCCCTGTCAGGATTCTCGCTTGCGCGGGAATGAGCGAAGAAGTTGGAGAAAGCCTATCTGCTCGATTCGACGAGGTCGAGCCTCAATCGGACAATCAGTCGAGGATCGCCACCGCACGCGTCCAGCCGGCGGAACCACCACGCACCTTCACCGGAAAGCAGGAGATCGAGAAGCCCTTCGGTGGAAGTGCTTCGAGATTGTGCAGTTTCTCGATGTGACAATAGCCGATGTCGCGTCCGGCCTTGTGGCCTTCCCAGATCAGTTTGGCATCACCGGTGGCGGCGTATCTGGCTTTGGTGTGCACAAATGGCGCATCCCAGCTCCAGCCGTCGGTGCCGGTCACGCGCACGCCGCGTTCCAGAAGATACAAGGTCGCTTCGCGGCCCATGCCGCACCCCTTCGATACATAATTGGGCTGACCATAGGCCGTGCCGGCGGACGTATTCACCACCACGATTTCAAATGGTGAAAGCGTATGGCCGATGCGCTTCAATTCAGCTTCGACGTCATTGGCAGTCGCGACATAGCCGTCGGGGAAATGACGGAAGTCGAGCTTCACGCCGGGATTGAAGCACCATTCCAGCGGCACCTCATCGATGGTGATCGCGCGCTTGCCCCCGTCCATCGTCGAAGCGAAGTGCCACGGTGCATCGAGATGCGTGGTGCAATGCGTCGAGAGCTTCACCCATTCGAAGCCCCAGCCTTCTGAATCGGGGAGGTCGCTTTCTTTCAGACCGGGAAAGAATTTGCAGATGTCCGCAGCGGTGTCCTTGTGCGTCAAATATTCGATGGAAGGGCCGTAGCCGGGCGGATCGGCGAGCACGTCGTTTTCAAGCGGCACTGAAATGTCGATCATCGTGCGGGGCATTTCATTCTCCGTCATACCCGGGCTTGTCCCGGGCATCCACGTCTTTAAGAATGCGTCATTGTAGCCCGCATCGAACAAAACGGAATGCGGGTGAGACTCTGTTCCCGGATTTCGCTTTGCTTCATCCGGGCTACGAACGAAACTGGAGAGGATAATGCCTGCCTATTGGGTCGCGCGTTCAAAGATCAACGATCCGGTCGAGTATAAGAAATATACAGACCAGGTTCCCGGCATCATCGCCAAATACGGCGGCAAGGTCCTGGCGCGTGGCGGCAGATTTCAGATCATGGAAGGCTCGGACAAGTTTCACCGTTTCGTGGTGATCGAGTTTCCGACCTTCGAACAGGGCGTCGCATGCTTCACGTCGAAGGAATATGACGACGCTGCCGCCTTCCGCCGTAACGGTGCGGGTGAGGTGGAGACCATTATGCTCGAAGCGGGCGAGTTTACGAAGTAGTCTGGAAAATCGACGGCAGCTCAGCGCGGGCTGCCGTTGGTGACTCAATTCCCGTCCCCTGTGCACGTTCACCAGGCACGCGCACTATCGAAAATTGACTGTTCGAAGGGCACGGGGATCGAACCGATCATTCGCGCGTCGATATTATTCGCAATGCTTCGGCAATGACGGCCAGGGCTGCGGGTGGTGGCGAACAAGATCGTCAGCCCGAGCATTGAGATAACGATATAAGCAACTCTTTATATGTCTATTGACATGTGATGGGCAGTTTCCCATAGTGACTACGCCGAGGTTCTTTGGGCCCGATTGGTCCAGAGCTAAGACGGGAAGCCGGTGAGCAAAACTCGCAAATCCGGCGCTGCCCCCGCAACTGTGAGCGGTGAGCTGCAGTCCAACAAAGCCACTGGGGTCGGATCGATCCTGGGAAGGCTGGACTCAAGCGACGATCCGCGAGCCAGGAGACCTGCCTCAGCAACATGATCGTCCTCGGGCGGGGTGTCCCGGTGGTACGCTTTGCGTGTCCACCGGCTGTACGCCGGCAGGGCTCTCAAAACGTCCGCTCGGCCTTTTGCCCCCAACAATGGGGTTTTAGCCGTGTCTATTCTCTCGCTTCCTGTCGCCACACTGGGTACGCCGCGCATCGGTCCGCGCCGCGAATTGAAATCAGCGCTCGAAAGTTACTGGTCGGGAAAAACCGACGCCAAAGCGTTGCTCGAAGCCGCTGCGGGCTTGCGCGCTGCCAACTGGGCGCGCCAGCGCGCGCTCGGTGTCACGATCATCCCGTCGAACGACTTCTCGCTTTACGATCAGGTGCTCGACACCAGTGTCATGATCGGCGCGATACCGGACGTTTACGGATGGAAGAGCGGCAAGGTGCCGCTTGAGACTTACTTTGCGATGGCGCGCGGCTCGCAAGGCGATGGCGCTCACGCCTGCGGCCATGCACATCAGGGTGCTTCGGCGCAGGAGATGACGAAATGGTTCGACACCAATTACCACTACATGGTGCCTGAACTCACGCCCGATCAGATTTTCAGTCTCGCGTCACTCAAGCCGCTCGACGAATATCTTGAAGCCAGGTCCCTGGGCTACGAGACGCGGCCTGTTTTGCTGGGGCCGGTGACCTATCTCAAGCTCGCCAAGAGCAAGGAGGACGGTTTCAATCCTCTGTCGCTGCTGCCGAACCTGCTGCCGGTCTATATCGATATCCTCCGGCGACTTGCTGCCAACGGCGCGGAGTGGGTTCAGATGGACGAGCCATGCCTTGTCCTCGATCTGGATGACGAGGATCGTCAGGCACTGCGGCTGGCTTACGCGCAAATCGTTCGCGCGCTCCCGCATCTCAAGATCATGCTTGCGACTTACTTCGGGGCGCTGGACGACAATCTGGAGACAGCCGTGTCACTCCCCGTGGCGGGATTGCATCTTGATCTCGTGCGTGCCCCGCAACAACTCGATCGTGTATTGACGAAAGCGCCCAATGGGCTGGTGCTGTCACTTGGGGTTATCGACGGTCGCAACATCTGGCGTGCCGATCTGCCCGAAATTATCAACAAGCTTGAAGCCGTGGTGGCGAAGCGTGGTACCGACCATGTGCAGATCGCGCCATCATGTTCGCTTCTGCATGTACCGATCGACCTCGAACTCGAAACAGCGCTCGATGCGGACGTGAAGAGTTGGCTCGCTTTCGCCGTTCAGAAGATGCAGGAGCTCGCCGTGATTGGCAAAGCTCTGGCAGGGCAGCGCGATTCCGTGAAGGCGGCGCTTGAAGCCTCGGATGCTGCGGTCGCCACGCGCAAGGTCTCTTCGAAAGTGCACGACGCGAAAGTTGAGGCGCGGATCGCGTCATTGACGCCCGACCTGTTCGACCGAAAGAGCCCGTTCGACTCTCGTGCCAAAGTGCAGCGGACACGGTTCAAGCTGCCGGCCTTCCCCACGACGACGATCGGCTCGTTTCCGCAGACGGACGCTGTGCGGAAGGCGCGCGCATCCCATGCCAAGGGAATGCTCAGCGATACTGAATACAGTGCTTTCCTGAAGGAGGAGGTGGCGCTTGCCGTCAAATGGCAGGACGAGATCGGACTCGATGTGCTTGTGCACGGAGAGTTCGAGCGCAATGACATGGTGCAGTATTTCGGAGAGCAGCTTTCCGGGTTCGCCTTCACCAAGAATGCCTGGGTGCAATCCTATGGCTCGCGCTGCGTGCGTCCCCCGATTCTGTTCGGCGATATTTCACGGCCGAAACCCATGACGGTTGGCTGGTGGCTTTATGCGCAATCGCTCACCAGCAAGCCGATGAAGGGGATGCTGACCGGCCCGGTTACCATCCTCAACTGGTCGTTCGTCCGTGATGATATTCCGCGCAGCGAAGCATGCCGGCAGATTGCGCTCGCGATCCGTGACGAGGTGCTCGATCTCGAAGCAGCGGGTGCGACAATGATCCAGATCGATGAGGCGGCATTGCGTGAGGGATTGCCGCTCCGGCGCAGCGCTTGGCGGGATTATCTCGACTGGGCGATAGGCAGTTTCCGTTTGTGCGCCGCCGGTGTGAGGGACGAAACCCAGATCCACACTCACATGTGTTACTCCGAATTCAACGACATCATCGACGCCATCGCCGGCATGGATGCCGACGTAATCTCGATCGAGACCTCGCGCTCGAAAATGGAGTTGCTCGATGCCTTCAAGAAGTTCCGGTATCCGAACGAGATCGGTCCGGGCGTCTATGACATTCACTCGCCGCGTGTTCCTGCCGTCGAGGAAATGGCCGAATTGATGAAATTCGCGCGGCAACGGTTGGCTGACAACCAGCTCTGGATCAATCCGGATTGCGGCCTCAAGACGCGCAAATGGGAGGAGGTCCGTCCTGCGCTTGAGAACATGGTGGCGGCAGCGCAACAAATCAGGGCGATGGCGTAGAGACCTTCGTCAGGCTATCGCTTTCGGGAGGCACGCCAGCAAAGCCAATGGCTCGATGGCTGGCGTGCTTCTGACTTCGTTTGTCAGACGCCCAGATAGAATTTCCGGATCAGGTCGTTGTTGTTCAGCTCGTCGGCGGATTTGCCGCTGAACGCGATCTTGCCATGCACGATGACGTAGCCGGAATCGGCGATGCGAATCGCCTGATTGAAGTTTTGCTCCGCCATCAGCACCGTGAGTTGATACTGCTCCTTCAGCTCGCGGATCGTGTCGATGGTGCGGCTGACCAGCACGGGTGCTAAACCGACCGACGGTTCGTCGATCAGGAGGATCTTCGGCGCGAGCATCAACGCGCGGCCGAGCGCCAGCATCTGCTGTTCGCCGCCGCTCATCGAACCGGCGAGCTGATTCCGCCGTTCGGCGAGTCGCGGGAAGGCGGTGAAGCAGAAATCGAGGTTCTTTTTCAGGTCCTTGCGCGCGGTCTTTCGGAAGGCGCCGAGCAGAAGATTTTCTTCCACCGTCAGGCGTGGAAACAGACGCCGTCCCTCCGGCACCAGCGCGATGCCGAGATCGACGATTTCCTCGGTCGTCTTGCCGATGAGGTTGTGCTTCACGCCGTCGATTTCAGCGACGATCGAGCCCTCGCTTGGTCGGCACAGGCCCATCAGGCATTTGATCAACGTGGATTTGCCATTGCCGTTGGTGCCGAGCAGCACCACGGTCTTGCCGGCATCGATGTTGAGCGAGACGTCCTCCAGGACACGGACAGCGCCATATCCGGCATGGACATTCGTGACGGTGAGGCTATTGGCCAAGATACGCCCTCTCAACCTCGGGATTGCGCAGAACGTCCTGCGGATCGCCGTCCGCAATCTTCTTGCCGCTGACGAGCACGGCCAACCGTTGTGAGAAGCTCATCACCGCCGTCATGATGTGTTCGATCAGAATGATGGTGATGCCGCGCTCGTTCAGGCGGATCAGCAGCGCGACAATGTCCTTCACCTCGGATTCGGACAGACCGGCCATCGCTTCGTCGGCGATCAGCAGCTTCGGCTCGGCCGCCATGGCGCGGGCCAGTTCGAGCTTGCGCATCTCGACCTGGGTCAGGTCTTTCGGCAGCTTCTTCGCCTTGTGCTCCAGTCCGACAAGGCCGAGCACTTCGTGACAGCGATGCTCCAGTTCTTCGCGCGTCTGCGCCACATCGCGCCGCAGCCGTACGGTATAGAGCAGCGGCACGCGGATATTCTCCGCAACGGTCAGGGTGTGGAATGGCCGTGGCAACTGAAATGAGCGCGCGATGCCCAGATGCGTACGCTGGTGCGGCGCAAGCCCGTTCATCGGCTTGCCGTCGAAGGTCACGGTGCCGGTTTCGTTGTGCAGCGTGCCGGACATGCAATTGACCAGCGTCGACTTGCCGGAACCGTTCGGACCGATCAGGCCGAGGCGTTCGCCAGGCGCGACGTCGAGACTGACGCCATCCAGGGCGACGAAGCCGCCGAAGCGCTTTCCGACATTCTCGACCTTGAGGAGGGGCGCGGTCATGACGTCTTCACCACGGCGCTATGGGCTTCGTCGGCTTCCGGCTTCTTGCGACGGAAGTATTGATTGAACAACCCGATCAGGCCGTTCGGCGCGATGATGACGAAGAACACCAGCAGCAAGCCGACGATCAGCAAGCTGACCGCGGATGAAATCGTCACGGTCGCCAGTTGCTGCAGCGTGCCGAGCAACACCGCGCCCACCAGCGGACCAACCCAGCTTGTCGTGCCGCCAATCATCGGCATGGCAATGGCGTTGACGGCGTAGGCAAGCCCGAAGGCCGAGGATGGTTCCAGATAACCGATATAGTAAGGGAAAGGCGCGCCGGCCATACCCATGAAGGCGCCGCTGAGCGTGGTCGCCACCAGTTTCAGCCGCAGGGTCGGCACGCCGCACGCTTCCGCCGCCTGTTCGTCGTCGCGGATCGTGGCGAAGCCGTAACCGAGCCGCGATCGCTCGATCGCGCGTGCCGTCGTCAAGGCGACAACCACCAGAACCAGCATCACGAGGAACAGGTATTCGATATAATTAATGCCGAGGAACGGGGCTGTGGCCGGCCGGATCACATAGGCGCCGCGCGAACCGCCGACAAAATCCCAGTTGACGATCAGCGTCTGCAACACGACCGCGAGTGCCAGCGTGGCGATAGCGAAGAAAACGCCGCGTAGCCGTAGCGTGAGGTAGCCCGTGCCAAGCCCGACAAGACCGGCGATCACGCCACCGAGGATGACGAGCACCGGCATCGAGGGCGGGGTGATCGCCACGACGATGTCAGCAAGACCTTCCGGAAGGTTGCGTTTGGCGAAGGCCGGGAGCTTGGTCATCACCACGGTGGTGTAGGCGCCGATGGCGAAGAATGCGGCGGAGCCGAAATTCACATAGCCGCAATACCCGCCAAGGATGTTCCAGGCGGTTGCCAGCACGATGAATTGCAGCACCACATAGCCGGCAAAGAACAGATAGTCGTTCCCCAGGAAGCGTGCGCCGAGAAACCCCGCGATCGCGATGGCGAGTGAGACGAGGAAAAATTGCCAGGTGCGCATTATCGTCCCAGAAGTCCGGCGGGCCGTACGGCCAGCGTGATCAGGAGGAAGCCGAACGCGACCGCTGGTGCCCAGGACGGACCATAGAAGGTCGAGGTGATGCTTTCGACGATGCCGAGCAGCATGGCGGCGATGATCATGCCGGGAATGCTGCCCATGCCGCCGAGCACACAGATGGCAAAGACGCGGCCGATATACTCACGCCCGACCGACGGTTCGACCGGTTGAATGATAATCAGCAATGCGCCGGCGATGGCGGCGGTGGCGATCGAGATCGAAAAGGCGATGCGCTTGATGCGGATCGGATCGGCAGCCATGAGCGACAGCGCCAGTTGATCCTGCGCCACCGCCATGATGGCGCGGCCGGTAAAGGTCTTGCTGAGGAACCACTGCAACCCGGCCAGCAGCAGCATCGAGATGATGAACGGCACCACCATGCGCATCGGCAGATCGAGGAACGCGAAGCGGATCGTCGTATCGATATAGCCGGCTTGGACGTAGCGGTAGTCGACGCCGAAGACGAGGATCAGGATCACTTCGGTGACGAACAGCAGCCCAAAGAAGAATGCGAGGCCGCGTAAGGCCTCCTGTCCGCGTTTCTCGAACGAGAGATAATAGACCTGATAAACCAGCGAGCCGAGATAATAGAAGAACGGCAACACAAGAATGCTGGTCAGGATCGGATCGACGCCCAATCGCTGATTGACGATATAGGCGATATACGATCCGAGGATGATGAAGGCTGGATGCGCGATATTGACGATATCGAGGATACCGAACGAGATCGAAATGCCGACCGTCACGGCCGCATAGAAGCCGCCGAGCAGAATGCCGGCGATCAATGCATTGATGAAGAGCTCGACGGGAATTTCCATCCAGGCCTCGCTAACGACTCGATACGAAGGCCCGGTACGCCGGATATGACGCCATGATCCTTCCCCGCTTGCGCTTGTTGATCTGTAACGGCACCTGAAGGTGCCGCCCGTCTGCGCTTGGACCAAAGTATTGCCGCAAGCCGAGAGGCTTGGCTAGTCTCTTTGGTTCCAGCAGACGATTTTCTGGTGAAAGCGCCGGGCGCGTCATTGGCCCGGCGCGTACCATGATGTGGGCCTGCGACAATCTGCTCAACGATAAGGCAGGACCACGTCGCCGGATTTGAAAGCCGGCGGATAAAGGATGGTGTAACGGGCCGGATCACGGAACTGATCGACGCCATTGCCCTCGATGCCCTTGTACTGAACCATCAGCATGCGTGGTTCGGTCCATTCGCCATTCTTGGCAAACTTGATGTCGCCGACGATGGTGGAGAAGGAATTCGCGTGCATCGTCTTGGCGATCGCCTTTTGATCGAGCGATTTGGTCTTCTCGACCGCCTGGCCCACGATCTCCATCGCCGCATAGATGAAGGGCGGCACGTAATAGCCGAGCGGATCAATGCCCTGTCCTGATGCCTGCTGCTGATAGCGCTTGATGAAGTCCTGGATGCCCGGGAAGTTCATTTTATCGGATGGAACATAAGTCTCATAGCCCAGCGCGTTATTCAGGAGTGGGCCGAGTTGCGCCTTGATGGCCGCGAATTGCGGTCCCACCGCGCCGCCGCCCAGCAGCTTCGTTTTCAGCCCAACTTCGTTCAGGCTGCGATATAGGCCGACGCTGTCAATCGGATAGGAGGCGATGAAAACGGCATCCGGGTTGGCCGACTGGATCGCCCGCGCGATTGGCGCGAAATCGACGGTGCTTGGCGGATAGGACCGGTCATAGACGATCTTCAGACCCATCTTCTTGGCGATCTCGCGCGCCGCGTCCGACGTGATCTTTCCAAATTCCGCATCGGCGCCGACGATCGCGATCGTCTTGGGCGCCGGGTTCATTGTTTTCAGGACTTCGAAGAAGGCATTCGGGATCGCGTGACCGGATTCAACGCCCAGCGGCATGATCTGGAAATACTGGTCGTAGTCGAACTGCTTGTTCACGCCGACGCCGAACAGGCTCATCATCGTCATGCCCTTCTGCATGACGACCGGCATCGCCGGCGCCATCAGGTTGGTGCCATAGGGCGAGACGACGAGATCGACTTTGTCGAGATCGATCAGCTTGGTGTAAAGGCCCGGCACGTTGGCCGGATTGCTTTGGTCGTCGTAGTGAACGATCTGGACCTGGCGGCCAAGCAGCCCACCTTTTTTGTTCACGTCCTCTGCCCACATCTGTATCGCGAGCAGCGCCGCCTTGCCGTTGGCCGCAAGGCCCCCCGTGAGCGCCATGCTGAGGCCGACCTTGATCGGGTCGGCTGCGACCGCCGCGCTTGCGGCGCCCATGGCGATGACGAAGGCCATCGCAAATTTGAGGTGACGAAAAAATCTTCCTGTATATGCGGACATAATGTCCTCCCTATATCGCCGTGTTGCTCCGGCGTTGATCAACTGGACAGGCGTTCGGTGATGATGGCGTCGTAAGCCTCTGGGTTGAGAATGTGCGGGTAGTGCCCACCTCTCGGCAGCGTACGGACATGGGCGCCCTGGTAGCGGTCGCGAACGTCCTGACGCGATTGCGGCGGAATGATCGGATCGTCATCGCAATCGATGACGGTGATGCGCGAGGTGGGGAGCGGCAACGATGGGCACAGAGTCGCCCGCGCGACGCCGACGAAACGTGCTTTCAGATTCTCGGCGCTCTGGCGGCCCGACAGCATGTCGAGCTGAATCGCCTTGAGTTCGCTGTCTGGCGCTTGCCGCACACGCTGCAGCCAGAAGGCCTGCAGGTCTGCGGGCGCGGTCTTTGCAATCCAGTCCGGATCGAACAGCGGATTGGAGAACAACTCGTTTGGCGTGATAAAGATATTGCCGAGAAACAGGTGCTCGACACGATCTGCGTGATGGAGTGCGAAGAACTGCGCCCAATAGCCGCCGAAGGACGAGCCCAATACGCTCGCGCGGTCGAGCTTCAGACGATCCATCAGGCCGGCGAGGCCGTCGGCCAGACGAGCCGGATCGGGCTCCGCCGGATAGCTTATCGATATGATCCGGTATTTGTCGCCAAGCGAGCGGATCTGCTTGAAGAACATTTCGCAGGTGCCGACCGAGCCCGGCAGCATGATCAGTGCAGGGCCCCTCGCGCCAGTGTCGATATATGGCCAGTCAATGCCCGCAACCGTTGCGGTTGCGAGAGATGAGGCCATATCCCAAGGCCTGTCGGAAGTCCCGCTGGCTGGCTTTGCGGCGAGTCCGGCTGACGACATGCTGTTGTCCGCTGTGCGGTGGATGATGTTACTTCTTTTCCGGCCAGACGCCGGCGTCTTCCAATTCCTTCATCGATTCATCGGTGAATTCAGCGCGCGGGCCATCGCCGCCGATCACGAACATCAGGATCGATTCCTCGTTCGGATCGCCCTTGGTCACGTTTTCGAAGCGGCGTGCGCAGCCGGCGGGAAATGAGACGACATCGAACGGGCCGGCATCGACATAGTCGACTTCGCCCTTTTCGTTGATCCACGAGCAGCGCCATGTCCCGGTCATGGGAATGAAGGTCTCGTTGGTATCGTGGTTGTGCATCATCGGGCCCTTGCCGGGCTTGGCGCGGCAGTAGCCGAGATTGAAACCTTCCGAGATCTTGATGGCGGCCATGCGCGCGGCGTCGGCCCCGACCGGAGAGGTGACAGCGTCGCCTTCGCCTGCCGGTGGCTGGAAGCCGATCACGTTGTAAAGCTTGCGGAGGGCGCTGTCGTAATTGCTGTCCGGCAGGCCGCCGTCATAGCCTTTCAGGTCCTTGAAGAAGGCGACACGCTTCATCATGTCTTCGCGGCGGAGGCCGAAACGGGGCAAGGTTTCCATCGTCCATCTCCCTGATGCGCCGATTTTCATCGGTATTATTATAATTGAGCGTTTGGTCATTATAATTGACCATCTGCTCAATATGTCAAGACATCGCTTGAACGTTTTCTTGCGGCAGTTTTGCTGCTATGCGTTCCTCCACGGAACATTCAATGTCGCAACAATGAAGAAAACTGCGGGCGCCCGCGCAAAGCGCAAAAGCAAGGCCGTTGTGCGAAGCAGAAAACAGCGCGGCAGTGGCGGCAAACGCGTGCGCCTCAGTCCGGAGGCGCGCAGCGATCAGATCCTGCGCGGCGCCATCCGCTTCTTTGCCGATCGCGGCTTCCGCGGTCAGACGCGCGATCTTGCCAAGCAACTCGGAATCTCGACCGGATTGTTGTTCCGTTATTTCCCCACCAAGGATGCGCTGATCGATCGCATCTACGAGACATTGTTCGAGGGACGATGGAAGCCGGAATGGGATGACATTCTGGGCAACAGATCACGGGGGCTGCTGGATCGGCTGACCGAATTCTATCGCGACTATGCCAAGATGCTGCATGAATACGAATGGGGCCGCATCTATCTTTATTCAGGTCTGGAGGGGGCGGGCATCGCACAGCGTTTTGCGCGCCTTGCCACTGATCGTGCCTATGCGCGCGTGGTCGGTGAACTGCGCCACGAATACGGGCGCCCGGATTTGGCGACGCTGCCGATGAGCGAGCCGGAAATCGAATTGATGTGGTCGCTGCACGGCAGCATTTTTTATATCGGCATGCGCAAGTGGGTTTATAACGTCGGCGGCCCGAGCGATGTCGCCGGCACTGTGACGCAGATCGTCGAGCGCTTTCACGTCAATGCGCGGGATCTGATGCTGCAACTGGCGGCGCAAGATCGTGAAAGAAAGAAAACGCAAACGAAAAAGCCGCCGGTCAAGCGGCGGCTTTCCGTATCCTGAAAGATCGACTGCGCCTTACGCAGCAGCCTTCCGCGTATGCTCGGGCAGCACCATCGGCTTGTTGGCCGAGTTCAGAAACTCGATGGTCATGAACACCATCTCTTTGTCCCCAAGGTTTTCGAGGTCATGCACCTTGAATTCCCCTGCGCCATAGACCTCGTGCCGGGTCTCG
This sequence comes from Pseudomonadota bacterium, assembly GCA_023423415.1. Taxonomy (GTDB): domain Bacteria; phylum Pseudomonadota; class Alphaproteobacteria; order Rhizobiales; family Xanthobacteraceae; genus Pseudorhodoplanes. The sequence goes on along the minus strand of JAFAFP010000074.1, from coordinate 3,688 downwards.
CCGGGTTGGTAGGTATATTCCACCGTCGTTCCGTCATGCACATGTTGCCGGCCACGGCCTCCGGAGACCGAGGTCCAGAAATAGTCGAGCACGTGGCGGTGGAAGCCGATCCGTTCGCCGGGCTGCAGGCGGATCTCCCACACCCGCACTCTTTCATTCTCTGAAAGAAGACGGGAACCGACGCACGGGTTGGGATTGTCGCGCTCGCGTTCGAATTCCTTGGCGATATCCTCCGGCCAAGCCGAATGGTCGGTCTTGAGCGCCGGCTTTTCCATCATGGACAGTGCCATCTCGGTTTCCTCCTCAAAATCGTGATAGGAAATATAACAGGTTTGAGGATATCGCCAATGCCACCCGTAAAGCCGGAATCGAGGGAGCAGGGCCGCGCCATCGTTATCGGTGGTTCGATGAGCGGGCTGTTTGCCGGGCACATGCTGCAGGCTGCCGGCTGGCAGGTCGACATTTACGAAAAGGTGGAGGGCGAACTATCGGGGCGCGGCGCGGGCATCGTCGCCCAACCGGAGATCCTCGCAGCGTTGCGCGCGTTGGGTCTTGAGACGCGCAATCTTGGCGTGGCGGTAGACAAGCGGCGGCTGTTCGATTCATCGGGGAATCTGGTGCTTGAGACCGATTGCCCGCAGGTGATGACAGCGTGGGAGCGGGTGTACCGCATCCTGCATGACGCGTTTCCGGTTCAGCATTATCATCAGGGCTGGTCGCTACGCGCAGTAGATCAATCGTCGGAACAAGTCACAGCCCATTTCACGAATGGCAAAAGCGCATCAGCGGATGTGCTGATCGGCGCCGACGGCATCCGTTCGACCGTTCGCGGCCTTTGCGCGCCGCATGCACAGCCGCTCTACGCCGGCTATGTCGCCTGGCGCGCGCTGATCGCCGAAAGCGCGATGCCATCTCACATTCATCGCGATATCTTTCCGGTGATGGCATTCTGTCTGCCGCCGGGCGAGCAGATGCTGGGTTATCCGGTGGCCGGCGCCGACAACGATCTGCGGCCCGGGCGCCTGCGCTACAACATGATCTGGTACCGGCCGGCGGATGAAGAGACTGAACTCGTTTCGCTGCTCACTGACAAAAAGGGCGTGTCGCATTCCATGTCGATCCCGCCGCCGTTGATCAGCCGCGCCTCGATCGCCGGAATGCGTGCGGCGGCGCATCGTGTGCTGGCGCCGCAATTCGCACAGGCCGTCGATGTCGTCGAACAGCCGTTGCTGCAGCCGATCTTCGATCTGCAATCAAAGCGCATTGCATTCGGCCGCATCGCCATCATCGGCGACGCCGCCTTTGTGGCGCGTCCGCATGTCGGCGGCGGCGTTGCCAAGGCGGCGGGCGATGCGGAGACTCTGGTGAACGCGTTGCAGGCGAATGCTGACGTTCCGTCAGCCCTGTCGCAGTTCGAAGCCGTACGGATTCCAACCGGACGCCGGATGATCGAGCGCGCGCGGCATCTCGGCGCTTATCTGCAGGCGCGGCAGACCTCGGAGGAGGCGGCGCATTCAGCGCGCCATGCCATTCCGGCAGCCGTGCTGGCGGAAACGGCGACGCTGGATTTCTTGTACGCGTAATGCCGCTACTCAATCCGCTCGTCCCCGCAAAAGCGGGGACCCAGAGTTTGTTGCGCTGGATTCCCGCCTTCGCGGGAATGAGCGGAGTAAGCTTACTTCCGCTTCTTACTTTTCTTCTTCCGCTTCACGCCGGCCATCTTTTCCAGCACGCCGCAGACGGCGCCGGTGTCCTGCTCGGCATAGCCGGTGGAGAGGGTCGATGCGTAGATCGGTAATGTCGCGCTGAACAGCGGCGTCGGCACGCCGAGCTTGTTGGCGAATTCGCCGATCACACTCATGTCCTTCTGCCAGACATAGTTCTTCATCGTCGCTTCGGAATAATCGCCCTTGGCCATCATCGGCCCGCGCACTTCCAGCATGCGCGAATTGCCGGCGCCGACGCTGGCGAATTTGAGGATCTGATCTGGATCGAGCCCGGCCTTCATACCGAGCACCATGGCCTCGGCCGCGGCGACGTTATGGATCGCAACCAGCAGGTTCGCGACATACTTCATCTTGCTGCCGTTGCCGAACGCGCCGAGGTCATAGGTCTGGCGCGAGAAGCCGTCGAAGATCGGCTGCACCTTCTTGATCGCCTTGGGGTCGCCGCTGGCATAAACGACAAGATCCTTCACCGCCGCCTGCGCGCCGGTGCCGCTCATCGGGCAATCCAGCATCGTATGGCCGGCCTTGCTCAGGATCTTTTCGGCCGCGATCTTGTCGTCCAATGCAAAAGTCGATGCTTCGATGATGATATGCGGCGAGGCCTTGGCATCGACGGTATCCTGTACCACCGCATGCAGAGCCTTCGGGCTTGGCAGGCTGGTGATGATGACGGGGGCATCCGCCAGCAATTCTTTCACATCGTGATAGAGGCCGACGCCGACTTTCTTCATCGCCTTCTGCCGGGCTGGATCGGTATCGATGCCTATGACGGTCCAGCCGTCAGCCATGAGATTGCGTGCAAATGCGCCACCCATGATGCCGAGGCCGATGATGCCGACTTTACCCTTGGATTTCTTCGCCACGTTATGTCTCCGTTCTGTGCCCGGCTTGATTTTGCTCAGCTTGGCCGCGGAGCTCCGTTATTATATGGCTTCGTCAGCGGGCAACAGTCCCGTTCCGAGAGAGGGGTATTGAATGCGGCCGCGCGTCTACGTCACACAGCCCATTGCCGAAAGTGCATTGCTGCGTTTGCGAGAGATCGCCGAAGTCGAGGAGAACCACGACTCGAGCCGCATCGTCGCGCGATCGAAGCTGATCGATGCTGCCAAACGCAACGACATCATCCTGGCGCTGCTGCACGATACCATCGACCGCGATGTGCTGGCGGCCAATCCCAACCTCAAGGCTGTCGCCTCGATGACGATCACGCCGGATCGCATCGATGTGGCGGAAGCGACCGCGCGCAAGATTATGGTCACCAACATTCCGGCGGTGGTGACGGACGCGACCGCCGACATGGCTTTCGGCCTGTTGCTGGCGGTGGCGCGGCGGATTGCCGAAGGCGACCGTGTCGTGCGTTCCGGGGTGTTTCCCGGTTCGCAATCCAATCATCTCGCCGGCACCGGCGTGACCGGCAAGACGCTCGGCCTTGTCGGCTTTGGCCGCATTGGCCAGGCGATGGCGCGGCGTGCGCGCGGCTTCGACATGCGGGTGATCTATGCCGATCCGCGCGGATTTGCGGATCCGGAGCTTCAGGCGCTCGGCACGCAGGTCAGCCTCGAGGAAGTGCTGGGGCAGGCGGACTTCATCTCGCTGCATCCGCAACTGACCGACGAAACCCGTCACATGATCAGTACCCGTCAGTTCGCGTTGATGAAGCGCACGGCATTCCTGATCAATACCTCGCGTGGTCCGATCATTGACGATGCCGCAATGATCAAGGCGCTGTCGGAAGGCCGCATCGCCGGGGCGGGGCTCGATGTCTACACCAATGAGCCGAAGATCGAGCGCGCGCTGCTGACCATGAACAATGTGGTGCTGACGCCGCATCTCGGCAGCGCGGTGCGTGAGCTGCGCGAGAATATGGCGCATATCGTGGTGGACAATATTGCGGCAATTGCCGACGGCCGCGTGCCGCCCAATATCATCAACAAGGAGGTAGTGGAGGCGGTGGCGTAAGT
>JAFAFP010000267.1 GCA_023423415.1 Pseudomonadota bacterium | reverse complement strand
GTATTCGCGTCATCGAAAACGTCGTGCGGCGCGAATTGATGGGTTGGATCTGAATTATCTGGTCTTTTACCAGTTAACGCGAAATTTCACTGTTCATTAATATCCTGTTAATGGAAACTTCGTCGTTGCGCCCTAAAAGCAGCGATATGGAATGCTGTGCTCCTTGCACGGACGTGATTGATTTGGGGAGGTGGGATCGTGGCTGTGGGTGGTCTGGAAGTCTTCGGAATTCTTGTCATTCTGTTTGCGCTGGCCGCGCTGTGGTCGACGGTCAAGGTCGTGCCGCAGGGCATGAACTACACGGTTCTCAGCTTCGGTCGTTACACGCGCACGCTGACGCCCGGCCTGCATATCCTCGTTCCCGTCATGGAACGCGTCGGCGCCCGCATGAACATGAAGGAGCAGGTGCTGGAGATTCCGAGCCAGGATGTGATCACCCGGGACAACGCCATGGTGCGGGTCGATGGCGTCACGTTCTTCCAGGTGCTCAGCGCAGCCAAGGCGGCCTACGAGGTCGACATGCTGGAGGAGTCGATCATCAACCTCACGATGACCAACGTGCGTACCGTGATGGGTTCGATGGACCTCGACGAACTGCTGTCCAATCGTGACCAGATCAACGCCAAGCTGCTGGACGTCGTCGATCACGCCACCGAGGCGTGGGGCGTGAAGGTGACGCGTATCGAAATCAAGGACATCGCGCCGCCGTCGGATCTCGTCGACAGCATGGCCCGCCAGATGAAGGCGGAACGCGAGAAGCGCGCGCAAATCCTCGAAGCCGAGGGTTCGCGGGCGGCGGCCATTCTGAAGGCCGAGGGTGAAAAGCAGGCCGTCGTTCTGGCCGCCGAGGGCCGTCGCGAAGCGGCCTTCCGCGATTCAGAGGCGCGCGAGCGCGAAGCCCAGGCCGAAGCCGAAGCGACCCGCATGGTCAGCACCGCCATCGCGGATGGCAACGTGCAGGCCATCAACTACTTCGTCGCCAATAACTACGTAAAGGCGCTGGAATCCCTGGCCAAGGCGCCGAACCAGAAAGTCATCATGATGCCGCTGGAGGCATCCTCGGTGATCGGTTCGCTGGCTGGTCTTGCGCAGATCACCGGCGAGGCGTTCAGCGGCAACGATGGCGGAAACGCATCGCAACCGCCGTCACGGCCAAACCAGCCGCGCGGTACGGTTCCACGGGTTTGATGGCAGAGAACGGGCGCATCTATGCAACCCATCGCTGAGTTTTTCTGGAATCTTGGAGCGTGGAACTGGTTTTTCCTCGGCGTGGTTCTGTTCGTGCTCGAAACGATCCTGCCGGGCGTCTACCTGCTGTGGTTTGGCATGGCCGCTGGGATTGTCGGCGTGATCGCGCTGACAATCACGCTGTCGTGGCAGCTTCAGGTGATCGCGTTCGGCCTGATCGCCATGGCGACCGTGGTGGCCGTACGCCGTTTCGCGCGGCCGGACATGGTGGCCAGTGATGAGCCGTCGCTCAACGAGCGCGGACAGCAATACGTCGGCCGTATCGTGACCATCGAGGATGCGATCGCCAACGGCCGCGGTCGCGTCCGGGTCGGCGATACGGTGTGGTCGGCGGAAGGCCCGGATCTGCCGAAAGGCGCGCGGGCAACTGTAAAGGCTGTGCGCGGCACGGTGCTGCTGGTCGAGCCGGTCGCGAGTTGACCGGAATGCTCCGGGCGTTTGCATGCCCGGAGCTTGTTGGCGTCATAGCCGTTCAGGCCGAAATACGGTCGATCTCGGCGATTTCGTCGGCGGTCAGCGTCCAGCCAGCTGCATCGACATTCTGCTGCACCTGCTCTGGTTTGGTGGCGCCGGCAATGACGCTGGCGACCGTCGGTCGTGCAGCAAGCCAACTGAACGCCAGTTCCAGAATGCTGTGGCCGCGGTCTTCGGCGAAGCTGGTCAGCTTTTCGACGATGCCGAAATTCCGCTCCGTCAGGTACTGATCGGCGCGCTGCTGCATGGCAGCCAGACGGGTGCCCTGCGCCGGCGCGATGTTGCGCTTGTACTTGCCGGTGAGCAGGCCGCATGCCAGCGGGAAATACGGCAGCAGGCCGAGCTGATACTTCTGCATTGCCGGAATCAGGTGTTTCTCGTGATCGCGCACGACGAGGCTATACTCGTCCTGGCACGACACGAACGCGTTGAGATTGTGGTGTTTCGCCGTCCATTGCGCCTCGACGACGCCCCAGGCCGACATGTTCGAGCAGCCGATGTAGCGCACCTTGCCCTGGCGCACGAGATCGTCGAGCGCGCGTAGCGTCTCTTCGATCGGCGTGCGCGGATCGGGCTGGTGGAACTGATAGAGGTCGATCCAGTCGGTCTTGAGACGGCGCAGGCTGTCCTCGACCGCCGACATGATGTAGCGCCGTGAACCACCGATCAGCTTGCCGGCATCATCCATCGCCATGCCGAACTTGGTGGCCAGCACGATGTCCTTGCGGCGCGCACCGAGGATCTCGCCAAGGGCGACTTCCGAGCCGCCCTTGTTGCCGTAGATGTCCGCGGTGTCGAACAGCGTAATCCCGACATCCAGGGCCTTGTGAACCACGGCGCGCGAGGCTTCGAGATCGATGCGGCCACCGA
>JAFAFP010000110.1 GCA_023423415.1 Pseudomonadota bacterium | reverse complement strand
TCGGCGCGAGGAGGAAGCGCAGGCCCGGCGTGACACAGCCCGCTCACTCACATTCAAGCAGGTGGCGGAAGACTACATCACCAATAATGAACCTATCTGGAAGAACCCGAAGCACCGGCAGCAGTGGCGCAATACATTGGAGACCTACGTCTACCCCATCGTCGGTAACTTGGCTGTTGGCCAAGTCACGACCGACCACGTGCTCAAGATCCTGAAGCCGATTTGGACGACGAAGCCCGAGACCGCCAGCCGCATCCGCGGCCGGATCGAAATCGTTCTGAATGCGGCGAAGACCTTGGGCGCGCGCGAGGGCGAGAACCCGGCGGCATGGCGCGGTCATCTGTCGAACCTGTTGGCGAAACAGTCGAAGACCGCGCGCGTCAAACACCACTCGGCGATGCCCTATGCTGACGTTCCCGATTTCATCACCAAGCTTATCGAACATGAGGGCTTCGCAGCGCTGGCGTTCCGATTTCTGATCCTGACGGCCTGCCGCACTAACGAGGCACTTGGTGCACGTTTGTGCGAGATCGACATGGACGCTGGCGTCTGGACCATTCCCGGCGAGCGGATGAAAGCCGGTCGCGAGCATCGTGTGCCCCTGAGCTTGGCGGCCCTGGACGTGCTGCGTGCGGCCGAGAAGGTCAAGCTGAACGAGTTCGTCTTCCCCGGACAGAAGCGCGGCAAGCCGCTGTCCAATATGGCACTGCTGATGCTGCTGCGGCGCTTCAATTTGGCCGATGTGACGGCGCATGGCTTCCGGTCGAGCTTCCGCGACTGGGCTTCCGAAACAACGGCGCACCCCTCCGAAGTCGTGGAGATGGCGTTGGCGCACACGATCGAGAACAAGGTCGAGGCCGCGTACCGGCGCATGGATCTGCTCGATAAGCGGCTCAAGCTGATGAACGACTGGGCAGCCTACTGCACGACGCTTCCGGCGCAGAAGATCGTGAAGCTGGCAGATCGGCGGCCCGAACCGACCCGTCGCGCCGGTTGAGCCATCTGTAACGATACAGGCGGCCTTTGACGCTGCTCGTGCACATCACTGCCGACAACCTCGTCAAGCGTATCGTGCGCAACGGTATCGCCCGGTGCGCGGAATGGTCTGGGCGTTCCCGGTTCTAAACAGTTATACGCTCACGCACTCCTGGTCCCGCGGGCTGAAACGAACGGGTCGGACGACGCTGTCGGCAATTACCTTCGCGTCCCTGACGATGAGATCGTCTTGGCCCGGCACTGTCGCGAAGAACGTCGCGCGATGACCGCAGCCGAGGCCGTTGGTCTCATTCGTGGCAGGCCCGATCCGCACGGCTCGAGATCATGCTTCCGCGCCGTGTCGCTCCCAGCGATATCATGCGGGTTCGCTCACTGCCGAAAGCGATCGGCTGGCGCTACTTTCCGGAGGCGAAGGGCAAGCAGCCGTGGCTGCGTGACTACGAGTTCTGTGAGTCGCAGGGCGAGGTGAAGGCCACCCGCCAACGAGCGCGTCTGGCCGATCGTATCCGGAAGGCAGATGCGGCTCGGCCAGACAAGTGTTGAGCTCCCGCGGGTGAACATTCGGATCTCGTGCCGCTTGAGCAGCCGTAGCACCGCGTCTTCCAAAATTTGGCGTCTTCAGATGCCTATACGTAGAAATCGGCAGCCATCAAAATCTCCCATGCCTATTGGGTTTTCTTCAAATGCATAGGCGTAAATTTTATGTATAGGCATGTTTGCCCGCTAGACTTCGTGGTATAGTTCATCCTTGAAGGTTCGCGAGGCATGGAACATGCACTTCATTGGCGTGGTCAACACGAAAGGTGGTGTCGGAAAGACGACGTTGACGAGTTGCCTCGCGGTTCGCGCGGCGCAGGACAGCAACGTGGCGGTCTGTGACCTCGATCCGCAGAGCAGTCTGTCGGACTGGTATGTGCGCCGCGGATCACCGCCCAATCCCAATCTGCTGACCAACGCCGATCTCGCCAGCGATGCCGCCGAGAGCCTGCGCCTGACCAGCCACTACGACTACATTCTGTTCGACGGTCCCCCTGGTGCTTTGATGGTGACGGAGGATGCCGTCGAGACCTGTGATTTCGTCGTCATTCCGATCCGTGCGAGCGGTTTTGATCTCGGTGCCTCGCGCGACTGCATCCAGATCTGCCAGGATCTGAGCACGCCCTACCTTGTCGTCATCAACGACGCCACGCGATCCGACGCCAAGCTGGTGGAGGCCGCGCGGCGCACCTTGCTGTCGTGGAATGTCCCGCTGGCAAAAACCAGCGTCTCGCACCGCGTGGCCTACGTCAGCGCCGTGATCACGGGAACGACCGGCGCCGAGCGCGACACCAAGGGCGCCGGTCAGGAGATCGACCTGCTGTGGAAAGAGATCAAGGCTGCGGTCCGCAAGGCGGCGAAGGGAAAAGCCGCATGACCGACGACACCGAGGCCACCAAGGACATCAAGTTTGCGAGAATGTTCTCCGAGGCGCCGGGAGACGCGCAGCGGCAGGCGCGCGAGGATCGCAAGAAGAAGGAACGCCGTACCCAGCTGACCAAGAAACAGCGTAAGCGCGGCGCGATCCGCACGACGCAGATCAATTTCCGATGCAGTCCCGCGTTCCGAGACGAGGCCAACACATTGGCGAAAACGCTCGGCATTTCCGTCGCGGACCTGATGGAGCAGGCCCTCGAC
>JAFAFP010000163.1 GCA_023423415.1 Pseudomonadota bacterium | reverse complement strand
CAGCGGTTGACCTCATGCAGGTGCTCCACCGACGCCCAAGCGATGGAAAGTCCGTCGAAGGTCGCCGTGCCACGACCGATCTCGTCGAGAATGACCAGCGATCGATCCGTCGCCTGGTTGAGAATGGCGGCGGTTTCCACCATTTCCACCATGAAGGTCGAGCGGCCTCGCGCCAGATCGTCGGAGGCGCCGACGCGAGAAAACAGCCGGTCAACCACACCGATATGGGCGGCTTCCGCCGGCACGAAGGAACCGATCTGCGCGAGGATGGCGATCAGAGCATTCTGGCGCAGGAAGGTCGATTTACCGCCCATGTTGGGGCCGGTCAGCAGCCAGATCGCGCCGTTCTTGCCGCCATTGACGGCAGACAGGTCGCAGTTATTGGCAATGAAGGGTCCGGCTGACTGCCGCCTCAAAGCCTGCTCCACAACGGGGTGCCGCCCACCCTTGATCGAGAACGTCATGGAGGCATCGACGATCGGCCGGCAATAGGCCTGTTCGGTCGCGAGATAAGCAAGGCTTGAGGCGACATCGATGACCGCTAGTGCCAGCGCACCCGCCTTGATCGCCTCCGCCTGCTTTACCACAGCCTCCACCATCCGCTCGAAGGCTTCCAGCTCCATGGTCAGAGCCTCAGCCGCGGCATTGGCGATGCGGCTTTCGAGATCGGCAAGTTCGGTGGTGGTAAAGCGCATGGCTCCGGCCATGGTCTGGCGGTGAATGAAGCGCGCCTTCGCCTCATCGGTCGCCGTCATCACATCGGCATTGCCTGCCGTCACCTCGATGAAATAACCAAGCACGTTGTTGTGCTTGATCTTGAGGGACTTGATCCCGGTTTCCTCGGCATATTGCAGCTGCAACCCCGCGATCACCCGGCGCGACTGATCGCGCAGCGCCCGCACCTCATCGAGTTCGGGATTGGCGCCCTCACGCAGGAAGCCGCCATCGCGCTTCAGAAGCGGCAGATCGTCGGCCAGCTCCGAGCCGAGCATGGCTTCCAGTCCGCGTGGCAAGGCTTTCAGATCGGCAAGGGCCGAGGCAAGCTCCTCCGGCAACAGCCCCTGATCAAGAATGGCGGCAATTCTCTCGGCCGACGCCAAGCCCTGTCTAATCGCGCCGAGATCGCGTGGGCCGCCGCGCTCCAGCGCAAGACGGGAGAGCGCACGCGGCATATCGGCAACCTGCTTCAGCGCATCGCGCAGACCGTCGCAGAGAGAGACATCGTCGATGAGATAAGCGACCGCATCGAGACGGGCATTGATCCTCTCCGGATCGGTCAAGGGTGACATCAGCCGCTCGGCGAGAAGCCGCGCGCCGCCGCCTGTGACCGTTCGGTTCAGCGCATGCAGCAACGAGCCGTCCCTGTCACCCGACAGCGTTTTTACGAGCTCCAAATTGGCGCGGGTGGCGGGATCGATGAACAGCGTGGAGGCGGCACTTTCCCGCTCAGGTGCGCCAAGTGGCGGGCGCTCGGCAATCTGCGTCTTTTCGACATAGGCAACCGCAGCAGCGGCAGCGGCCATTTCCACGCGTGAAAACGTGCCGAATCCGTCGAGCGTCGAGACATTGAAATAACGCGCGATGCGCCCTTCCGCTGTCGCGCTATCGAAGAGAATGGCCGGCTGCGGCACCGCCACGCGGCCCAGCATATCGAAAATCGGCCGAAGTTCATCATCGTGGAACAGGCTGTCGGCGACGATCAACTCGCGCGGATCGATGCGCCAGATATCGGCGAGAAGCCGGGTAAGCGTCGTCTCCGCCAGACGGAAAACACCGGTGGAAATATCGATCCAGGCGAGCGCAAACTGTGCTTCGACACTGCCGCGAATACGCGCCAGCGCCATCAGATAGTTGGATTCCGTCGGCGACAGCAGTTTTTCTTCCGTCAGCGTGCCTGGTGTGACGAGCCGCACCACATCGCGCTTGACCACGGATTTCGAGCCGCGCTTCTTGGCTTCTGCCGGATCCTCGACCTGTTCGCAGACCGCCACGCGATAACCGCGCATGATAAGCTTCTGGAGATAGTCATCCGCCGCGTGAACGGGAACGCCACACATGGGAATATCGTGACCCATATGCTGGCCGCGTTTCGTCAGGGTGATACCGAGAGCGCGGGAGGCTTCCACCGCATCGTCAAAGAACAATTCGTAAAAATCGCCCATGCGGTAGAACAGCAGCGAACCGGGATTGTTCGCCTTGATCTCGATATATTGCTCCATCATCGGAGTGGCCTTCGCGCGGCTTTCTTCCGAGATCAGGGAAGCGGTTGTCAGAACGTCCGTCAATGGCCTGCCGATGTCATATCGTGTTGTGGAAAATGAGCGCCGACACTAGCGGGAATGGCCGCCTCAAGACAACAGACGCGGATGCGCTGCCCACAGGAACATCCCGATGGCGCAGATCAAAAACCGATCAACCGTTGATGCGTTCGGCCTCGCCGCCATAATAGCTGATGTAACGGCCGGCGATGGATGATACCGGCAGAACCACCAGGACATCGGTGGTGTTGAAAGCATGATCAACGACCGCGCCAGCACCAAACATGGCCCCGAGACGCATGTAACCCTTGATCAGCGGCGGCATGGCATTCAGCGCTTTGCGGGCGTTGAGCGCCTCCGCCGGGACGAGGTCCATTTCGTGGTAGAGTTCGGGGAGCGCGACCGCTTCCCACTCTCCCTTTGCCAAGCAATTATGGTGCAGGAAGGACAAGGCGAGCGCGTGCGCTTCCGGCTGCACGCCGGGGAATGAGGCGCAGCCGATCATCGCGTCCATGCGGTGTTTGACCGCATAAGACCAGTTGCCCTGCCACAGAAGCTCGACGGTGCGTTTGGTGCGATATTCCGGCAGCACGCAGGAGCGGCCAAGTTCCATGAAGCGCTTGCCGGGATGACGTGCGACGAGGCCAGCGATGTCGAATTCGCTGGCTGAATAAAAGCCGTTATTTGCCATCGCGATATCCTGCCGCAGCAGGCGATAGGTACCGACGATCTGGTCCTCGCTGTCGCCTTCGATCGACTTGTCGAGAACAAGCAGATGATCGCAAACGCTGTCCCAGGCGTCGAAGTCACGCTGGCGCCGCATCGCTTCTGCGGGAAGGCGCGCCTTCATCTCGTCCACAAAGACCCGGTAACGCACGGATTGCGCGGCATCGATCTCTCGTTCGTTTCTTGCCAGCCGTGTTTCCAGCTTGCCGATACGCCCGAAAAGACCCTCGTTGTCCTGAGCTATGTCCGGACGAGCAGGAATGACGACATTGTTCTCGCAAATGTCATGATTGAGGATTTCGGCAACCATGGGGAATCGCTCCGCCACCAAAGAATTTTCCTGTCATAAATCACTATTTGACGACAGAATAGTGACAAAATGCGACCAGCGCGAGTCCGCCGTTTCATATTAGCGACGGACGTTTTGCCTTCAGTAGCCGGTGAATTTCCTCAACCAGCCGGCCTGGATCGGCAGGCTTGGCAAGCACGGCGCCGGCGCCGGCTGTCAGCAGCTTTTCAGCGGTCGCAGTCGTCGCATCGCCGCTCAGTACAATGACGGGAATACTTCTGTCAGCCTCCATGCTCCGCAAAAGCTCGGGAAGCACGTCCATCCCCTCACCG
>JAFAFP010000161.1 GCA_023423415.1 Pseudomonadota bacterium | reverse complement strand
CCCCTAAAGGGGAGGGATCAACAGCAACAACGATCGAGCATTCATGGCCGCCTATATCATCCGACGCCTGCTCCTGATGATCCCGACCCTGTTCGGCATCATGCTGGTGTCGTTCGTCGTGATCCAGCTCGCGCCGGGCGGACCGGTGGAACGCATCATTGCGCAACTGTCCGGCGCCGATACGGGGGCGACATCGCGTGTCTCGGGTTCGCCGGGCGGCGATTTCGGCGCGCGCATGGGCGCGGAGGGCGCATCGGCGGTCGATGGCGCAACCTCGCGTTATCGCGGCGCGCAGGGCCTCGATCCGGAATTCATCAAGAAGCTGGAACAGCAGTTCGGGTTCGACAAGCCGGCCTATGAACGCTTCTTCCTGATGCTGTGGAATTACATCCGGTTCGATTTCGGCAAGAGCTATTTCCGCGACATCAGCATCCTCGATCTGATCAAGGAGAAATTGCCGGTCTCGATCTCGCTCGGGCTCTGGATGACGCTGCTGGTCTATCTGATCTCGATCCCGCTCGGCATTCGCAAGGCGGTTTCGGACGGGTCGCGGTTCGACACCTGGACGTCCGGCATCATCATCATCGGCTATGCGATTCCCGGGTTTCTGTTCGCGATCCTGCTGATCGTTCTGTTCGCGGGCGGATCGTTCCTCGACTGGTTCCCGTTGCGCGGGCTGACCTCCGACAACTGGTCGCAACTGCCGTGGTATTCGAAGATCATCGATTACTTCTGGCATCTGACCTTGCCGATGACGGCGATGATGCTCGGCGCCTTCACCACCATGGCGCTGCTGACCAAGAATTCGTTCCTCGATGAAATCCGCAAGCAATATGTGCTGACCGCCAAGGCCAAGGGCTGCACCAGCCGCCAGGTGCTCTACGGCCATGTGTTCCGCAATGCGATGCTGATCATCATCGCCGGTTTTCCCAGCACATTCATCAGCGCCTTCTTCGCCGATGCGTTTCTGATCGAGACGATCTTCTCGCTCGACGGGCTTGGTCTGCTCAGCTTCGAGAGCATCATGAACCGCGATTATGCGGTGGTGTTCGCCAATCTCTACATCTTCGCGCTGATCGGCCTGTTCGTCAGCCTGCTCTCGGACGTCATCTACACAATCGTCGATCCGCGGATCGACTTCGAAGCGCGCGAGGTCTGACATGGACGCGCGCGTGGCCAATAATGCCCAGCCGGAAACCGGAACGATCGGGGCGACCGGCCTGACCGTTCCGCCGGAACGCAGGCCGCTGGCGATCTCGCCGATCAACCGCAGGCGATGGGAGAACTTCAAGCGCAACAAGCGCGGCTACTGGTCACTCTGGATCTTTCTGACGCTGTTCGTCGTGACGCTGTTCGCCGAGTTCATCGCCAACGACAAGCCGTTCCTGATCAAATACGACGGCCGGTTCTATTTTCCCGCCATCACCACCTATGCGGAGACGACCTTCGGCGGCGAATTCGAAACCGCCGCCGATTATCGCGACCCGTATCTGCAGAAGAAAATCGCGGAAGCCGGCGGCTTCATGCTGTGGCCGCCGATCCGCTATTCCTACTCGACGCATAATCTCGATCTGCCGACACCGGCGCCCTCGCCGCCGACCTGGCTGCTGACCGAGGAGCAATGCAAGCCGGTGGTCGAACGCAAAGGACTGCGTGGCTGCCGCGATCTCGAATACAACTGGCTCGGCACCGACGATCAGGGCCGCGATGTGCTGGCGCGGCTGATCTATGGCTTCAGGATATCGGTGTTGTTCGGACTCATTCTGGCCAGCATCTCGTCGGTGATCGGCGTCGTTGCGGGGGCGGTGCAGGGCTATTTCGGCGGCAAGGTCGATCTGTTGTTCCAGCGCTTCCTGGAAATCTGGACATCGGTGCCGCAACTGTTCCTGTTGATGATCATCTCGTCGGTGCTGACGCCGAGCTTCTTCGTACTGCTCGGAATATTGCTGCTGTTCTCATGGGTGTCGCTGGTGGGACTGGTGCGCGCGGAATTCCTGCGCGGCCGCAATTTCGAATATGTCACCGCGGCGCGGGCGCTCGGCGTCTCCAACCTCAACATCATGTTCCGCCATCTTCTGCCGAACGCGATGGTGGCGACGCTGACCTTCCTGCCGTTCATCCTGTCCGCCTCGGTGACGACCCTGACCGCGCTGGATTTCTTAGGGTTAGGTTTGCCGCCCGGCTCGCCGTCGCTCGGTGAATTGCTGTCGCAGGCCAAGGCCAACATCCAGGCGCCGTGGCTCGGCATTGCCGGTTTCTTCTCGATCGCCATCATGCTGTCGCTGTTGATCTTCGTCGGCGAAGCGGTGCGCGATGCGTTCGATCCACGGAAGATTTTCGCATGAGCGGTGAAAGCCCGATCCTGTCCGTCAAGGACCTGTCCATCGATTTCACCCAGGCGGGACGGACGACGCTCGCGGTCGATCGCATCTCGTTCGACGTGAAGCCGCGCGAGACGGTGGCGCTGGTCGGCGAATCCGGCTCGGGCAAATCCGTCACCGCCATGTCGGTGATGAAGCTCCTGCCATATCCTGCGGCGAGCCATCCGAGCGGGACGATTCATTTCAAGGGCCAGGAATTGCTCGGCATGACCGAGCGCGAGATCCGGGCGATCCGCGGCAACGACATCACCATCATCTTCCAGGAGCCGATGACCTCGCTCAATCCGCTGCAGACGATCGAGCGGCAAATTCGCGAGATCCTCGATCTGCACACGAGCCTGCGCGGCGACGCGGCGCGCAAGCGCATTGTCGAATTGCTGACCCAGGTCGGCATTCCCGATCCGGTGGGCCGTCTCGGCAGCTATCCGCACCAGATGTCGGGCGGTCAGCGCCAGCGCGTGATGATCGCGATGGCGTTGGCCAACGAACCCGATCTGCTCATCGCCGACGAGCCGACGACCGCGCTCGATGTCACCGTGCAGGCGCAGATCCTGAAGTTGCTGAAGGAACTGCAGAAGCGGCTCGGCATGGCGGTTTTGTTCATCACCCATGACCTCGGCATCGTGCGCAAGATCGCCGATCGCGTCTGTGTCATGAACAAGGGCCAGATCGTCGAGCAGGGCGATGTCGAAGCGATCTTCGAAAAGCCCGAACATCCCTATACGCGCGCGCTGCTGAATGCCGAGCCGAAGCCCGATCCCGCGCCATTGCAGCCGGATGCGCCGGTGATGGTGAAGACCGACGATCTCAAGGTGTGGTTTCCGATCAAACGCGGCGTGCTGCGCTCGACCATCGGCCATATCAAGGCGGTGGACGGCGTGTCGATCGAGGTGCGGCAGGGCGAGACGCTCGGCATCGTCGGCGAATCCGGATCGGGCAAGACCACGCTCGGTCTCGCGATCCTGCGATTGATCTCGTCCGATGGTCCGATCGTGTTCATGGGCAAGGAAGTGCAGGGCCTGAAGTTCAAGCAGATGCGGCCGCTGCGCAGCGACATGCAGATCGTGTTCCAGGATCCGTATGGCTCGCTCAGCCCGCGCATGTCGGTGGCCGATATCATCGAGGAAGGCCTGCTCGTGCATCACCCGAAGATGCCGGCGCATGAGCGCGAGGCGATGGTGGTGCAGGCGCTCACCGATGTCGGTCTCGATCCGGAGACGCGGTTCCGCTATCCGCATGAATTCTCCGGCGGCCAGCGTCAGCGCATCGCGGTGGCGCGCGCCATCGTGCTGCAGCCCAAGTTCGTCGTACTCGACGAGCCGACATCAGCGCTCGACATGCTGATCCAGTCGCAGATCGTCGATCTTCTGCGCGATCTGCAGAAAAGCCGCGGACTGACATACCTTTTCATCTCGCACGACCTGAAAGTGGTTGCCGCGCTCGCAAGTCGTCTGATTGTCATGCGCAACGGTAAAATCGTTGAAGAGGGCCCGGCTCAGGAGCTCTTCAAGAATCCAACCAGCGATTACACGCGCACGTTGTTTGCCGCCGCGTTTAATCTCGAATCCACCTCCGCCTGATCTTCGCCATAACGCCAATGTGATTCCTTCTGTGACCCCATGCGGGTCACAAGACAGGCTGTCTCTCTCCTTGGGTGCTTCGATTATGATTCGACGTTTTCTGCTTGCTGCCTCTCTCGCCCTCATTCCGCAACTTGCGTCAGCGCAGGGCGTGCCGGTCAAACTTCCGATCACCGCCGACGACGGCAGCCCGATCATGAACCAGCGCATCATGCCGGATCGCGTGAAGGCGGCGGAGAAACTGCCGGGCGCGGTCGTCGCGGCCAATCCGTCCGGCGATGTGACGCTGGTCGAATTCTACGATCTCAATTGTCCGTACTGCCGCAGAGCTTCGGCCGATGTGGACGCCTTGCTCGCGGCCGACAAGAAACTGCGTCTGGTGCTGGTCCCGTTCCCGGTGCTCGGCATTCCATCGATTCAGGCCGGGCGAGTGGAAATCGCAGTGTCAAAGGCAGTCGCGCCGGCGCAGTTCTATCAATATCACCGCAAGCTGTATGAGGGTCGCGGCACCATCGACGGCCAGCGGGCGCTTGCGGCGACGGTGCCGTTCAAGCTCGATCAGCAGAAGATCGTCGATGCGGCGAATGATGACGGCATCACTGAGATCATGAAGGCGCATGTGCGCTTCGCCGATACACTCGGACTGAAAGCAACGCCGTCCTATCTCATCCAGGATGTCGCCATTCAGGGCCATCCCGGACAGAAGTCGCTGAAGCGCATCGTCGAGTCGGTGCGCAAATGCGGCAAGGCGGTGTGTTAGCTTTTGTCTTTACCTCCCGTGCCGAAGTCGGGTGTTCCCGACTTCGGCCATGAAACGTGGCGCAGGTCGGAAACATCCGACTTGCGCGAAGGGGGAGGTCGACCGTCAAGCGTAGCGA
>JAFAFP010000143.1 GCA_023423415.1 Pseudomonadota bacterium | reverse complement strand
TCGCATCTGCAACTTGTGCCGATCATCACGCAGGGCCGCGCTCGCGCAAAGCAGTCGGTATCGCTGACGGATGAATCGCGCGCGGCCATCCTGCCGCTGCTGCTGCACACCGACGCTAGCTTTGCCGGGCAAGGTCTCGTTGCCGAGATGATGCAGCTGTCGAAGCTGGATCCCTACAATCTCGGCGGCACGATCCATGTCGTGATCAACAATCAGCTCGGCTTCACCACGTTGCCGGGTGACGGACGATCGGCGCGCCATCCCACTGACATTGCCAAGTTGGTGGAAGCGCCGGTGCTGCACGTCAACGGAGACGATCCTGATGCCGTTTCTCGCGTGGCGACCGTCGCCGCGCTGTGGCGTGCGACATTTGCCAGCGACATCATCATCGATCTGGTCTGCTATCGGCGGCCTGGCCACAATGAAATCGACGAGCCGCGCTTCACGCAGCCGGAGATGTATCAGGCGATCGACGCATGTCCGCCCGTGCACGAGATCTATGCTGTGCGGCTGGCCAATGCCGAGCAGGCGCATCGCGTTGTCGCCGAGTCGGTCGAGGCGATGACGGACGAGATCAAGTCCGGCTTCGACGCGGCCAAATCGTATGCGGTTAACATCGCCGATCGGTTCGACGGGGCGTGGGCCGGAGTCACGGCGGGCACGGGTGCCGATATGCTGACCGCGCCGGAAACCGGTCTGCCGATGGAAGACCTGCGCCAGCTCGGGGAGGGCCTGACCACGCCTCCGGCAGGCTTCGACGTCGATCCCAAGGTGGCGCGGTTTCTCGACGAGCGCCGGCGATCGTTCACCTCAGGCGAAGGACTCAACTGGGCGACCGGCGAAGCGTTGGCCATGGCCGCGCTGTTGGCGGAAGGTCGCGATGTCCGCTTCAGCGGTCAGGATGCGGTGCGCGGAGCGTTCTCGCAGCGCCATCTCGAATTGCACGACCAGACGACGGGCGCGCAGCATCTGGTATTCAGCGGAATTCCGCGCGATTCCGCGGTTGCCGAAGTGCACAACACGCCGCTGATCGAACACGCGGTGCTGTGCTTCGAGTACGGCATGAGTCTTGCAGATCCACGGCGGCTGGTGATCTGGGAAGCGCAGTTCGGCGAGTTCCTGAACATCGCGCAGCCGGTTTTCGACCAGTGCATCGCGTGCGGCGAGGATCGCTGGCTGCGGTCGTCCGGACTTGTCATTCTACTACCGCACGGTCTCGATGGCGGCGGGCCGGATCACTCGACAGGTCGGCCGGAACGTCTGCTGGCGGCGTGCGCTGGCGACAACCTCGTCGTTGCCAATGCCTCGACGCCAGCGAATTTCTTCCATCTGCTGCGCCGCCAGATGCACTGGCCGTTCCGCAAGCCGCTGGTCGTCCTGACGCCCAAGGCGTTGCTGCGCCATAAGGCCTGCGTGTCGTCGCTGGGCGATTTCGGCCCCGGCACGTCATTCCGCACAGTGATCGGCGACGATAGTGTCCGCACACCCAAGCGCGTCATCGTGTGCACCGGCAAGGTCTACTACGAGCTGGCGCAGGCGCGCGCCGACCACAAGCTGGACGCGGACATCGCGCTGGTCCGTGTCGAGCAGCTGCATCCGTTCCCGACCGAGGCGCTAGCCAGCGTCCTCAAGGGGTATGGCTCCGCCGAGGTGATCTGGTGTGAGGAGGAGCCCGAGAACATGGGCTACTACCTGCACCTGCGCAGCCATCTCGAAAGTGCCGCCGGTCGCCCGGTTCGTCGCGTCGGCAGAATGCGGCGCGCGACGCCCGCTGTCGGCGTCAAATACTGGCTCGAAGCCGAAGCCCGCGCCTTCATTGCGCAAGCTTTGCAATTGTGAAATCCGCCCCGGTGCGGGCGCGTACAGATTATTGAGGGACGCCATGACAGAGCGCGAAAAGACAAGACTGGTGCACATGGCGCGCGCGCCGCAGACCGAGGAATCCGGTACGGTGAACCCGCCGGTGGTGCGCGCCTCGACGGTGCTTTACCGCGATACGGAGGCCATGCAGTCGATCCGCAGCCGGCGCGAAAAGAACGAGCGCGTTTTCTCCTATGGGTCGCGCGGCACGCCGACGACGTTCGCGCTTGAAGATGCCATCACCGAGATCGAGCAAGGCGATCGCACCAATCTATTCTCGACCGGTCTGTCTGCGATTGCACACGTGTTCCTGTCTGTACTGAAGCCGGGCGATCACCTTCTGCTGTCGGAATCAATCTACGGGCCTGCGCGCGCCATCGCTGTGCGTTATCTCGAGCCGCGCGGCATCGCTTGCGAATTCTATCCGGGCGGGCACGAAGAAATCGCAAAGCGGCTCAGGCCGGATACGCGCATGATCTATCTCGAGATCCCAGGCTCGATCATCTACGACATGCAGGATCTGCCTGCGATTGCGAAGCTCGTCGAGGGCCGCAACATTGTCATCGCGGCGGATAACACCTGGGGCGCGGCGGGGCTGTATCGCCCGCTGGCGCTTGGCGCGGATATCTCGATCATTGCCATCACCAAGTACATCGCCGGGCATTCCGACGTGATGATGGGTTCGGTGACCGCGAAAGGCCCGATCGCCGAACAGCTCGCCTTCGACGCGGGCCTGCTAGGCCAGACCGTAACGCCGGATGACGCTTATCTCGCGCTACGCGGTTTGCGCACCGTCAGTGCCCGTTTTCCCATGCACGTCGCGCACGCGAAGGAAGTCATCGCGTGGCTCGAAAAGCAGCCGCAGGTGGACAAGGTTCTTTATCCGGGTCTGCCGTCGCATCCGGGCTATGAGATCTGGAAGCGCGATTGCGCCGGACAAAACGGCCTGCTCTCGGTGGCGTTCAAGAAGCCGATCCGACAAGCGGACGTCGATCGCATGGTCGATCACCTGAAGTATTTCGGTCTCGGCGCATCGTGGGGCGGCTATGAGAGCCTCGCGATGGTCTATCCGGAAGGCGGCATCAAGGGATGGAACGGCGGCGCGTTGGTCCGCCTGCATATCGGCCTGGAAGATCCCGCCGACATCATTGCGGATCTGAGCCAGGC
>JAFAFP010000084.1 GCA_023423415.1 Pseudomonadota bacterium | reverse complement strand
TTGTTTTCCTCCCCCCCCCGGGCGGGGGGGGCGTCTACCGCGCGGCGGGCGGGTGGGGGTCATATCGATGACGAAGTGCCCCCCTCCCTGACCCTCCCCTTGCAGGAGGAGGGAATGGAGAGAGCGAAGACGATGACGGAAATGAAAAAGCATATCCACGGTGAGAAATGCGTCACCTTCACCCTGGATGGTCGTGAAGTCCACGCGCATGAGGGCGAGACGATCTGGCAGGTCGCCAAGCGCGAAGGCACCGAGATTCCGCATCTCTGCTATTCGCCCGAGCCCGGTTATCGTGCCGATGGCAATTGCCGTGCCTGCATGGTCGAAATCGAAGGCGAGCGCGTGCTGGCCGCGAGCTGCATCCGCAAGCCGACCGAGGGCATGAAGGTCAACGTCTCCAATCATCGCGCCGAAACGGCGCGGAAGATGGTGTTCGATCTGTTGGTATCGGATCAGCCGGCTCGCGAGACTTCACACGATCCCGGCTCCAAATTCTGGACCTGGGCCGACAAGATGGGGATCGAGACCGGCCGTTTCCCCGAGCGCGAGAAGATGCCCCAGCCGGATCGCAGTCACGTGGCGATGGCGGTCAATCTCGACGCCTGCATCCAGTGCAATCTCTGCGTCCGCGCCTGCCGCGAAGTTCAGGTCAACGACGTGATCGGCATGGCCGGCCGCGGGCATAACGAAAAGATCGTGTTCGATTTCGACGATCCGATGGGCCAGTCGACCTGCGTGGCTTGCGGTGAATGCGTGCAGGCGTGCCCGACCGGCGCGTTGATGGCTGCGACGATGGTCGATGAAAACAACGTCTATATGGGCAAGCCGGATCGCTCCGTTGACAGCGTGTGCCCCTATTGCGGCGTCGGCTGCCAGCTTACCTATCAGATCAAGGACGACAAGATCGTTGCCGTTACCGGCCGTGATGGCCCGGCCAACGAGAACCGTCTCTGCGTGAAAGGCCGCTTCGGCTTCGACTATGTCCACAACAAGCAGCGTCTGCTGAAGCCGCTGATCCGCAAGGACGGCGTGCCGAAGGTGGCGCACGAATTCATCGATCCGTCGAATCCATACACTCATTTCCGCGAGGCGACATGGGAGGAGGCGCTGGATCGCGCCGCCGCCGGCCTTGTGACGATCCGCGATCGCGATGGGCCGAAGGCCTTGGCGGGCTTTGGCTCGGCCAAGGGCTCCAACGAAGAGGCTTACCTGTTCCAGAAGCTGGTGCGCACCGGTTTCGGCACCAACAACGTCGATCACTGCACGCGGTTGTGTCACGCGTCGTCGGTTGCCGCGTTGCTGGAGGGCGTCGGCTCGGCCGCCGTCACCGCGACTTTCAACGAGTGCAAGAACTCGGAAGTCATCATCGTCATCGGCGCCAACCCGGTCGAGAACCATCCGGTCGCGGCCACCTTCTTCAAGCAGGCCGCCAAGCGCGGCGCCAAGCTGGTGATTATGGATCCGCGCGGCACGGCGCTGAAGCGTCATGCCTGGAAGATGATGCAGTTCAAGAACGGCACCGACGTTGCGATGCTCAACGCGATGCTGAACGTGATCGTCGAGGAAAAACTCTACGACCAGCAATATATCCAGACCTATGTCGAAGGTTTCGACGCCTGGAAGGAGAACATCAAGGACTTCACTCCGGAGGAGATGGAGCCGATCTGTGGCATTCCGGCCGAGACGTTGCGCGATGTCGCGCGCGCCTATGCCCGGGCCGAGAGCTCGATCATCTTCTGGGGCATGGGCGTGTCGCAGCACACCCATGGTACCGATAATGCGCGCTGTCTGATCGCGCTCGCCTTGATCACCGGCCAGGTCGGCCGTCCCGGCACCGGACTGCATCCGTTGCGCGGACAGAACAACGTGCAGGGCGCCTCCGACGCCGGCCTGATCCCGATGTTCTTCCCCGATTACAAGTCGGTCGAAGACCCGGAGATTCGTGGGAAGTATGAGAAAGCCTGGGGCATGAAGCTCGACCCCAAGCGCGGCAAGACCGTGGTCGAGATCATGGACGCGATCCATGCCGACGAGATCAAGGGCATGTATATCGAGGGTGAAAACCCGGCGATGTCCGACCCCGATCTCAACCACGCGCGCGAGGCGCTGGCGCATCTTGAGCATCTCGTGGTGCAGGATCTGTTCCTGACCGAGACCGCGGTCTACGCCGACGTCATCCTGCCCGCCTCGGGCTGGCCCGAGAAGGATGGCACCGTCACGAACACCAACCGTCAGGTGCAGATGGGACGCCAGGCGATCCCGTTGCCGGGCGAAGCGCGGCACGATCTCTGGATCATCCAGGACATCGCCAAGCGCATGGGCCTGAACTGGAACTACAAGGATGTTGGCGAGGTCTATACCGAAATGGCCTCGATGATGCCGGCGCTCGACAACATCTCCTGGGAACGCCTGATGCGCGAGGATGCGGTGACTTATCCGACCGATGCGCCGGACCAGCCAGGCCGCGATGTTGTGTTCGATCAGGGCTTCCCGCGTCCGGGCGGTTTCGCCAAGCTCGTCGCCGCGAAACTGACGCCGCCGGACGAAACGCCGGATCACGAATATCCGTTCGTCCTGACCACAGGCCGTCAGCTCGAACACTGGCACACCGGCTCGATGACACGCCGCGCCACCGTGCTCGACGCCATCGAACCGACCGCGATCGCTCAGGTCTCGCGTGGCACCATCGCCAAGCTCGGCATTCGTCCGGGTGACATGATCCGCGTTTCTACCCGCCGTGGCAGTGTCGAACTGCAGTCGCGTCAGGACGATGCGGTGCCGGATGGCGTCGTGTTCATTCCGTTCGCCTATGTGGAAGCGGCAGCGAACCTGCTCACCAATCCCGCGCTCGATCCGTTCGGGAAAATCCCCGAATTCAAATATTGCGCGGCGAAAGTTGAAGCGGTTCCGATGCAAGAGGCGGCGGAATAATTCCCTCATCCTTCCCCGCAAAGCGGGGAAGGATCGCGTCTACTCAATCCCCAGAAATGTCTTCACCGGCACAACCGTCCGCTCCGGATCTTCTTCTTCCGGTGCGTGACCGAGATCGTCGAAGATCACGAGCGTCGATCCCGCAATATCGCTGTGGAAGCGATGCGCGTCGTCAGGCGGCAACAAGCGGTCGCGTCCGCCCCAGATGATCAGCGTCGGCAGTTTCAGTTCGGGAATGCGATGCGCAAAGCTTTGCGTCGGGCGCTGCTTGGCACGCTCGATCAAGGCGCGGCGATTGCCCTCGCGCTGTGTGAGCTGGATCGAACGCTCGATCATCTCCGGCTTCACCCGGTCCGGATCGCCGAACACGTTGCGTGCGCCTTGCTCGACAAGGAAGCGCGGCAGCGTGTGTTGCAACAGCCAGTTCACGCCGGGAATGCGTAGAAGCTGAAAGCCGATCGGCACCGAGGTCGAGTGGAACGGATAGCCGCCGGCATCGACGAGGATCAGCGCCTCGACTCGTGCCGGCTCTGCGAGCGCCGCGCGCCACGCCACTGCGCCCCCGAGAGAATTGCCGCCGGCGATGCAGCGCTGCACACCTATCTTGTCGAGCAATGCGAACATCACCCGCACATCGTTATCGACCGAATAGGTGTTGTCGGGAGAGGGGCCAGTCAGACCAAAACCCGGCAGGTCGAAACGGATCATGCGCTTCTTGTTTTTCAGCGCATCCACCCAACCGTCCCAGGCATGCAATGAAGAGCCGGTGCCATGCATCAACACGAGGGGAACTGCATCATCGCGCGGGCCTTCGTCGCGCACATGCATCGTCATGCCGGCAACATCGATGAACTGTGAGGGTGGCGGCGCCCATCGCGCCTTCAGATCATCGACGCTGAGTTCCGGCGCCCAGGTCAGCGCAAGGAAAGCGCCGGCGGCGAGAACGAGCGCAATCACAAGGCTCGCAAGAATCATCATGGCCGCTTTCATGGCGGATTGATCTTCTAGCGATGACACGCAATCCGGCGGGTCGCGCGAACAGGGGTCGGCCGGATGCCGCTGGAGTCACACGGCATCGTCATGCCGCTGACATTTTTACCGCAAATCCGGATTGAGCGCAGCGACGTTCGGGATCGACTGTTCCGCTCACGACCGGATTCGGGCTTCCCTTCTTGCGGTCCGGATCATCTGACGGGCCACGATTGGAACGATTCTATCTCAGGCCATCAATCGTGAAAAAACGTTGCCAGATTGCCGCTTGTATTTGGGCAGGGCAGCCGATAGCTCTCTGTCTCATTCCTCACAAGGACAGTGAATGCAGCCTGCGTCGCCCGGCAATGCGCGCTTCTTCCAAAGGAGCGGGCCCTATCCCCTGGCTTTGGTGGCGAAGGCGGCGGGAGGTGTGTCGGAACCGACACGCGATCTGGTGCTCCATGGTGTCGCGCCGTTGCAGACGGCCGGTCCGGCACAAGTCAGTTTCCTCGACAATAAACGTTACGCCTCGCTTCTGGGCACAACGCAAGCGGGAGCAGTCATCGTTCACCCGGACATGCAATCGCATGTGCCGACGAGTTCGGTCGCGATTGTCACAAAGAATCCATATGCCGGATGGGCACGCGTTGCCGCTCTGTTTCACCCGGCGCCATCGGCGTCGCCGGGGATCCATCCGACAGCGATTGTGGACGGAGCCGCCTCTGTTGATCCGACGGCGGAGCTTGGTCCCGGCTGCGTGATCGAAGCCGATGCCGAAATCGGCCCGGGTTGCCGGATAGGACCGTTCGCCGTGATCGGCAGGGGTGTCGTGCTGGGACGCGATTGCCGCGTCGGCGCGCATGCAAGCATCAGCCACGCCTTGTTGGGCGATCGCGTCTATGTCTATCCCGGCGCGCGCATCGGCCAGGAAGGCTTCGGTTTTGCGGTCACTGAGACCGGCTTTCTGACGGTGCCGCAACTCGGCCGCGTAATCCTTCATGACGATGTGGAGGTCGGCGCCAACTCTACAGTCGATCGCGGATCGGCGGGCGACACGATTATCGGCGCAGGGTCGCGTCTCGATAACCTCGTGCAGATCGGGCACAATGTCGTGCTCGGGCGATGCTGCATCATCGTCGCGCAGGTTGGCATCTCCGGTTCGACGATCCTGGGCGATTTCGTCCAGGTCGGTGGTCAGGCCGCCATGGCCGGACATCTGCGCATCGGTAATAGCGCGCAGATCGGCGCGCAGGCTGGCGTCATCTCAGATGTTGAGCCTGGCGCGCAGATGCTTGGCAGCCCGGCGCAGCCAAGCCGCGATTTTTTCCGGCAGGTCGCGCTGCTCAGGAAATTGATGCCGAAACGCACCAGAACGTGAAGCCGCCGCGACTTAGTGGCTTGCTGAAACGGTCTTTCGCATTGCCGGCAGCAACCGCCTAGCCTGCTGGCACAGCATCAGTCGTTGCGTCTTTTGCCCTGTCACGCCATTGCGCGACCTCGGCTTGCAATATTGCAATGGTGCGGTCGCGCTCTGCCAGCGCGGCCGCCACATCGGCGGAATCAAACCGTTGCGGGATGTGCTGCTTGCAATTGGCATCCCATGCGGAGACCGTGAACAGGATCGCTTGTTCCGGGCGTGCGCGATAATCCCTCGGCATCAATGTGTCGATCAAGGCGGCATCGCCTTCCACCACGCGCGCCTCGCCCCAGATCTTGATGCGCTGGCGGTGCGCATAATCGATCAGGAACAGGAACGCCTTCGGATTGTCGGCCAGATTGCCGAGCGTGATGTATTGCCGGTTGCCGGCAAAGTCGGCGAAGCCGATGGTCTTGTCGTCGAGCACACGCAGGAAGCCCGCCGGCCCGCCGCGATGCTGGATATAGGGCTGGCCATCGGCTGTGGCGGTCGAAAGGAACACGCTGGTCTGCGCTTCGATGAAGGCCTTCAGATCATCGGTGATCCGAGTTTCCCATCCGCCGCGCTGCTCCATACCGGCATAGGCCTGACGCGAGCCCCTGCTGGTCTGAATCGCCTTGACCGTCGGGGTGAAGGCGACATCGCTGGATATTCGCATGGTTCTCTCCTCCTTCGTGGACGGCCCGCCAAGCGGAAAAGAGCTAGCGCCTCTCATTACGAGATATTAGATATTTATCTTGAGAGAATTCCTTCCGGATTATGGAAGAAATGGATCGGCTGGAGTCCATGTCCTTGCTGTTGGCCGTCGTCGAGGCCGGCAGCCTGTCCGCTGCGGCGCGCAAGGTTGGCATGCCGCTGGCCTCGCTCAGCCGCAAGATTTCCGATCTCGAACGCCATCTGGATGCGCGGTTGTTCAATCGCTCCACGCGCCAGCTCTCGCTCACGGATGCCGGGCGCAGCTATGTCGCAGCCTGCCGGCGCATCCTCGATGACATCGGCGAAGCGGAACGGGCGGTGGCGGGAGAATACAGCGCCGCCAGGGGCGAACTCGCGATCACCGCGCCGATCCTGTTTGGTCAGTTGCACGTCTTGCCGGTGGTGACGGAATTCCTCACCGCTTATCCCGATGTCGATGTCCGCATGGATCTGTCGGATCATGTCACGCATCTGCTCGACGAGCATATCGATGTCGGCCTGCGGATCGGCAGTTTGCCGGACAGCAGTCTGATGGCGGCACGAGTCGGTGTCATGCGATGGGTCGTCTGCGCAAGCCCGGATTATCTCGCCACGCACGGCGAGCCGCATCAGCCGGAAGCATTGGCCGGACACGCCTGCGTGAGTTTCGAGCGTCTTTTCGGCGGCGCTCAATGGCTCTTTCAGCAGGATGGACAGTTGAAGGAGATTTCCATGCACGCGCGTTTGCGCGTCAACACCGCCGCTGCGGCGGTTGAAGCCGCGGTGGAAGGAACGGGAATTGTGCGTGTGTTCGCGTATCAGGCCGAGGGCGCGATCCGGTCAGGCAAGCTGAAAACCATTCTCGAAGCTTACGAGCCCGAACCTGCACCGGTGCATCTTGTGTATCCGGGGCAGGGGCAATTGCCGCTCAAGCTTCGCGCGTTTCTGGATTTTGCCGCGCCGCGCTTGCGGGCACGGTTGTCCAGCACGAGTTGATGCCGCGCGAAAGCGGAGCCGGCGTTTAAGCCGCCGGCGTGTCCTTGAAATAGGGCTCGACCTTGCCCTTCAGCTTGATGGTCAGCGGCTTGCCGAAACGGTCTTTCGCATTGCCGGCGGCAACGCGGATCCAGCCCTCGCTGATGCAATATTCCTCGACATTGGTCTTTTCCTTGCCGTCAAAGCGGATGCCGATCTCACGCGACAGCAATTCCTCGTTGTAGTGAGGGCTGTCGGGATCGACGGAGAGGCGGTCGGGAAAAGTGTCGGTCATGATGGTTCTCAAGTCAGGCGGGTCGATTTGAAGGCGTCTCCTAAGCCTTCAGAACCGATTGTGCAAACTGCGCTAATCCAGCGTGAAGGCCTCGTGGATCGCGCTTTGGAAATTGCCGCCCATCACCGGGCCGCCGCCGGCGACATGGATGAAGTCGCCAATGGCGACGGCGCCAAGGCCATGTCGCGGCGTGATCATCGGCGCATAGGATTCCCACGTATCTTTTTCGAGATCGTAAGCCTCGTTCTGACCATAGACGCGGTTGGTGCCTTCGCCGCCCATGACGAAGATCTTGCCGCGATAGAGCACCGCGCCATGCCCCGACCGTGCCGTCGGCAACGGCGCACGCGGCTCCCATTTGTCGGTCTTGGGATCGTAGGTGTGATGCAGGTTCGAGTTGGTGTGGAATGAATCCACGCGCCCGCCGATGACGTGGATCTTGCCGTTCACTGCCAGCGTGCCGGTATGGTCGCGGCCGGTCGGCATCGGTGCCCGCGCCGCCCATTGGTCGATGCGCGGATCGTAGGAAAGGTGCCAGTCCACTGATTTCTTGGTGGCGAAGGTGTCGCCGACTGCACCGCCGATCGCATAGATGATGCCGTTCACCGCCGCGCAGCCGATGGCGGCGAAGGGTTTCGGCAGCGGTGCTATGGGGCGCCAGGCCTCGCCTTCGAACACGAAGCACTGATTGTCGGGCTTGCGGTTCTGCTCGACGAAGCCGCCGATGGCGTAGAGCTTTCCATTCACGACCACGACGCCGACATGATTCGCGCCGCGCGGCAGCACGGGGGCGACATGCCATTTGTCGGCGGCTGGATCATAGACATGGTGATAGGGACGATCGACTCGCTGTTCGCCATAGCCGCCGACCACATGCATCCGGTTGTTGAGCGTGGTCGCCCAGGCCATCTCGCTGCGGGGGAGCGGGAGCGGTGCCTTTTTCACCCAGCGGCCTTGCTGCGCCGCCTTGGGGGCCGGTGAGTCGAACACGTGCTGCAGCTTCATGGTCTCGAGTGGCGGCGTCTTCGCGTTCGGATCGGTCAGGCTCGAATAGACCGGATCATGACCGGCATGCTGAGCCAGCGCGGGAGCGGCGCCAGCAGCGGTCAGCCCGGCAACAAACGAACGTCTTGAAATCATCGAGTCCTACTCCCCCTTCCGGCTTCCCCAAGACCGGGCCAGCCTTCGCTATCTTGGCTTGGCGGCCCCACTATGACATGAAGCCGTCAGACTTAAAGGAGGCCGCGCAAAAAGCTGGCCTGAAGGAAGCTCGGATGACCGTCGGAACCCTCGAAACTGCCGTTTGTTCAGCGGGTGGATTGGCAGAAATGGTGCGCCACGACTGGACCCGTGCCGAAATTCGCGCGCTTTTTGAGTTGCCGTTCCCTGAACTGATGTTTCAGGCCCAGTCGGTCCATCGCGCCAATTTCGATCCGGCCGAGGTTCAGGTCTCGACGCTGCTCTCGATCAAGACCGGTGGTTGCCCCGAGGACTGCGCCTATTGCCCGCAAAGCGCGAAATACGACACCGGGCTCAAGGCCGAGAAGCTGATGAGCCTCGACACGGTGCTGGCCGAGGCGCAGGCGGCCAAGGATGCGGGCGCGAGCCGCTTCTGCATGGGCGCGGCCTGGCGTTCGCCGAAGGATCGCGATCTCGACAAGGTCTGCGCCATGATCGAGGGCGTGCGCGCGATGGGGCTGGAAACCTGCGTCACGCTTGGCATGCTGAACGGTCCGCAGGCGCAGCGGCTGAAGCAGTCCGGTCTCGACTATTACAACCACAATCTCGACACCTCGCCGGAATTCTACGGCGACATCATCAGCACCCGCACTTATCAGGACCGGCTCGACACGCTCGAGCATGTGCGCGATGCCGGCATCCATGTCTGCTGCGGCGGCATCGTCGGCATGGGCGAGGACGCGGAGGATCGCGTCGGCCTGGTCCATTCGCTCGCAACCTTGCCGGTGCATCCGGAAAGCGTGCCGATCAATCTGCTGGTGCAGGTCGAAGGCACGCCGCTGGCGCAAGGCAAGGCGCTCGATCCGATCGAGTTCGTGCGCACCATCGCCGTCGCCCGCATCACCATGCCGCGTTCGATGGTGCGGTTGTCCGCCGGCCGCGAAGACATGACCGACGAGATGCAGGCTTTGTGCTTCCTCGCCGGTGCGAATTCGATGTTCTATGGACCGAAGCTGCTCACCACGCCCAATCCCGCGGCCGATCACGACAAGCAGTTGATGGATCGGCTCGGCATCCGCGCCATGCAGGTGTGACGGAGCGCGCGACCATGCGCGATCCTGTCGATTGGTATCGCTCCGGCCTCGATCACATCTGGCGGCCTTACGCGCAGATGAAGACCACGCCGGCGCCGCTGCCGGTGGTGCGCACCGAAGGCACGCGCATTCATCTTGCCGATGGCCGCGAACTCATCGACGGCATCGCCTCGTGGTGGACGGCGTGTCACGGCTATAATCATCCGCATATCCGCGAGGCGGTGCAGCGGCAGCTCGGGATCATGCCGCATGTGATGTTCGGCGGTCTCGTGCATGAGCAGGCGCTGACGCTGGCGCACCGTCTCGCCGCGATGCTGCCCGGCGATCTCGAGCGCGTATTCTTCACCGATTCCGGCTCGGTCGCCGTCGAGGTCGCGATGAAGATGGCGATCCAGTATTGGCTCAACAGCGGGCAGGGCCAGCGCGACACGTTCGTCTATTTCCGCGGCGGCTATCACGGCGATACGCTGGCGACGATGGCGATCTCCGACGACGCCGGCATGCATCGGGCTTTTTCCGGCCTGCTGCATCGGCATCTGATGGCGGCGTTGCCGGAAGACAATGAGCGCGAGGCCGAACTGGTCGCGCTGCTGGAGCGTCATGCGGACACGCTGGCCGGCATCATCGTCGAGCCGCTGATCCAGGGGGCGGGCGGGATGCGCTTCCACGATCCGGAGGTGCTGCGGCGGTTGCGGCGTCTGGCCGATCGTTTCGACCTGCTGCTGATCTTCGACGAGATCTTCACCGGCTTCTGCCGCACCGGAACGATGTTCGCGTGCGAGAGCGCCGGTGTCGTGCCCGACATCGTCACGCTGTCGAAGGCGCTGACCGGCGGAACGTTGCCGCTCGCTGCCACAGTCGCACGCAGGAAAGTCTTCGATGCGTTCTGGTCGGACGATCCGATGCACGCACTCATGCACGGTCCGACCTACATGGCGAATGCGCTTGGCTGCGCCGCTGCCAATGCGTCGCTGGACTTGTTCGAAGGCGATGAACGTCTCAAGCAGGTTGCCGGTATCGAAGGGTGGTTGCAGCAGGGGCTCTCCGCCTGTCGCGGCCTGCCGGGCGTTGTCGAGGTGCGTGTGCGCGGCGCCGTCGGCGTCGTGGAGCTTGAACGCATCGAGAACCTGAACGGATTGCGGCACGCCTTCGTCGAAAAAGGCGCTTTCATCCGACCGATCGAGCGGGTGATCTATCTCGCGCCCGCTCTGACCATCAGCCAGAGCGATGTTTTTCAGCTAACGCAGACCATCGCGGATGTTCTGAAAGAACATCGCTAGAGCAATCCAGCGCTTTTGGCGATCTGTTCGAAGGCCGGGTGGTCGGCGCCGACCTCGAGCCTCGGCAATGCAATGACGTCGATGCCGGGCAAGAACCGTGAGATGGTGGCAACCGTTTCATAAAGCGGCACATGGCTGCCCGCGGTCTCAGTCACGACGATGGTCGCGAGGTCGCAATCCTCATCGTCCAACACGCGAGCCGCCGTCAAAGTATGACTGATACTGCCGAGATAGCTTCCGGCAACAAGGATGCAGGGAATGTTGAGATCGGCGATCCAGTCGAGCACCGTGTTCTTCTGATCGAGCGGCACCATCACGCCACCAACGCCTTCGATCAGCAGCGCGCCGTCCGTTTCCTCGATCGCCGTTTCGCAGAACGACAACACCTGATCGAAATCGATCTCTTTGCCTTCATGATGCGCGGCCATGTCGGGCGATAGCGGCGCGGTGAACCGCCACGGGGAGATGTCTTCGATCTCCTCGTCGGTCAACGGCAAGCCGAGCGCGCGAAGCAGGACAGCGCTATCGCTGTCGCCGGCGCGCGCCGGATCGAAGCCGCTGAGCAGCGGCTTGATGGCATCGACGCTTTTGTTCTTGCTTCGCAAAAAACGGATCAGCCCTGCAGTGACGAAGGTCTTGCCGATGTCCGTGCCCGTCGATGTGACGAAGATCGCTGTCATGTCTGATCCACAATGTGCGTGCGAACGATATCAGCAAGCCGGGCGATGTCTTCATCCGGCTGTGCTGCATTGAATGTCACGCGGAGCCTTGCGGTTCCATCCGGCACGGTCGGCGGTCGTATGGCAACGACGAGAAAGCCTTGATCTTCCAGCATTTGTGCGGCCTTGAGCGTTGCTTTCGCAGAGCCGATCTTGATCGGGACGATAGGGCTTTCGGCAAATGGTAGGTTTGCCGCGCGCGTGAAGTCGCGGGCTTTGCGCAAGGGAAGCGCAGCATAGTCCGGGTCTGCTTCGATGATGTCGAGCGCTGCGATCGCAGCGGCGATGACCGCCGCGGGCAGTCCGGTCGAATATACAAGCGTGCGTGCGCGATTGTGCATCAACGCGATCACGTCCTGCGATGCGCACAGATAGCCGCCATAGCTGCCGATCGCTTTCGACAACGTGCCCATCTGCAACGGGATCATCGCCGGCGGCGAACTGACGAAGGCTGAGCCGCGGCCTTGTCCGAGCACGCCGATGCCGTGCGCGTCATCGCTCATCAGCCAGGCATCGTATTGCTGGGCGAGTTGCGACAATTCCAGCAGCGGCGCCAGATCGCCGTCCATCGAGAACACGCCTTCAGTGACGATCAAGGCATGCTTGCAAGTCGCGCGGTCGGTCTCGAGGAGGGATTGCAGATGCGCAACGTCGTTGTGACGGAAGACTTTGGTCTCCGCACCGCTCAGTTTGACACCGGCATACATCGAGGCATGTGCCAGTTCGTCGATGAGAATGAGATCGCCGCGACCGGCCAGCGCCGGAATGATGCCGGTATTGGCGAGATAACCGGAGCCGAATACGCAGGCCGCCTCTGCGCCCTTCAGCCGTGCCAGTCGCTGCTCGAGTTGCGTGTAAAGCGGATGGCTGCCGGTTACGAGGCGGGATGCGCCCGCGCCTGCGCCGAATGTTTCAGCGGCCTGCGCGGCGGCATGCTTCACCGCCGGATGCTGGCTGAGATTGAGATAGTCGTTGCTGCAGAAGGACAGCAGCGTCCGTCCGTTTCGGACGACGTGGATACCATCGCCCGGTGCTGTCTCGATGATGGACCGGCGCAAGTTTTGCCCGGCCCGTTCGTTCAGCTTGTCGCGTGCGAATTGGTCAAGAGAAAGCATGGCGGCCGGACCATGACCCCAAGCGCCGGTTGGACGCAACCGCAAACTCCGCCATAACGGTCTGTATCCGAGCAGGGTTGCGGCCAGCAGCCGAGATCAGAGGGGCGCTCGAACAATGGGGTATGTTCTGGTCTTTGTCGGCGGCGGGCTCGGCGCGATGCTGCGTCACGGATTGAATGTCGGGATCGGTCGCTGGCTGGGGCTGAGTTTTCCCTGGAGCACTTTTTTCATCAACGTCACCGGCTCGCTGGTCATGGGGCTGATCGCGGGCTGGTTCGCCTTCAAGACGGATGCGTCGCAGGCTTGGCGGCTGTTTCTCACCACCGGCGTCCTCGGTGGCTACACCACTTTCTCGGCCTTCTCGCTCGATACTGCCCTGCTGTATGAGCGTGGAGAGGTCGGGCTGGCCGCGTTCTATGTCCTCGGGTCTGTGATTTTATCGATCTGCGGCCTGTTTGCCGGATTGTGGCTGGTCCGGAATTTTGCCTGACGGGACCGCGATTGTGGCCTGCGTCGGCCG
Organism: Pseudomonadota bacterium; assembly: GCA_023423415.1. GTDB lineage: Bacteria > Pseudomonadota > Alphaproteobacteria > Rhizobiales > Xanthobacteraceae > Pseudorhodoplanes. The sequence goes on along the minus strand of JAFAFP010000084.1, from coordinate 3,827 downwards.
CAATGCTGCACCGCCACGGTCAGACATTACTTGAACCATTTCCGCTTCGCAGGCATGTCTCCCGTTATGTCCGATTCCGACACCTTCTCATTGCTGACCCGCGCCCCCGTCATTCCGGTCCTGACCATCGACAATGTCGATGCGGCGGTTCCGCTGGCGCGCGCCCTGTGCGATGGCGGCCTGAACGTGATCGAAGTGACGCTGCGCACCAAATCGGCGCTGTCGGCGATTGCCGACATCGCAGCAGAGCTGCCCGAGTGTATTGTCGGTGCTGGTACGGTTCTGCGCCATGTTGACGCTGCGTTCGCGATCGATGCCGGCGCCAAATTTCTGGTCAGCCCCGGCACCAATGCCGTTTTGGCCGAAACGTTCACTGAAATTGAAATCCCCGTCATCCCCGGCTGCGCGACGGTCAGCGAGGCGATGGTGCTGGCGGATCTTGGCTTCACGTTCCTGAAGTTCTTCCCTGCCGAAGCGTCTGGCGGCGCGAAATGGCTGAAATCGGTCGCAGCGCCACTGCCCCACCTGAGCTTCTGCCCGACCGGTGGAATCGATATGAGCAACGCCAGCGATTATCTGGCCTTGCCGAATGTCGTTGCGGTTGGCGGTTCATGGGTTGCGCCGAGCGACGCCGTCGCAGCGGGCGATTTTGCTCGCATTACTGCGCTCGCGCGTGAGGCATCGAAGCTGCGGCAGTGATGGACACCGAGACGTCGCAACCCGCACGTCGCAAACGCCGTGCCATCGATTGGCCGACTGCGGTCCTGATTGTCATCGTCGCGAGTTCGGCATCCTATGTCTATTGGCGCGACGGAGCGACGAAATTTATCGAAGTCGTCTGGAGCGACACCGACCTCTTTCTTTCGATGCTGCCGAAAGTTCTGGCAGGCTGTCTGACCGCTGCTTTTCTCACTATCTTGCTGCCGCGCGAGACGATCAGCCGCTGGCTCGGCGCGGAGTCTGGTTTGAAGGGCATTCTGTTGGCGACGTTCGCCGGCATCATCTTTCCCGGCGGGCCGTTTACGATCTTTCCGATTGCGGGTGCGTTTGTCGTCATGGGCGCCGACATCGCGGCGGCCGTTACGTTGATCACCAGTTGGACGTTGCTCGGACTGAACCGGATCGTGACCTGGGAGATGCCGTTTCTCGGGTTTGATTTCGTTGCCTGGCGTTGGCTTGCGGCATTGCCGCTTCCGATCTTCGCGGGTCTTTGCGTGCGCGCGATTGAAAAACACCTGAAGGCAAAGGCGCCGGTGTCGTGATCGATGTCATCATCACCATCGCCCTATGGTTGATCGTCGTTGCGCTGGGACTTCTCGTGATGCGGCGGAGCAAGCCGCTGTTTCGCGAAAGCGGAAAAAGCGGAACGTCGGAATTTGTCCACTTGCTGCCGCGCATCGCCATCGGTGTGTTGGGATCGGGATTTATTGCCGCGGCCTTGCCGCCCGATTTCGTCGGGCAGTGGCTTGGTTCTTCATCGGGCTTCTTCGGAATTGTGATCGCGATCATTGGCGGAGCAGCGACGCCGGGCGGTCCTGTGGTAGGCTTCGCGATCAGCGCCGCCGCATTGAAGGGGGGAGCGGGTGCTCCTCAGGTGATCGCTTATTCGACCGCTTGGGCGCTGTATGCGTTTCAGCGGTTGTTCTCCTACGAACTGCCGATCATGCCGGCGCGTGTCGTATGGTTGCGCGTGCTCGCAAGCTTGCCGTTGCCGTTCATCGCGGCCGCGGTGGCGATGCTGCTCAGCAAGCCTTAATGCACCGCGTGTGCGGTGCGCGGCATGATCGCGCCGCGATGCTGAATCTTTTCAGACGCAAGGCGGTGTCCGGCCAATGCGGCATCCGCTGGATTGGCCTCCTCAAGACGTGCCGCCATATAACCGGCGTTGAAACAGTCGCCCGCGGCCGTTGTGTCAATCGGTACGACAACCGCCGGGACGGGGATGATCTCGCGTTGGCTGTCCGTCGCCACCACTGCGCTATTGGGGCCGTTCTTGACCGCAATCTCGCCGATGCCAAAGGCCTGTAGCCGTTCGATTGTCGCGTCGGGCGATTGATCGCCCCAGAGCAACGCTTCGTCGTCGTAAGTCGGTAGCGCGATATCGACGCGTTTGAGCGCCTCGGTGAACACCCGGCGTGTCCGCTGCACATCGCCCTTCCACGCGCGTGGACGGTAATTGCTATCGAATACCACTTTTGCGCCACCCTGCCGCGCCATCTCCAGAATGGCGAAGAAGCGGCCGAGGCCGGTGTTTGAGTACAGCGACAGCGTGATGCCGGAAAAATAGATGATGCGAGCAGCGATGATGCTCTCCGCGATGCCGGCCCATTGCGGCAGTTCGAATAGGTCACGCGCGGGCGCACTGTCGCGCCAATACTGGAAGCTGCGTTCGCCCTTGCTGTCCGTTTCGATGAGGTAGAGGCCCGGCACGCGTCCGGGGACGCGCACGATCTGATCGGTTGCAATGCTCTCGGCAGCGGCCAGAGCCACGATCTGGTCGGAATAGGGATCGTCGCCGAGCGCGGTGGCATAGGTAACTGGTAGCCCCCGGCGGGCCAGATAGACGGCGGTATTGAAGGTATCTCCGCCGCAAGCCTGACTAAAACGGCCGTCGGAGCCGCGGGCCATCTCGATCATGACTTCGCCGACGGAAACGATACGGGTGCGCTGTTCAGTCATAATTCCGGACCGGATGGGGGCGGGCGAGGCGCCGGGTAAATGCAAGGTCACCATGAACCCGTCCGGCGCGATTTGGCAACGAAACCCGATGTGGAGTGCCGGGCTTGTGCCAATTCGCGTTTGCCGAGACGGTTCCTGTCCTGAACGTTGTCCCTTGGCAACGCGAAATGTTATACTATAACAATAGGCTAACCGAGGCGGTCGGCGAGAGGCATGAGCGAACATCACCACCACCACCATCACCCCGCTGGCCACGCGCATCCCCCGGCGGCGATCACGCCGTCGATCCTGCGGCTGTCTGCGATCGAGCGGCTGGCCTTTGTGTCGGCTCTGATCGCACTGATCTGGATCGCGGTTTATTGGGCGATGCATTGATGACCGCGCAATTGCAGCTTCGAAACCTGACTCTGGGCTACGATCGGCACCCGGCCGTTCATCATCTCAGCGGCGTGGTTGCGCCGGGCGCGTTGCTGGCGGTGGTCGGGCCGAATGGCGCCGGCAAATCGACGTTGTTCAAGGGCATCGTCGGCGCGATCAAGCCGCTGTCTGGTCACGTTGACCTGAACGGTTTGTCGGCGCGCGACATCGCCTATCTGCCGCAGGCGGCTGAGATTGACCGGACCTTTCCAATCAGCGTCTATGACCTTGTCGCGATGGGCTTGTGGCGCCGGACAGGATTGTTCGGCGCTATCGGCAAAAGGGACCGCGGAAAAATCCAGCACGCCATGGCTGCGGTTGGGCTGACCGGATTCGAACGGCGCGCCATCGGCACACTGTCCGGTGGCCAGATGCAGCGCATGTTGTTCGCCCGGCTGCTGCTGCAGGATGCGCGCCTGGTGGTGCTCGACGAACCATTCAACGCGATCGATGCGAAGACGTCCGCCGACCTGATTGCGCTGGTTCAGGGTTGGCACAAGGAAGGCCGCACCATTCTGGCTGCACTGCATGACATGGATCTCGTGCGCGCCAATTTCCCCGAAACACTGCTGCTTGCGCGCGAGAAGGTCGCGTGGGGTGATACTGGCTCCGTGCTGACCGCCGACAATCTCTTGAAAGCGCGACGCATGTGCGAAGCGTTCGACGAACAGGCGCATGCATGCGCGGCGTAACCTCATTCTTCTTACCTCTCCCCGCATGCGGGGAGAGGT
>JAFAFP010000075.1 GCA_023423415.1 Pseudomonadota bacterium | reverse complement strand
CGGCCACGACCGCAATGGCCACCGTCGCTGTCGCAAGCAGCGCAAAAATAGCGTAGAGCTTTGACGCAATTGTCAGTCGTCGAAATGCCACGGGCGGTCAATCCATCACTAAGTGGGATTGAAATGCAGGATGGCAGGTATTTATTAACTCCACGTTTGCTCCCGCAAACCCCGCGAAGCCCGCAAGAAGAACACGCCTCATGCCCCTGAATGTTGCCGTCCAGATGGACCCGATCGAGCGGATCAATGTCCGCGGCGATTCCACCTTCGCCCTGATGCTCGAAGCCAAAGCCCGTGGCCACCGTTTGTCCTATTACACACCTGACAAGCTGGCGCAGCGCGGCAATGAAGTCTTCGCGACCGTTCAGCCGGTCGATGTTCGTGATGAGGTCGGCAATCATGTCACGCTGGGAGAGTCAAAACGGATCAATCTCCAGTCCTTCGATGTGATTCTGCTGCGACAGGACCCACCGTTCGACATGGCCTACATCACGACCACGCACATGCTCGAGCGTGTCCATCCGAAGACGCTGGTGGTGAACGACCCGGCGCATGTGCGCAATGCGCCGGAAAAGATCTTCGTGATGGAGTTTGCCGATCTCATGCCGCCAACGCTGATCACCCGCGACCTCACAGAGATCAAGGCGTTTCGCGAAGAGCACGGCGACATCGTCATGAAACCGCTTTACGGCCACGGCGGCGGATCGGTCTTCCGACTGACGAAAGACGACTTGAACTTCGGTTCGCTCTACGACCTGTTCGCTAGCACGTTCCGTGAGCAGTGGATGGTACAAACCTTCCTGCCCGCTGTGAAGCACGGGGACAAACGCATCATCCTCGTCGATGGCGAATATGCCGGCGCTGTGAACCGCGTGCCGGCCCCTGACGACCTGCGCTCGAACATGGTCCGTGGCGGCTCGCCCAAGGATACCGAATTAACGCCGCGTGAACGCGAGATTTGCGCACGGCTCGGGCCGGCATTGCGCGCGCGCGGCCTGATCTTCGTCGGCATCGATGTCATCGACGGCCACCTGACCGAAATCAATGTCACCTCGCCGACCGGCATCCGCGCGATCCGCAACGTCGGCGGCCCCGACATTGCAGCCATGGTGTGGGATGCGATCGAGACGAAATTGAAAGCCTCTTGATCAAAGCAGTTCGGGGTGAGTTCCTTTGCCCGATTGTCACGGCAATCGCGCTTGCGCTAGCGTGGGACTGAAGAACGAGCCCCACCCGTGTCATCGAATAGGCCTTCAAATCTCTTCTATCGATCCTGCCGTTTCGCCGCGATCGCGTTGACGCTGCTCAGCGGATGGAACGCCGATGCATTCGCTGCCGGCCCTTGCCGCTTTGCCAAGCGCCCGCCGCTCGAGCTGAAAGACATCGCCGGTTTCTGCAAATTTGACCACGTCACGCAAACGTTTGCGGGCACGGCCGCCGAACAGGCACGCTGCCTGCTCAATCCGGTCGAACCAGTCGGGCGGCTTGGGATCGCCTTGGAAGCCTTACCAAAGGCGTTCGCGCAACGAGTGGGCAGCGACACCGATCTGCCGTCGCACGACATGCTCGCGGCATTGTTGCGTGATCGCGGCGCGACCAAAGAACTCGTCACGAGCCTCAAGCAGCCGGTGTCGCAAGCGCACGACAACGATCCGCTGGCGCGGTCGGCAACCTACATCGTCTTGCACGATACCTCGACGCCGAACTATCGTACGCAGCCTTGGCCGATATCGATCGATGACGACCCGAAGATCAACAATCTCGCGCGTTATGAGTGTTCGAATGACATCGAACGCGCGCATGTTTTCATCAATCGCGGCGGCGCAATCCTGCTCGCGCATGATTTCGCCATACCCTGGCGCGCCACCAAGTTCGAAAGTGCGAAGAACTTTGGCACAGCGTTAAAGGGGCTATTTCTTCACGTCGAACTAATCCAGCCGCGCCGCGCGCTGCGCCGTTACGGGACCCGCAATGATTTCCTGGCGCCCAACCCTGGCTTCTCGCAGGCTCAGTATGATTCGCTGGCGCTCGTCTATACGGTTGCGAGCAGGCGCGCGGGGTTCTGGCTCATTCCTGCCTTTCATTCGGTGATCGACGAAGGCATTCGCAACAAGCACGACGATCCGCAGAACTTCCAGCTCGACGCCTTCGCGCAGAGTCTCGACAATCTGGTCGGCGATTTACAGATGCAAGCAGCGGCGAAACCGTAAGGCCTAGATTTCGTCGCGAGTCGGCTGCTCGTCCATCTCGATCTCCTGGAGCGTACGGCCCGCCCGCATCTGCTCGATCAGTTGCTCGAGATCGAACCCTGCAGTTTCCGCTTCCATGCGCGCGCGGCGCGCATCTGCGATTTCCTGCTGCAAAGACTTCAGATCGGCCATGACGTAACTCCCCGTATGCGCGTCCACGCTAGCTCAAGTCATTTTGTTCTGCAAATGTTCTTGTTTACGGTATCTGAATCCGCTACCCTCTGCTCGTTCTGGTTGGGGGCGGGCGATGGTTCAACGTGTATCCACGGTGGCGTTCGAGGGGATCGAAGCGCGTACGGTCGACGTGCAGGTGCAGGTCGCACCCGGATTGCCGGCGTTCCATGTCGTTGGACTGGCCGACAAGGCGGTTTCGGAAGCGCGCGAGCGTGTTCGGGCTGCGTTGATCGCCTCAGGACTGGCGCTGCCGGCGCGACGCATCACCGTCAATCTGGCGCCTGCGGATTTGCCAAAGGAAGGCAGCCACTACGATCTGCCGATCGCGCTCGGACTGATGGCGGCCATTGGCGCCATTCCCCATGATGCTTTGTCCGGCTTCACGGTGCTTGGCGAACTCGGACTCGACGGCTCGATTGCACCCGTGGCTGGCGTGTTACCAGCTGCGATCGGCGCCAATGCCCGCAATGAAGGCCTGATCTGTCCGAAAGCCTGCGGTCCGGAGGCGGCCTGGGCGAGCCCCGAGATGGAGATCATTGCTGCAAGCTCGCTGATTCAGCTCGCCAACCATTTTCGTGGCACGCAGGTGTTATCGCGGCCGCAGCCAAAAATCCGAGAAAGCGAGACGACGCTGCTCGATCTTGCCGACATCAAAGGACAGGAAAGCGCAAAGCGCGCGCTCGAGGTGGCCGCCGCCGGCGGCCATAATCTTCTGATGGTCGGCCCTCCGGGTGCTGGCAAGTCGATGCTGGCGGCCCGGCTTCCCTCGATCCTGCCGCCGCTGACGCCGGAGGAATTGCTTGAAGTGTCGATGATCGCCTCGGTCGCAGGCGAAATCGCCGATGGATCGCTGACCAACCGGCGGCCGTTTCGGGCGCCACATCATTCAGCCAGCATGCCGGCTTTGGTCGGCGGCGGCTTGCGGGCGCGACCGGGCGAAGTGTCGCTCGCGCATCGCGGCGTGCTGTTTCTCGATGAGTTTGCCGAGTTTCAAGGACAAGCGCTGGATTCGTTGCGTCAGCCGCTCGAAACCGGCGAAGTATCGATCGCACGCGCCAATCATCGCATCACCTATCCAGCACGATTCATGTTGATCGCGGCAATGAATCCTTGCCGCTGCGGTCACGCGAGCGATCCGGCCTATGCTTGCAAACGAGGGCCGAATGTGCGTTGCGCGGCTGACTATCAGATGCGGCTGTCAGGCCCGTTGCTCGATCGCATCGACCTGCATATCGAAGTCCCGGCCGTAACCGCCTCCGATTTGATCCTGCCGCCTCCGTCCGAAGGCAGCATCGAAGTTGCCGCACGTGTTGCTCGTGCACGCGACATTCAGGCCAAGCGTTACGCGGCGCTCGGGCTGCCGCAAACAACCACTAATGCGCAAGCTTCTGGCACGATGCTGGAAGACATCGCCAAGCTCGACAAGACCGGAAGCAAGCTGCTGCGGGATGCCGCCGATGCCATGCGGCTATCGGCGCGCGGTTATCATCGCGTGTTGCGGGTTGCGCGGACGCTGGCCGATCTCGATGGCGCCGACCTTGTCGGCCGCATCCATCTTGCCGAGGCATTGTCTTATCGGGCGCTGTCAGACGACGCGCGGCGCGCGGCCTGACCCGTTCGATACAATTTGAAATATCGGCGAGAGCCACGGTTAACCACCAGCGGCGCAGACTTCACCATTCGTCGCCGACTTAAAGGCATCGCAACAACATTCGTTCATCCTCGCGCTAAACGACAGAAGGCTGCCGCCTCCAGCGGAGGCGAGCACCACGGATGGGACGTCAGGCATGCGAGTGAATTGGTTGCGTGGGCGCAACTTGGCCTTCCGCTTTTTGCGGGTGGCGTTCTTCACGTTTGCCGCATTCTGGGTGTTCGTCGGCTTCATCGTTGGGACAAAAAGCGGCGTCGTCAAATACGATCCAACGGCTTTCGCTATTGGCGTCTCCAGTTTTCTCGCGCTGGCCTGCATTGCATTGTCCTACCTGCTTTATCGCAATCGCACGCTGCGGGCGGACATCAAGCAGTTGAAGGAGCGTAACGAGACCTTGCTCGAACGGGAGCACGAGATCGAGCACCCTCTTGCCGAAGCGCGTGATCAGGCGCAAGCCGCCAATCGCGCGAAATCGCGTTTCCTGGCGACCGTATCGCATGAGATCCGGACACCGCTGAACGGCATCATCGGCATGGCTGATCTTCTGCTCGACACGCGGCTAACACCGGAGCAGATGACTTATTCTCGCGCGGTGAAAACATCTGGAGAAACCTTGCTCAGCTTGATCGAGGAAATTCTTGATTTCTCCAAGATTGAGGCCGGCCGCATGGAGCTCGAGGCTCGGCCTTTCGCACTCGGCGCCATGATCGAGGATGTGGTGGAACTGCTCGCTCCACGAGCGCAGACCAAGGGACTCGAGATCGCCAACGACATCGACGAGCGATTGCTGCCGTGCGTCATCGGCGATCAGACGCGATTGCGGCAAGTGCTGATGAATCTCATCGGTAACGCCATCAAGTTCACGGACAAGGGCGGCATCGCGATCATGGTCGAGCCAGGGTCGAGGCCGAACGAAATCCTGTTCAAAGTGCGCGATACCGGCATCGGCATTGCTGCTGACGAACAGACCAGAATCTTTGGCGAGTTCGAACAGGGTGGCGCGGGCCAGGCCCATGGCACGGGCCTTGGGCTTGCGATTTCCAAACGTATCGTTGAGAGCATGCAGGGACGCATTTGCGTCGAAAGCGCCCCTGGCGCCGGCGCAGTGTTCGAAATGGCCGTCACACTGCCGGCGTCAGCCGATACGGATAACAGACAGACATTCTCTGCACCGTCGCTCGGCGGCAGCGCGATCATGATCGTCGCGGCATCGTCCATTGAGGCATCGCTGATCGCCCGCCGCCTGACGCGTTGGGGCGCGCATGTCGCCATGGCACCGAATGAGTCGGCGGCAATGTCGCTGTTGCCGGAACGCGACTGGAGGGCGATCCTTGTCGATCATGCGCTGGGTACCGCTGCGATCCGAACACTGCTCGATGCAACACGTTCGGTACCGTGCCGCCTGATCACCATCACGCCGGCCGCGCGCAACGAGCTCGATGAATTGAAAGCAGCGGGCTTCACCGGCTATCTGGTGAAGCCGGTGCGCGCAGTGTCGTTGGCAGAGCGACTGAAGCTCGGCAGTGATGGCTTTGCGCGCATTCGCGATGGAGAGCGTTCAAACGGCCCGCACGAGTCACGCGGCAATTCCACAGGACTGTCGATCTTGGTCGCCGAGGACAACGAAATCAACGCGCTGCTTACCCGCGCCCTGCTGCAGAAACTGGGGCATCGTCCAACCGTCGTTGCGAGCGGCGATGCGGCAATGGACTCGTTCTTGGCCGCGCACACCGCTGGTCAACCGTTCGATCTGATCCTGATGGATCTGCGTATGGGTGGCATCGATGGGCTTGAGGCCACGCGCCGCATTCGCGCAACAGAAGCCGCAAGCAGTGTCCGGCACACACCGATCATCGCACTGACGGCGGACGCTTCAGCCGATATCCGCGAGGCCTGCCTCGGCTCCGGCATGGACAATTTCCTGACCAAACCACTGGATCGCGAGAAGCTCGCTGCCATCCTTGCGGAGCCTTCAGCCCTGGCGGCGTAACATTCAATAGACTTCAACAAACAGTCGTTCCATGGCGTTTGCGAAGCAAGCGATCTCGGAGCGACCAAGCAGATTATATCCAGATTGCTGCGCTCACAGCCGCCGCAGCGCAACCTCATCGATCAAGTGCTGCGCGTTCTTGGTGAGAATGAGGTCGGCGCGCTGACGCGTCGGTAGAATATTTTCGCGCAGATTGACGAGGTTGATCCGGCTCCAGATGCCTTTCGCGGTCACGACTGCCTCGTCGTCCGACAGCCGCGAGTAACGATGGAAGTAGGACATCGGGTCTCTGAATGCTGTCAGCCGCAATGCCAGGAAACGATCGACATACCAGCGCTCCAGCACGTCCTCGGTTGCATCGATGTAAACCGAGAAGTCGAAGAAGTCCGACACGAACGGCACCGCCTTGCCGTCCTTGGGCGGACGGCCGGCCTGCAGCACGTTCAGCCCCTCGACGATCAGAATGTCGGGCCGGTCAATCTCGATCCAGTCGTTGGGAACGACGTCGTAGACCATATGCGAGTAAATTGGCGCCCGCATCGGCCGGCGGCCGGCCTTGATGCCGGACAGGAAACGCAGCAACTCGGGCAGATCGTAGCTTTCCGGAAAACCTTTTTTCTCCATCAACTGTTCGCGCTCAAGGATCGCATTCGGATAGAGAAAACCGTCGGTCGTCGCGAGATCCACCTTCGGCGTATTTGGCCAGCGCGCCAGCAGCGCCTGCAGCACGCGGGCAGTCGTGGATTTTCCCACCGCGACCGAGCCGGCAACGCCGATGATGTACGGCACTTTCGAGTCTTCGGTCCCTAAGAAGTTCTGCTGCACACGGAACAGCCGCTGCGAGGCGGCGACATACATCGCGAGAAGACGCGAAAGCGGCAGATAGATGTGCTCCACCTCTTCCATATCCAGCCGATCGTGCATGGAGCGCAACACCGCGACCTCTTCTGGACTCAAGGTCATCGGCGTGTCGGCACGCAACGCCGCCCACTCGGCGCGACTGAAGCTGCGATAGGGTGAGACTTCGGGTTCGATCCGCTGTTCCATGACCGGTATTCTAGCGCCGTTATATTGTTATCGCTGCATCCGTCAGTCGCGCGGACGCGACGCTTTTTCCTGCAAGCCGGATTGACCTGTGCGGTTCGCCAGCGCCGCCTCGACTTCCTCGATCTCGATACCCCGTGCTTCCAGCATCACGACCAGATGATAAAGCACGTCGGCCGCCTCCGAGATCACGCGCTCGCGATCCTCGGCCACCGCAGCCAGAATGGCTTCCACTGCCTCCTCGCCGAACTTCTTGGCGCAATGCGCCACGCCCTTGTCGAGCAGCTTGCGGGTATAGGACACATCCGCACTGGCCTGCGCGCGTTCCTTCACGCGTTTGGCGAGATCGGCGAGGGTAAAGTCGGGCGTTTCTGTCGACACTTCTGGCTCCGGGCGTCCGCAAACCTCGTCCCATGAAGGGGAAGGGGCGCGGCCACCCGCATAGCGCAATTCCGGCTTGCTGCCCACCACTTGGCGGCACACCCGCGTCACGTTAACGATGACGGTCCGGGAGGACACATCGTGCCCTATCAAGAAGACTTTCAAACCGTCGCCGGATGTAAAATCCGGATCATGCGGGGCGGCGCCGGCGAGCCGCTGCTCTTTCTCCATGGGGCGCGCGGGGCTTCCGCCTGGCTGCCCTTCATGGAAACGCTGTCGCAGCGCTTTGATCTGATCGTCCCGGAACATCCGGGCTTCGGCGGATCAGAGACGCCGGACTGGCTCGATAACGTGGGTGATCTTGCCTACTTCTATCTCGATCTGATCGATGCGCTGAAACTTCAGCGCGTTAACCTCGCCGGCGTCTCGCTCGGGGGCTGGATCGCCTCGGAACTGGCGGTTCGCAACGACAGCGTCCTGAGAACCCTGACCCTCATCTGCGCCGCCGGCATCCATGTGAAGGGACAGCCCAAAGGCGACATCTTTATGTGGTCGCGCGAACAATTCACACGCAACATCTTTCACGATCAACGCATTGCCGAAGCGATGCTGGCGAATGCCCCAACCGACGATGAGCTGTTCATCGAAATGAAAAACCGTCTCGCCACTGCAAAGATCGGATGGCAGCCGCGGCTCTACAACCCCGATCTCCACAAATGGCTGCATCGCATCAAGGTGCCGACGCTGATCGTCTGGGGCGACGACGACAAGGTGATCCCGCCCGCCTATGGCCCTGCCTTCCAACAGCTTATTCCCGAGTCGCGGCTCGAGATCATGAAGAATGCTGGCCACACGCTGCAGATCGAGCGAGCGGACGAACTGGCGGCGATGATCACCTCCTTCATTGCGGAGGCACGCTAATGAAGTTCTTCTTCTTCCACCTGATGCCTTATGCGGCGCTCGATCCCGACTACGACAAGACCCACAACTCAGCCTGGGTGACGCTGCCGAACAGCTATTACGATCCGAAGGTCGGCCATCAGCTCTACAACCGTTACCTCGACGAGCTTGAATATGCCGACACGATGGGATTCGACGGCATTTGCGTGAACGAGCACCACTCCAACGCCTACGGGATGATGCCGATCCCCGGCGTGATGGCGGGCGCGCTCGCGCGCCGCACCAAAAACTGCAAGATTGCGGTGCTGGGCCGCGCGCTGCCACTGCTCAACAATCCGCTCACCGTCGCCGAAGAATTCGCGATGCTCGACACCATCACCGGCGGGCGCCTGGTGGCGGGTTTCGTGCGCGGCATCGGCGCCGAATATCACGCCTGGGGGGCAAACCCGGCGGAATCGCATGAGCGTTTCCACGAAGCGCACGATCTTATCATCCAGGGATGGACCAAGCCGGGGCCCTTCGCGTTCGAGGGCAAGTACTATCACTTCAACTACGTGAATGTGTGGCCGCGTCCCTATCAGCAGCCGCATCCGCCGATCTGGATTCCATCACAGGGCTCGCGTGAGACCATCGAATGGGCGTCGCATCCCGATCGCAAATACACCTATCTGCAAACCTTCTCGCCTGTGCAGGCCTTGGCGCGTTACATGCAGATGTACCGCGAAAGCGCAGAGCGTCAAGGCTGGCAAGCCGGTCCGGAGAATGTCGGCTGGGCGATCCCGACCTATTGCTCCGAGACCGACGAAATCGCCAAGCGCGAGGCCAAGCCGCACATCGAGTTCTTTTTCAACAAGCTGCTGCGTATGCCGCAGGAAATGCTGTTGCCGCCGGGCTATCTGTCGCTCGCCTCAATGCAGGGCGTCATTGCGGCGAAGCGCACGCTATCCGGCGGCACGCAGACCATCGACGACCTGATGGAGAAAGCGATCTTCCTGTGCGGCAGCCCGGCGACGTTGCGCGAGAGGCTCGAGCAGTTCCAGAGCCAGATCGGCTTTGGCTATCTTTTGCCGACCATGCAGTTCGGCACGCTGCCGCATGACCTCACAACGAAGAGCACAGAATTGTTTGCCAAGGAAGTCATCCCTCATTTTCGTGGCAAGGCGGATAAGCAGCCGACAAAATCCGGAGCGATGCTGTGAGTCTCGTGCCCGACTTTCCCGTCCTCGCGGCCTTCATCGTAGCGTCGTTTTTGCTGATCGTAACGCCGGGCCCAGACATGACCCTGTGTCTCAGCCAGACGATCAACGGCGGCCGGTCGCGCGGCTTCGCCGCCATGTTCGGGGCGACAGCCGGGCTGCTGGTGCATTCAATGTTGGCGGCTTTCGGATTGTCGGCCTTGCTTGTAGCGTCGGCGACCGCCTTCACTGCGATCTTGTTGGCGCTGCCTATCTCCTCTGGCTCGCCTGGCAAGCGATCCGTCAGGGCACAGCATTAACGCTCGCGCCGGGCGCACCACAGCGAAACGGATTGCCACGCGTATTTGCGATGGGGCTTGGCATCAATCTGCTCAATCCGAAGGTCGTGATGTTCTTCCTGACCTTCCTGCCGCAGTTCGTATCCGCATCCGATCCGCAAGCGGCCGCCAAGCTCCTGTTTCTTGGTTTACTGTTCACCGCATTGGTGCCGCCAATCTGCGCACCCATGATTCTGACCGCCGAGCGGTTCACCAAAGCCATCCGCAAGTCACCGCGTTTTATGCGCACGCTGGACTGGATGTTCGCGGGACTGATGGGCGCCTTCGCCGCACGGCTGTTGCTGGCGCGAGGAAACTGATCACGCCACGACTGGTCAAGCCTCCACGGGCTATGCATGATGGTGTCTGCAGGCGCGGCAATATCAAGCAAGAAGCGCCATCCGGGGAACCCGCCATGTCATATCTGGTTCGTATTGCAGCTCTTCTTCTTGTGCTCGCCTTGCCGGCTCACGCGCAGGACTTCCCGACCAAACCGATCAAACTGATCGTGCCATTCCCGCCCGGCGGACCGAACGACATCATCGCCCGAGTGGTCGCCTCGAAGATGTCGGAACTGATCGGGCAGCCGGTCGTCATCGACAACCGCGGCGGCGCCGGCGGCGTGATCGGCACCGATGCCGTCGCCAAAGCGGAACCGGATGGCCACACCATCGCGATCACCTCAGCGGGTGCGCTCGCCATCTCCAAGAGCCTGCAGGAGAAAGTGCCCTACGACTCGCTGAAGGATCTGAAACCGGTCACGCTCGTCGCGAAGGTCCCGGAATTGCTCGTGATTGCGAACAACGTTCCAGCCGCTTCAATGAAGGATTTGGTGGCTCTGGCAAAATCAAAACCGGGTCAGTTGAATTTCGCATCGAGCGGTCCGGGCAGCATGCCCCATCTTGCCGGTGAATTGTTCAAGATCAGCGCCGGGATCGATATCGTGCATGTGCCCTACAAAGGCGCGGCGCCTGCTGTGAATGATATCATCGGTCAGCAGGTGCAGATGGTTTTCCTCGATCTTCCGGTGCTGTTGCCACAGGTGCAATCCGGCAAGGTGAAGCCGATTGCAATCGGCAGCCGTGAACGCGCGCCCTCCTTGCCGGATGTGCCGACCACGAGCGAAGCCGGCCTGCCACAGATCGAAGCGGAAAACTGGTACGGCATGGTGGCGCCGGCTGCGACGCCGCCGGCAGTGATCGCCAAGCTTCACAAGGTCACGACCGAAGCGCTGAAGGCTCCGGAGGTGAAAGAGAAGCTCGTAAGCCAAGGCGCGATCCTTGTCGGCAATACGCCCGAAGAATTCGCTGCCTATATCCAGAGCGAAATCGACAAGTGGGGCAAGGTCGCGAAAGCGGCGAACATCAAGCCGAACTGAACGTCCACGCAATCTCACACGGCATGAACCCACGCGCTCCCTTCCGCTGGACCGCCAGCGCGCCCAGCATCCGCTACACCCTCGATGGAGACGGAGCGCGCAGCCTGATCGCGATCCATGAACTCGGCGGCAGTCTCAACAGCTTCGCCGACATCGTGCCGCATCTGCAGCGCGACTTCCGTATCCTGCGTTACGACCAGCGTGGCGCAGGCTCGTCGGAAAAGCCGCGGCAAGCCTTTTCATTCGCCGATCATGTTTTCGATCTCGAGCGTGTGCTGGATCAGGCCGGCATCACCCCGCCCTTCCATCTGCTTGGACTGGCAGCGGGCGCTGCCATCGCGGTGGCATTCGCACACAAGCATCCGAGAGACTGCGCCGCCTTCGCCTTGTGCGCACCGGCGCTGTCAGTGAGTGCGGAGCGCCGCAAATATCTCGAAGCACGAACGGCGCTGGCCGCACGCGAAGGCATGCGCGCGGTGGAGGGCGATACCCTGTCGCGCTCGTATCCCGAGCGTTATCGCGAACGCGATCCGGTGCGCTTCGCCGCCTATCGTGCTTTATTTCTGGCCAATGATCCGGTGAGCTACGGGCACATCAACATAGCCTTTGCCGATGCCGATATCGGCGACGCCATTGCGGGCTTGCGTGCGCCGTGCCTTCTGCTCGCGGGCGAACACGATGCTTTGCGGCCGCCGCAACAGGTGCAGGCACTCCTTCCCGCTTTTGCCGATGCACGCTTCGACGTGATTGATTCCGGGCACATCATGCCGGTTCAAGCACCAGAGGCGATGAGCCAGGCCATCCGATCCTTTTTTCAGTCGCTCTGACGATCAGCCGCTTGCCGCATGAAACGACGCAGCAGGAGATGCGTCGGCCAATAGACCACGACCGGCAGTCCGAAAAGCAGACCGGCAAACCAGACATTCGGTGGCACCCATGCTTGCGGAACGTGATCGCTGAAACCCCACACATAATTCAGGTTGACGGGTAACAGGCCCGGATCAGGCTGGGCCGGCGGCATGAGAAAATAGCAAATCGGAAGCACGACGAAGGACAACACAGTCCAGGCCGGCAACGCGCGCCGGTCATAGCCGATACGCCAGAGAAGATAGAGTAGAAGAAACGGCAGCCAGCCGTGAAAGAGCGACAACCCACGCAGAAACAGAGAACGTTGCGCTTCGAACATATAGTCGGTCATGCCGGTGACCGGCAGGCCAACGAGATTGGCGATGTAGTCGACGACCCAGATCAGTTGCGGCAACAAAATTCCGACCGCGCACATCGAAATCAACAGCGGGCTCTCAAGCCACATTCCCGCAAGCGTCAGCAACAGCGCAATATCGCAGAAATACAGGAAGTTCGTCGGTCCGTACCGGTAAAGATAGACCGGGATCAGCACCGCCATGAAGGCAGTGTAGAGAAGCTTGAGCCAGAGCGGGATGCGATACAACAGGATCAGTTCACCGCGTAAGGATTCTTCCACACGCCCGCCTTGCGCCCGGCCAGGAGCCAGTAGACGAACCCGCCGATGATGCCGGCAGCCGCGACGAGTTGTAGACCGTAACCCACCGGCGAGATGTCGGTCGTGTTTTCAAGCTGCCATGAGATATCGGAACTGTACCAGGCGACGGCAGCGATCAGGCCGCCACCGATCGCATAGTAGAACACCGAGCGCAGATCGAAGGTCTCGGCAATCGCAATCAGCACCACCGCCGGAACGAAGGCAGAAGCGCCGGCGAAGCTGGTTGCGAAAAACGCCGCCGCAAAGAACACGAATTTCTCGATCGGGTCGGAGCTGTTGGTGAACAGTTCCGGCGCCATGACGCCGATCGCGAGCGCGATACCCGCGGAAATGAAGGAAAAGATCAACGCGAAAAGAATGATGAAGAAACGGCCGAAGAATGACATGGCGGAGCCCCCGGAGGTCACGCCTTCTTACGGCGGCGGCCGATTCTCTTCAATCCGCCATGTGGTCCGTCGTCTCAGTCCGTCATCGCCATGGCGCGCAACGTCATGCGTTCGCGAGCCGACAGCTTCTCGGTCTCGCTCTTGAGCTGGCCGCAGGCTGCGAGGATATCGCGGCCGCGCGGGGTGCGCACCGGCGAGGCATAGCCGGCGTTGAACACCACCTCGGAGAACTTCTCGATCTGCTCCCAGTCCGAGCATTCATATTTGGAGCCAGGCCACGGATTGAACGGGATCAGATTGATCTTGGCTGGAATACCTTTCAGGAGCCGCACCAGTTCCTTCGCCTCGGCGAGCGAATCGTTGACACCCTTCAGCATCACGTATTCGAAGGTGATGCGCCGCGCATTCGATACGCCGGGATAGTTCCGACATGCGTTGAGCAATTCCTTGATCGGATACTTACGGTTCAGCGGCACGAGCTCGTCGCGCAGGTCATCGCGAACCGCGTGCAACGAGATCGCCAGCATGCAGCCGATCTCCGCGCCAGTGCGCGCGATGTTCGGAACAACGCCCGACGTCGACAAGGTGATGCGCCGCTTCGACAGCGACAGCCCGTCACCATCCATCGTCACCTGCAGCGCCTCACGCACCGCATCGAAATTATAAAGCGGCTCGCCCATTCCCATCATGACGATGTTGGAGACGCAGCGTTCGCCTTCCGTCGGGAGACCGGGGCCGGTCGCCCGTGTCTGCCCAAGGAAATCACCGAGCCGGTCGCGCGCCACCATGATCTGGCCGACGATCTCGCCGGACGTCAGGTTGCGCACAAGCCTTTGCGTGCCAGTGTGACAGAACGAGCAGTTCAGCGTGCAGCCGACCTGACTCGAAACGCAAAGCGTGCCGCGATCGCTTTCGGGAATATAAACGCATTCCACCAGATGCGGCCGCTCGCCGGGATTCTCACTCGCCAGTTTGAGCAACCATTTGCGCGTGCCGTCGGCAGAGATCTGTTCGGTCACAACCTCCGGCCGGTCGAGCGTGAAATGCTTTTCCAGCTCGCTGCGCAAATCCTTGGCGATGCTCGACATCGGCGAAAAATCATGCGCACCGCGTACATAGAGCCAGTGCCAGATCTGCTGCGCACGCATCTTGCGCTCGCGTTCCGGCACGCCGATGCCGCCCAGCATCTCGGCAAGGCCCGCGCGCGACACGCCGACCAGCGACGGCTTGTCAGGAGCGACATAGACCTCGAGCGGGGTCTTTTCGAGCGGAACAGTGGCGGCAAGTGCGGTCATATTGAGGTCATGCCCGGGCTTGACCGGGGCATCCATCCACTTCGTTAAGATGCAATTTCATCATAGAGGTCACGCCAATCAGGATTCGTGGCGACAATCAGGTCGATTTTCCATTCCCGCGACCAGTGTTTGATATTCTTCTCTCGCTGGATAGCCGCAACCGGGTCGTCATATTGTTCGAAATACACCAGAGCCTTTACACCGTATCGCCGCGTAAAGCCCGCAACCAACCCGTTACGATGCTCGTATGTCCGACGAACGAGTTCGTTCGTAACTCCGACATAGAGCGTTCCGCCGGACGACTGGCGAGGATATAGACCCAAAAGCTCATTTCTCAATGATGGATTGCCGGGTCAAGCCCGGCAATGACCGAGAAATGAGCGCCGAGGGCGTGGCTAGCGGCACTCCTGGGCGGCGCGGTCGAGCGCCTGGGAAACGCCCTTGAGCGAGAAACGGTCGGTCGTCTTGGTGCCGCGTCCCGATTCGCCTCGCACCGTGACGTCGGCACCGCGCCGCATGGCCTCGATCAGCCTCGCTTCCTCGGCCGCATTCTTGACCCAGGCGCCGTCATTTTGCGTGTACATCGCGAAATTGGTGCTGCCGACTTCGACCACCGCATCGGAATTCGCCTTGAATGGGTAGCCGATGATGACCGAGACCTCTTCCTTCACCTTCTCCGCCGGGCGGGTAGACACGAACAGCCAGGCGGGATCGCGAGGCCGGTTTGGCGGATTGGTTTCGGACGAGACCGGCTTGGCCAGCGCGAAGCAGACTTTCTTGCCGCCCGGCGAGGCGGCGTAGGCGCCCCAGTCGCCGAACTGCCCGAGGAGCTGCGCTCCAGCGGTTGGAGACTGCGCCACTGCCGTCCCGCCGGTCACATCAGCCAGCACCACCGCGCCTAAAATACCGAGAGAGAGGGAGAATCCTCGAAGGATCGTCATCGCGCGCACCTTTGAGACAGAGTCGGGGAGACTGGGGAGATTCGAATGGCCGCAAATACGTTATCACAATCGGGCGTTTGCAATAATAAGTGAAAATCGGCGAGTTCGTGACATAGGGGTAATTTGCTGCCGTAACGGACCATTCGCCGCAGTCGAATACCCGAAGCCAAACATACCGGATCACGCATGAAAGCCATTCTTTGCCACCGCTACGGCACCGCCGACGAACTCGCTCTGTCCGATCTGCCGCAACCCGAAGCGGGCGAAGGCGAAGTCGTTGTCAAAGTCGCTGCCGCCGCACTCAACTTCTTCGACACGCTGCTGATCGCGGGCAAATATCAGGTGAAGCCGGATTTTCCGTTTTCCCCCGCCGCCGAATTTGCCGGCACGGTTCACAGCGTCGGCAAAGGCGTCACGACCTTCGCGCCCGGGGATCGGGTAATGAGCCACGCCGCTTATGGCGCAGCGCGCGAATTCGTTGTCGCGGAGGCGTCACGTCTCGTGCGTGTACCTGACAATCTCGATTTCGAACGCGCGGCGGGTTTGTCGGTCACGTATGGCACGACCATTCATGCGCTGAAGGATCGGGCCAAGCTGAGGTCTGGCGAAACACTCGCCGTGCTTGGCGCCGCCGGCGGCACCGGATTGGCCGCGATCGAGATCGGCAAGCTGATGGGCGCGCGCGTCATTGCCTGCGCATCGTCCGATGAGAAGTGCGAGTTTGCGAAAAAGCATGGCGCCGATGAAGCGGTGAATTACGGCCGCGTCGATCTGCGCGCCGAACTCAAGCGCGTCGGCGGCAAGCACGGCATCGATGTGATTTACGACCCGGTCGGCGGCAACTATGCCGAGCCGGCCTTGCGTTCAATGGCGTGGAAGGGACGCTATCTCGTCATCGGCTTCGCCGCCGGCGAGATTCCCAAGATCCCGCTCAATCTCGTGCTGCTGAAGGGTTGCGACGTTGTCGGCGTACATTGGGGCGGATTCGTCGAGCGCGCACCGGAAGCACAGGCGCGCAACATGGATGAGATTGTACGCTGGTGTGCGGATGAAAAACTGTCAGCGCATGTGCATGCGGTTTATCCGCTCAGCGAAACCGGACAGGCGCTGAAGGACATCGCCGCGCGCAAGGTTATGGGCAAGGCGATTTTGCGCATGTGAGTCGTCATTCCGGGGCGCCGCATCGCAGCCAAGTTTACGCAGCCAGCGTATAGTTGGCTGCGCGCGGCGAATCTGGAATCCAGCATCAGAATTGGTAAT
Organism: Pseudomonadota bacterium; assembly: GCA_023423415.1. Classification (GTDB taxonomy): domain Bacteria; phylum Pseudomonadota; class Alphaproteobacteria; order Rhizobiales; family Xanthobacteraceae; genus Pseudorhodoplanes. Next base: position 8,051 of record JAFAFP010000075.1, on the reverse strand, counting down.
GGATGCCGGGTTCGTGGCCTCCGCCCACGCCCCGGAATGACCGAGCGCTACTCTGCCAATTTCCGCTTCGCCGCCTCGCGATGCTCAGGACGAATAGCCGAAACCATCACCTTCATCGCGGTGGCGAGGACGGCCGCGTCATCGGTGAAACCAAGCATCGGCAGGATATCCGGCACGCCGTCAACCGGCAGCACGAAATAGGCCAGCGCGCCGAGTAGCGTCATCCGCACGTGCATCGGCGTTTGCCGGTCAAACGCGCAGTAGTAAGCCGCCAGCAGATCTTCTGCGAAAGGCAGCTTGCCGGCGAGACGTGTCACCTTCGGCCAAAACCCGGCGCGCACCGTCTGCTCATTGGCAGCGGCATCCGCAAAGTCACTGGCAAAGGTTTCGTCCATTTTGGCGGCTTTCGCACGGACCATGGAACTCTCCCGCATCGGCATTCGGCATAAATGGTGATTGCGGCGAAACGCTGCAAGGAATCGCGGGTTAGCCATTTTGTCCGCTCGTCTCCGCGATGGCGAGGAGCCGAAGCCTGGATTCCTGCTTGCGCGGGAATGAACGGAGCTAGGATCCCGCCAGCTTGTCCATCGCCTGCGCCAGCGCGATGTCCTTCTCGGTCAACCCGCCGGCATCATGCGTGCAGAGGGTTACCTCCACCGTCTTGTAGACGTTGAACCATTCGGGATGGTGGTCGCGTTTCTCGGCGATCAGCGCCACGCGGGTCATGAACCCGAACGCCTCATTGAAGTCCTTGAAGACGAATTTACGAAAGATCGCATCGCGTTCCATCACCTCGGTCCAGCCGGGAATACCGGCGAGAGCCGCCTTGCGCACATCACCTGTCAGTTTCGCCGCCATGTTTTCACCGTCATGTCGCATCCTTTGACGCTTCCAAGCGCTACTCTCGAATTCACCGGAATAAACACTAGCTTGTTTTCTGAACGGTTGCATCGCGAGGAGCTCATGGGCTGGTCGCTGAACATCGGATCGGTCTCCGGAACCGCCGTCCGCATCCACATCACATTCCTGCTGTTTCTGGCCTGGATATTCGGCGCGAGCTACGTCTCCGGCGGCGCTGGCGCGGCCTGGACGAGCCTGGTCTTCATCCTCCTGGTTTTTCTGTGCGTGCTTCTGCACGAGTTCGGCCACATCTTCACCGCCCGCGCGTTCGGTGTGCAGACACCCGACGTCGTACTGTTGCCGATCGGCGGCGTGGCGCGGCTTGAGCGCATTCCCGAAAAGCCGATGGAAGAATTCCTGATCGCGATCGCCGGACCGCTGGTGAATGTCGCGATTGCTGGCCTTCTGCTGGTGTTCGCAGGCGCCGATGTCAGCTCGAACGCGGCTGCGGCTGCGATCGACAATTCGAAGGTTCCAATGGTGGACCGGCTCGCTGCGGTGAACCTGTTTCTCGCGCTGTTCAATCTGATCCCGGCCTTTCCGATGGATGGCGGCCGCGTGATGCGGGCCGCCCTGAGCGCGCGATTCGGCTTCGTGCGCGCGACCGAAATCGCAGCAGCGGTCGGACAAGGCTTCGCGTTTCTGCTTGGCTTTATCGGGTTGTTCTACAACCCGATCCTGATCTTCATCGCCATCTTCGTCTATCTCGCCGCAGCATCGGAGGCGCATATGGTGGCGCTGCGATCGGTATCGCGCGGCGTTCCGGTCCTGACCGCGACCATGACCAGGATCGCGACGCTGACGCCGGATGCGCATATCGACGAAGCGGTTCAGGTGCTGCTGCAGACGAGCCAGAGCGAATTTCCGGTCGTCGATGAGACACACAAGCCAGTCGGCCTGCTCGGGCGCACCAACATCATCAAGGCGTTGAAGGAACTCGGTCCCGATGCCCGCGTCAGCCAGGCGATGTCGGCCGATGTGCCTCTGGTCGATCGCCGCCGGCCGCTGGACGAGGCGGTCCGGATTCTGCAGGAAAGGTCTGCGCCAGCCATCGCGGTTGTTGAGCCGGACGGCCGCCTCGTCGGCCTGATCACCACCGAAACCCTCGGCGAGCTGATGATGGTCAGCCAGGCGATGCCACAGGGCTTCCAGCTTGGCCCCAAAGGTGGCCCGAGCAGCGGTCCAACAAGCGGTCCAACAAGCGGTCCTTGGGGCAACCCGGCCACGCGATTCTGACAATTTATTCAGAAAGGCATCATAAAACCATAATCGACGCCGATGGGGGCTGTGGGGGGCGGCATCAGCCATCATCAGCCGAAGGCCCAGCGGCCCATGAACGTTCACTATCGTGATGTGAAGGGATCGCCGCGGGCTGACCAGGAATCGCGGCGCCTGACCCTTGGGGACCGTGTGCAGCGGATGTTCCAGCACACGGTTCTGATTGTCACCGGCCTCGGCCTTGCCCTCGCCGGGGCGGTGGCAGTCGTCGCCTATGTCCAATCGAAACCTGTGACGCTGAAGGTCGCCGTCGGCGCGCGCGACGGCGACGACCTGCGGCTGGCGCAGGGGCTGGCGCAGCATCTGACGCGCGAACACGCGAGCCTGCGTCTCCGCATCGTGCGAGAGAACGGTCCGGCAGCCAGCGCTGAAGCCCTCGACCGCGGGGCGGTAGATCTTGCTTTCGTGCGCCGTGACATCGCCATGCCGAAGAACGGGCAGGTGATCGCCATTCAGCGCCACGACATTGCGGTGCTGATGGTGCCGTCGCAGCAGCAAACGCAGCCAGTGACGACGGCATCGACAAAGAACGCACGCAACATCAAATCCCGCGCGAAATCCAAAACGAGCGCAGCCAAGACGAGCGCATCCACGGCGAATGCGAAAGCCAAAGAGAGCGAAAAGCCGGAACCGATCACCAAGATCGAGGAACTGAACGGCAAGACCGTTGGCGTGGTTGGAAGCGGACCTGCGAACTTGGCGATCCTCCACACCATCCTGGCGCAATCCGGCATCACCTCCGACAAGGTGAGGGTGATTCAATTCTCGACCGAGGATCTCACGACGCAGCTGCGCGCGGCGACCTTCGACGCATTGCTGGCGGTGGGCCCTATCGGCAGCAAGCTGACCGCGGAAGCGGTCGCCGCGATCACGCATGGCAAGGAGCCGCCGGGCTTTCTTGAGGTCAGCTCGTCCGAAACGATCGAGCAGCAGAAGCCGGTTTATGAATCGGCCGAAATCCCGGCCGGCGCCTTTGGCGGATCGCGCCCGGCGGAAGCGATCGAGACCATTGGCTTTGCGCATTACATCGTCGCCCGCCGGACCCTCGACGAAAGTGTTGCCGGCAATATCACCCGCTGGCTGTTCGCGGCCAAGCAGTCGCTCAGCGGCGAGATACCGGCCTTTGCCAAGATCGAAGGCCCTGATACTGACAAAGCCGCGACCTTGGCGGTGCATCCGGGCGCTCTGGCCTACCTCGAGGGCGAGCAAACGACCTTCTTCGACCGTTACAGCGAGGCGATGTACTGGGGCTTGATGCTGATGTCGTTCGTCGGCTCCGGCGCCGCCTGGCTGACCAGCTTCGCCCGCACCAGCGGTTCCGCCAGCGATCGCAATGACCTGGATGCATTGATTGGCGTGATCGGCCGGGCCCGCACTGCCGCCGATGCTCTGGAACTCGATATGCTCCGCTCCGAAATCGATGCCGTCATCGAACGCAGCATCCGCCAGATCGAGGCCGGCAAACTGCACCAGAACCGGGCCGACGCCCTCAAGCTGGCCGCCGAACAGGCCCGCCACGCGATTGCGGAGAGGCAGGCCGCCCTCGCAGCCTCGGCAGTGCCCGCCAAGCAGACGCACGCCATCGCCCGTGTTGTTTAACGGCGCCGGGTACGCCGTCGTCATCTCCGTTACCCTTGAAGAACAAGGGCGCGCGGAACGCCGGGCTCTCAGCCTGCCCGCGGCCCCATGCGCAATGAGTGAGAGCGCATGAGATTGGTAGCACCACGGAAAAGCTGGAAGGTTCCAGCGTTCCGCGCGCGGTGTGTGACGGTCTGCTCCATCGTCCCCGGTGGACGTTCCTCCACCGAAACGCCGAGGCGGCAAGCCTGGCGGGACGCGGCTTGAACCGGCCTTGCGACGGGTTACGTCTGCCCGCCTCAAAACCACCGCTTCCCGCCCCGCGTCTCACGACGCTCATGAAACGCCCCTTGCAGCGGGGACGGGATATAGGTATTAAATCCTAGACAAAAGACATTGTCAAGTGCGAAAGCTTAGGTTGCGTTGAAACGAGTCCTAATTATATTGCGCCGCAAAACAGCGGCGGGCCCATTCATCAATCATCGGGGTCAGCGCCTTATGCATTTGGACCCATTTTATGAAGCTTCGTAACGTCGCGATCATCGCGCATGTCGACCATGGCAAAACCACACTGGTCGATCGCCTCCTGCAGCAGTCTGGCACCTTTCGCGAGAACCAGCGTGTCACCGAACGCGCGATGGATTCGAACGATATCGAGCGCGAACGCGGCATCACCATCCTGGCCAAAGCCACCTCGATCCTCTGGCAAGATACCCGCATCAACATCGTCGATACGCCGGGCCACGCCGATTTCGGCGGTGAGGTCGAACGCATCCTCAACATGGTGGACGGCGCCATCGTGCTGGTTGATGCCGCCGAGGGTCCGCTGCCGCAAACCAAATTCGTGGTCGGCAAGGCGTTGAAGATGGGCATGAAGCCGATCGTCGCCATCAACAAAGTTGATCGTCCCGACGCGCGCGCCAACGACGTGATCAACGAAGTCTTCGACCTATTCGCCGCGCTCGACGCAACCGACGAGCAGCTCGATTTTCCGATCATGTATGGCTCGGGCAAGGAAGGCTGGTTCGCCGAAAGCGAGACAGGTCCGAAAGAGGGCGGCATGACACCCCTCTTTGAACTGATCCTGCGCCATATCCCGGCGCCGAAGACGGAAGAAGGTTCCTTCCGCATGCTCGGCACCATCATGGAGTCCAACCCCTATCTCGGCCGCATCATCACCGGCCGCATCACCTCCGGTTCGGTGAAGCCGAACCAGATGGCCAAAGTGCTCGATCGCGACGGCAAGGTGATCGAAGAGGGCCGCATCTCGAAAGTGCTGGCGTTCCGCGGTCTCGAGCGCACGCCGCTCGACGAAGCCGAGGCCGGCGACATCGTGTCGATCGCAGGATTGCCGGAGGCCAGCGTTGCGCACACGATCTGCGCTGTCGATGTCGATACGCCGCTGCCCGCGCAGCCGATCGATCCTCCGACGCTCGCCATGACGTTCCGCGTCAACGACTCGCCACTCGCTGGCACCGAAGGCAGCAAGGTCACAAGCCGCATGATCCGCGACCGGCTGCTGGCCGAAGCCGAAGGCAATGTCGCGCTGCGCGTTTCTGAATCCGACGACAAGGATTCGATGGAAGTTGCAGGACGCGGTGAATTGCAGCTTGGCATCCTGATCGAAACCATGCGCCGCGAAGGCTTCGAGCTGTCGGTGTCGCGCCCCAAGGTCGTGTTCAAGCGCGGCGAAGCCGGCGAGTTGCTTGAACCGATCGAAGAAGTCGTCATCGACGTCGATGAGGAGCATTCAGGCGTCGTTGTGCAGAAGATGTCGGAGCGCAAGGCCGACCTCCTGGAGATGCGCCCGTCCGGCGGCAATCGTCAGCGCCTGGTGTTTCATGCGCCGACCCGCGGTCTGATCGGCTATCAGGGCGAGTTGCTGACCGATACGCGCGGCACCGCCATCATGAACCGGCTCTTCCATGAATATGCGCCGTTCAAGGGCGAAGTGCAGGGTCGCCGCAATGGCGTGTTGATTTCCAACGAGCAGGGCGAAGCAGTCGCTTACGCAATGTGGAAGCTGGAAGACCGCGGGCCGATGATGATCGATCCTGGCGCACGCGTGTATCGCGGCATGATCGTTGGCGAACATACCCGCGATAACGACCTCGAAATCAACGTGATGAAGGGTAAGCAGCTCACTAACATCCGCACCACTTCGAAGGATGAAGCAGTGCGCCTGACGCCGCCGATCAAAATGCCGCTGGAAAAGGCGCTCGCCTACATCCAAGACGACGAGCTGGTCGAAGTGACGCCGAAGTCGATCCGGTTGCGCAAGAAGCTGCTCGATCCGAATGATCGCAAACGCGAAGAGCGTCGCAAGGAAGCCGAAACCGTCTGATTTTGCGGGCAGATTACAGCGCCGCCCGATCGGTCAGTGGGATTCTTGATCGAGGCGACCGGATTGGACCGGTCGCCTGCTAGAGCCTTTCCGGCTTTGACGGAATCAAAGCCGGGCTCTAACTTTTTGTTTTGACGCGTTTTCTTCAGGCGAACCGGTATCCACTTCGCTCGAAAACGTTTTAGGATCTGAAATCTTTCGTGACGCGCGACAAATCGCAACGCGTTGCGTTTCCGCAGCGCAAATGCGAAGGCGGCCAGCACGACAACTGCGTCAGCCAATCCGGCTGGAGCGACGCTGAAGAGACACAAAAAATCATTGCGGGACAACACTTTGTCCCCTTTTGGAACAAGTCGGGCAACCTCGGGTTCTCGGGTTCCGACATTCGGAACATACCGGTGCAAAAAATCCACACCGTTTACCGAACATTAAACACGGGGCTTGAAGGCTGAGTCGCTGCTTGCTCATATGCGGCCATGAGTACAGTCCTTATCGAGATTCGACGTGCCAAGCTGGCAGACGCGGCCGATGTCGCGGCGGCCCACGACGAAGCCTGGCGCAACGCCTATCAGGGCATCATCCCCGGTACCGAACTCGAGAAGCTGATCAATCGCCGTGGTCCGGACTGGTGGCATTCGGCGATCCGCAAAGGCAGCCGCATCGCACTGATGCAGTTCGGCGATACGATCGCCGGATACGCGAATTACGGCCGCAACCGCGCGCGCAGCCTCTATTACGATGGCGAGATCTACGAGCTGTATCTCAAGCCGGAATTCCAGGGGCTTGGCTTCGGCCGGCGCCTCTTCACCGCTGCGCGCCGCGATCTCGCGCAAAGCGGGCTGAAGAGCCTCGTGATCTGGGCGCTGTCGGATAACGATCCGGCAGTTGAATTCTATCGTGCGCTGGGCGGCCGTGCGGTGGCGCGCTCGTCAGAGCGCTTCGGCAGCAAGGTGCTGGATAAGGTCGCCTTCTCCTGGCAGCCGTAAAATCTGACGCCACGAAGTCGCGCGCCGCTCCTGTCTTTTATTTGTTCGCCTGGTCTTTCCCGCACTTGAAACCGCGCGCCTTGTCATCAGCCAATTTGCGTGCGGCCTCGTTCGCGCCAGAGCTGCGCGCATCGACATAGCCAACATGGCAAACGCCGCCGGGATTGAGACGCGTCACCACAAGCGTCTGCCCGGTCGATTTGCCATCCTCACGTTCTGCATCCGCTTGAGTGCGCGTATTCCATCGAAGGATCGTCGCGAACGGACGCACTTTTCCATCCGCCAGCTTTTCCATGCGCCATTCGACCGTGCCCCGATAGACGCTGTTGAAACCCGGGAATGTTTCCGACGCGGCCTTCTCGCGCGACGCTGCACGTTCGTTGCGGCCGAAGCTGACCTGCATGCGCTGATCGCCGGCGCTCAGATAGACGTTCAGCCCGTTGTGACCGGGACACGTCCATGAGCCGTAATCCTCGACCTCGCGGCCGGACTTGTGTTTGCAGGTCTTGTCCGCATCGAACGAGCTGTAGACGCTGAAGACCTCTTGTGCGCGTTCTTGCACGCGTTCTTGGGCGACCGCCGGCACCGTCGCAGCATGCGACACAAGACCCAGAACCGCGGCAAACAGAACGTGTTTCACGTTTCTTTCCTTTCCAGACAGTGCATTGGTCACCGGCGGAGAGGAAAGGTTCGATCAGACCTTCGGTTCTGGCAAGCCGGCCGACGCGCAGGCGGCGCGCAGCGTGTTGAGGATGACGCAGGCAATGGTCATCGGGCCGACGCCGCCGGGAACGGGCGTGACGGCGCCAGCGACGGCTAGCGCTTCCTTGTAATCGACGTCGCCGACCAGCTTCGTCTTGCCGGCTTCGCCCGGCACGCGATTGATGCCGACATCGATCACGGTGGCGCCCGGCTTGATCCAGTCGCCCTTGACCATTTCCGGCCGTCCGACCGCAGCGAACAAC
>JAFAFP010000097.1 GCA_023423415.1 Pseudomonadota bacterium | reverse complement strand
CTGCGGTTCACGCCCGACGAAACTCGACAGTTCATCGTCCTGAGAACAGGTATCGCGCTCGACAACGAACAGCTCTTCAAGATCGCGGAAATGTCCGAAGGCTGGCCGGCCGCCTTGTGCGTACTGGCAAATCGGATCGCAGCCACCAGCTTAAAAATCGTTCTAGAGGATACCACGCTCGCATCAGGACTCATGGACGATTTCTTCGCTGAAGAAATCGCCGAGCACCTCCCGGTCCAACTCCGACGTTTTCTGTGCGGCGCCTCCGTCATCGGAACGACGCATGAAGATGTATGCAACGAGGTCCTGAGAATCGACAACAGTGCCGAATTGATCGACGAAGCCCACCGCGCCGGACTCTTCATCGAACGGACCGACGCATATTCCGGCCAGTTCCGATTACACAAATTGTTCGAGCGGTATCTGCGGTCGAATTTTCGTCGTCTCGACAGAAAGTCACATGACTCGGTCGCTATCGCGGCCAGCCTGTGGTTCGAGCAGAACGGTCATTTTGAGGAAGCGTTCAATTGCGCAACACGGGCGTATGCGTGGACAAGGGCCGCCCAAATCCTCGAGCGATATTGTCTGCCCGCCTATAAGCGCGGAAAGGGCAAGCAACTGACCAATATGGCGCTCACCCTGCCACGCAGCGTGCTACGACAACATCCTCGCATAGCAATATTCGCGGCACGGGCTGCATCGACAGGCAGACGTTTCGATCTGGCGGAAGACCTCCTTCAGCTTGCAGAGGCATCGCCGATGCTCAATGAGACACCATCGGCTGACTCGACCGAGCTCCGCTGTCTCGCCCTCCATATCCGGATGTTTGCTGCGCAATTCGAGGATAATCAGAAGGACGCTGGTCGCATATGCGAGGAATTGCTCGCCTATTCTCAATTCTTTGATCACTATGCGCGCGGCACAATTTATGGCTCGCTCCTTTACGCCAGGCGCGAACAGTTCAAGCTCACCGATGCATCGGAATTGGAAGCGGCCGGTGTGCGCGAATTTGACCGGTCGGACAGCTCCTATGGAATGGTCTGGCATCTCTCCGTTGTCGGGCCGACACGAGGCCTCGCTGGCGATCTCGGCGGCAGCATCCGTAGGCTGGAGGAAGCGCTGAAGATCGCTTCCGATCTCAGCGAGACCAAATGGCTTGCAACATTCCCGGCCGCACTATTGGCTGAAGCCTATTACGAACGGAACGAACTCGACCGATGCAGCGATCTTCTGAATTGGCATTTTCCGGAAATGCCCAATGGCTTTGTGGATCAATATATTGCCGCCTATGTGACGAGTGCAAAATTGCGCTTCCTGACCGGAGATGTCGCAGGCGCGCAGCAATGGATTGACCGCGGCATCGCCATCGCTGAATCGAAAGCCATGGAACGGCTGCGTGACAGCTTGATCGGAGAGCGTATCCGGATTCTACTCCAGATCGGTCAGCACGATGCAGCGCGCGCGCTTGCACAGCACGAGAACCTCCTTGGACAGTCCACATCTTTCGCTCCGCGCAATGATGCCACGACGCGCGACGAAGTGAAGGCCCTGTCTTGGGTCCGGCTGGCAATGTGCGATGGACGCCTTGCGGAGGCCGCTGATCTTGCCAAACGCTGGAAACGGCACGTCACGACCGCACGCGCTGTTCGTTCGATGATCCGTTGGGATATTGTCCTGTCACTCATTTTTCTTCGCGAGGGAGCCATCGCGAATGCACAGCGCACACTGCGAGCCGCGCTGACTCAGGCCGCACCCGCTCAATATGTTCGTAGTTTTCTCGACGAAGGCGACGAAATTCGGAGCTTGATTCAAGCACAGATTTTTGCCTCGCCGATACACACCAATGAGACCGACCAGTTCCTCCTTCAGCTACTTCGGTCGGAGCAGCTCGCGCAAGCTGATGAACGCAACGTCAGTCGCGGCGCCGTCGAAGAAGGCAGACCAGGAATTCAGCCGCTGACCCAGAGACAACTCGACATCCTCCAAATGGCTAGTGCCGGCGTCCGCAATGGCGAGATTGCGAAGCGCATCGGGATCAGCGAAGGCTCCGTGAAATGGTATCTGCAACAGATATATGACAAGATAGGAATTCGCCGAAGAGCCGGCGCGCTTGACCGCGCACGGAAGCTTGGACTTGTATCGTAGACTGCGTCGCTTTCAACATCTTCGCCAGCTTGACCGACATATCTAGCGAGCAATTGCGGACGTCTCTCGCAATTCACGAGATGTCAGTCCGACCGTATTTTCCTCAAAGGCCAGATCCTGCTGGGGCCAGCCCAGGTCTTTTCGGCAACCTGACATTTGACCCATGAATTTCCTGTCGTTCTGGGTCCGGCCTGCAGCCTGCTCGTCGTGCGAGACTCAACTTCCCACGAAAAGACCGGGATCGCGCGTCCCGGTCTTTTGTTCCGCTACAGTTTTTACAAATCACCAACCCTGCAGAATCTTAATCTTGCCGTCGACCCACTGAACATAGCCGAAAGTGGTTGGGCCAGCGTGATTCTTCGGTCCCCAGCTGAGCGGCGGAATTACGCCGGGCTCCCACTTACCGAGGCCTTCGAGTGCCGCAATAAGCTTGGCGCGGGTCAAGTCCTTGCCAGCTGCTTCGGCCGCCTTATGAAAGGCAATCGCACCGGCCATGCCGAGATAGGGATAATAGCCGGGCTGGGTCTTGGGCGCGTATTTCGTCAGAATCTCGTTGGCCTGCTTGATCTTCGGATCATCCATCGAATCGACCGCAGTCATGATGTTGACGATCAGGCCATTTGCGGCATTCCCCGCCAGCTCGGTAAGGATGGGATCGCCCATGGTGTTCATGGCCATGAACTGCGGCTTCCAGCCAAGCTTTTCGGCTTCTTTCAACAACAATGCGCCTTGCTTGACGATATTGAACATCAACACGACATCGGGCTTTGCGTCACGCAACGCAACCGCCTGGCCGCTGATGTCTACATCACTTGGTACATAAGTCGCTTCACCGACTGGCGCCTTGCCATTGGCCTTGAGGTAGGCGACAGCGCCGTCGCGCTGATCCTTCCCGAACTGATCGTTCTGATAGAAGATCGCGACCCTATCGGCCTTGAGATTCTTCAGAGCATATTGCGCCATGTTCTCGCCGATGGTCTGGCCGACCGGGAGCATGCCGAATACTTCTTTCTCGGTCGGTGCGTTCAATTTTTCATTGCTGCCCGCCGGATTGATAACCGGAATGCCGCGCTGGACCAAGAAAGGCAGGGCAGCAAGATTGGTCACGGTGCCGATTGTTGACACGATGGCGAACACACCGTCGCGATCAACCAGCTTGCGGGCAACCGATACCGCCTGCTGAGGATTATAGCTGTCGTTCTCGACGATCCATTTGATCTTGCGACCATGGATGCCGCCCTGGTCATTGACCCACTTGAAATAGGCCTCCGCACCATCGCGAAGCTGATTGGCGCCGGCGGCAAATCCGCTCTGCAGCGGTAGGAATGACCCGATCGTAATCGTGTCAGCCGTGACACCCTCACTGGCCGCAGTTGCAGCGACCGATGTGGAAACCAGCATGGCAAGTCCGGCCGCCCCAAGTCCGAAATATTTTAGCATCGAACGTTCTCCCTCTACTCCAATCCCAGATAGGCATCGGTAATGCTTGCACTGCGAGACAGCGCCTCCGCGGTATCACTGAGCGCAACCCGCCCCTTCTCCAGCACGTAGGCATGCGTCGATATCTTGAGCGCCTGGCGCGCGTTCTGTTCGACCAGCAGAACCGTCACTCCGAGCGCGTTGATCTGCTTCACGAGCCGCAGAATCTCGGTCACCAGGACCGGTGACAGCCCGAGCGACGGCTCATCGAGCAACAGAAGGCGCGGGCGCGACATCATCGCACGGCCGATTGCGACCATTTGTTGCTCGCCGCCGGACATCGTCGCAGCTGATTGCTGCTTGCGTTCGCGCAGCCGAGGAAACATCTCGAACACCTGTTCGAGGTCGCTTTCGATATTCGCAACGTCGCGCCGCAAATAGGCGCCCAGCCTCAGGTTCTCGAGAACGGTCAGTTCCGGAAACAGTTGGCGACCCTCCGGCACGAGGGCGAGACCGGCGGCAATCAACCGCTCGGTGCTCCATCCCGAAACATCCTCACCAGCGAAACGAATCGTCCCGCGCACGCGAGCGTCGATCGATTTCAGAATGACATTGAGCAAGGTCGACTTGCCCGCACCGTTGCTGCCGAGGATCGACACCACAGCGCCTTCCTTCACCTCCATCGACAAACCACGCAGCGCCACCACCGCGCCGTAGGAAACGTGCAGGTCGCGGATCTCAAGCAGCATCGTCGCCCTCCTCGCCGAGATAGGCCATAATGACCTTCTGGTTTTGGCGGATAACGGAGGGCGCGCCCTGAGCGATCACTTCGCCGTGGTCGAGCACCACGAGTTCGTCGCAGATGCCCATCACCAATGACATATCGTGCTCGACTAAAATGATGGTGATGTTGTTGGTCCGCTGCAGATCGCGGAGAACTTCGGCAAGAGCATGGGTTTCATCGGCATTGAGACCGGCAGCCGGTTCGTCGAGCAACAACAGGCGCGGCTCGGTGACCAGCGCACGCGCCAGCTCGACACGTTTCTGTACGCCGTAGGCGAGAGTTGCGACCTGACGACTTGCGGCGTCAGCAATGCCGAGCCGGTCAAGCGCCGCCCGCGCGCGCTCGCTAGCGGCGCGGAGCGCCCTGCGCGCGGAAGGCAGGCCGAGCATGTCCGGAATGGCCGGAATCCTGGTTTGGCTCAGCGCGCCGATCAGCACGTTGTCGAGCGCCGTCTCGGCTCCGAACAGCTCGAGATTCTGGAAAGTGCGGGCGATGCCCAGTGTCGAAATGTCGTGCAACGGGCTGGTCAGCAACTCTCTCTCACCGAACTTCAGCGAACCGCTGTTCGGTGTGTAGATGCGAGTCAGACAGTTAAGCAGCGTGGTCTTACCAGCGCCGTTCGGCCCGATCAGCCCGAAGATCGCACCTGCCGAAACGGAGAAAGAAACGTCGTTGAGGGCTTTGAGGCCAGCAAACGCCAGCGACAGATTACGGACCTGCAGATTGTTGCTGCCGTCAGTCATGCCGACGGTCCTCCGGGGCTACCGACTTCCGTCGGCGGGCGAAAGCGCCGGTAATTTGCTGCGGCAGACTCGCCAGTCCTTGCGGAAGGAAGCGCATAAAGACCACAAGCAATATACCGTAGAGCACCATTTGCGCGCTCTTGAATTCACGAAGGAATTCCGGTGCGAGCGTAAGATAGACGCCACCGAGAATAGCGCCGATCGGTGACAAGATGCCGCCGATCACCGCCATTGTGAGGAAGCTCAGCGAGGTGACGAGTGAGAACGTCTCCGTGGCGAGATGGCCGATCAGATGCGCATAAAGCGCACCGGAGATGCCAGTTAGGAAGGCGCTTAGCGTGAACGCCGCCGTCAAGTAACGCGCCCGGTTGACTCCGAATGAAGCGGCCGCCAGCGGGCTGAGTTTGAGTGCGATCAGGCGGCGACCAAACCGTGTCTTCGGCAAGCGAACGGTGAGCAGGAAGAACGGTACGACAATCGCGAGGATAATGTAGTAGTAGCCGAAGTCGTTGTTGAACTCATAACCGGCCAGTGTTGGTCGGGGCACGAACATGCCCTGACGGCCGCCGGTGAGCGTTTCCCATTCGAACAGGATCTGTTGCACAATGAGCGCGAAGCCGAGCGTCGCGATCGCCAGATAGTGACCCTGGACACGCAACGCCGGGATCGCGACCAGCGCACCGAACGCAGCCGCAACCACGCCGCCGAACAACACACCCACGAGAAATGGAGCGCCGGTTTTGGTGACGAGGATCGCCGAGGCAAATGCACCGAGCGCCCAGAAGCCGGCATGACCGATCGATATTTGCCCGGCATAACCGATCAGGATAACGAGCGAGAGCGCGATCAGCGTATAGACCAGCGCCGTATTCATTAGAAAGTGCTCGTAGTGACTACCGGCGAATGGCAGGCCCAACAGCACGATGGCGGCGAGACCGTAAATCGTAATCCGAGAGCCGCTCACGAGCTCATACTTTCTTGATGCTGTTGCGACCGAACAGACCGGTCGGCCGAACCATGAGGACAAGGATGATGATGCCGAACGCAAACGTGTCCTTGAATGTGCTGGAGACCATCGCACCGAACATGGTTTCGAGCAGGCCAATCGTCAGACCGCCAATCACTGCGCCGGGCAAGCTGTTAAACCCGCCAAGAATCGCCCCGGCAAAGGCTTTCAGCAGTACAGCAACCATCATCTCGAAATCGAGAAAGGTGATCGGCGCAGTGAGCACGCCGGCGATGCCACCGACCGCGCCGGCAAGTCCCCAAGACAACATCCACACCCGCGGCACGCTGATGCCCATCAATCGCGCAGCGCGCCGGTTCATGCTGGCGGCACGCATCGCGGTACCCTCGCGGGTCTTTTCGAAGAACAGATAAAGTGCGCCCATCACCAAAACAGCGACAACGATCATTCCGAGGCTGTTCGGCGAGATGCGCGCGCCGAACAAATCAACTGGCTCGGCTCTGAACAGCGACGGGAAAGTGTAGGGATCATAACCCCAGATAGCGCCGGCCAGATTGTTGAAGATGATCCAGAGGCCGATGGTGACGATCAAAAGATTGACCGGCGGATCACTGGCGATCGGTTGAATGATGACGCGCTCCACCACGGCGCCAAGCAGAAATCCAACCGGCAGACTGAGTGCGAAAACCAGAGCGAACGGCAAGCCAAGGTTGTGGAACAGCGCGAAACAGAGAAAGGTGGAGAACATCGCCATCTCGCCTTGGGCGAAATTGACGACGTCGGTGGCCTTGTGAATAAGCACCATGGCCAGAGCAAGCAGGGCGTAAACGCTTCCGATCGCCAGCCCTGAGATGATGAGTTGCGGGATCACGCGTCACCTAGGATGAAGGGGCGCTTGCGCGAACGGACTGCAGGAGTTCCAGTACTGCAGTATTGAACGTTGCAGGATCAACCTGCGAGACGGCATGGCCGCCCTTATCCAGCACCTTCAGCCTTGCTCCCGGAATTTTTCGGGCCAATTCTTCTGAAAAATACAGCGGCGTCAGGAAATCATCGCGCGCGCAGAGAACGCTGGTGGGCCGATCAATGCGGTGAAGCTCGCTGGTGCGGTCGAAATCAATGATCGCCTGACAGCGGCTGGCGGCGATGCTGGCACTCGGGAAGCCGGCCTTGGTTGCCTGATCGAGGGCGGCAAGCTTGTCGGGATTGCTATTGACCCACCAATCCGGATAGAGCAGCGCCGGGCTGAGTTCGATATAGTCATCGACGCCATTCTGCAGCAGCGCCTTGCGCGCCCGCATGACCCGACCCATGAATGCATCAGTCTTGGTCCAACTAGCGTAGAGCACCATGCTGTCGATGCGCTGTGGCGTGGTGATCGCCAGGGTTTGACCGATCGCGCCGCCTGTGGAGTGACCGACCAAATGCGCGCTGTCCAGCTTCAAATGGTCCATGAGTGCGAGCACGTCGGCGCTCATCTGATCGAGCGAATAGCTGATTTCCGAGCGGGTGCTCTGACCGGTACCGCGATGATCGTGGATGATGACGCGGTAATGCGGAATGAAAGCTTCCAGCTGAGGTTTCCAATAGCTGCCGACGCCGCCAAGACCAGCGACCAGCAGCAACGGCGGCCCCTCGCCATATTCTTCGTAATAAAGCTGCCCATCTTGAATTGGTGCGAACGGCATTTCGATTTAGTCCTTCAGATGGGCAATCGAGGAAATCTCGACCAGAAATTCCGGACGAACGAGCTCCGCCTTGATGCAATAGCGAGCTGGGGGATTCTTCGGGAAGTACTGCGCATAGACCTCGTTCATGGCCTTGTAGTCCTTGAGGTCCTTAAGGAAGATCGAGTTGAATGCGATGTCATCCATCGTCCCGCCGGCGGCTTCAACAACCGATCTGATCGATTTGAGAACCGCATGGGTCTGGGCCGTCACATCGCCAGCGCCGATCACGACGCCATTGGCATCGATCGCCAGCATGCCCGAGACATAGACGGTTGAACCTGCTTTGGTTCCGGGAGAATAGGGCGCGAGCGGCGGTGGAGAACCAGCCGGAACGATGGCTTCCTTAGGCATGACGTTTCCTCAAAATGGCAGCAGACACAATGCGACACACCGCTTGTCGCCTGCTGCCCGTCGTCGATTGATGACGCTCGTTGCCAAGACCATGGCCATCCTGTCCGGAGTTGGGAAGCATAATGTCAACCACGTCGCGTTGCCGGATTGGCAACGCGAGCGTTGCGCTTGCTCTCGAACACAGGAGCAAGCGATCACAGGGACGATGGTCAAGAACTCTTGCGCCGTGTCACTGCCTGCGGCGCACGGCCGCGCCCACCCCGCGCGCGTTCCGGTCGGATCGGCTCCGGTGTCGGCAAAGCGCGGACGTAGCTGAGCGTATGCTCGAGAAAGCTGCGCGCTGCGCTTGATAGCGTGCGGTTGCGGTGGATGCAGATTTGCATCTGGGCGTTGGCGAGTTCGTAATCGTCCACCGGAATCGCGCACAGTTGTCCGGCCTCGAGTTCGCGCCGTACCAGAGTTTTCGGCAAGATGGCGATGGCATGGCCGGTTCGTGCAGTGCTCTTCATCATCTCAAACGAGTTCGTCCGCAGCAACTCCCCAATCTCCAGACCGTGCCTGAAGGCAACCGCATCAACCAAACGCCGCAGGCCGAATGAAGGATCCGGCAATGCGACCTTGTACTTCAACACCTCGCTGACCGACAGTGTTCGCGCCTTGGCAAGCTCGTGGAACGGAGCAACGACAGCATAGGACGGCAACGGACAAGCAAGTGCTACGTCGAGTTCGGATCGTGGCTTGGCGTTATACGTAATGCCGATATCGACCTGATCGGAAATCACGGCTTCCATGATCTGATTGGAGCTAGCGGTCGAGATGTTGAACGAGATGTTGGGGAATCGTGCGAGGAAGCCTGACATAATTTCTGGCAGAAGATCGCCAACGATGCCTTCGATTGTCGATACCATCACCTCGCCACGCTGAAGAGCACGCAGATCATCGACCTGCGATTTGAGCCGCTGCAGATCACGGAACATCGTACGGGTATGCTGTGCGAGAAGCCGCCCTGCGGGTGTAAGCACAACGCCGGTCGTGCGCCGCTCGATCAGTGGCGCATCGAATTCATGTTCCAGTTTACTGATCTGGCGGCTCAAGGCGGATGCGGCGACGTGCACGCGTTCGGCCGCCTGACGGATTGAGCCGGACACTGCGACCTCATGGAAATAACGTAACCCAGTCAAGTTCATCGTATCCCCCCATGCGACAGCTTATCGCCACCAAAAAACATTAAGCCCGGCTACCCGTTCAATTGCTGAAAACCATTCGTCCGGCTCGAAGTAGCCTGTCCCATTGAAAGTGCCATTTCGTGAAATATGGTTCGACCATTGAGGACTGAAGAAATCGTCTCAAGGCGACAACAGGTCTAGGCGCTGACTGTATACAACAGCAATCGGCATGCGGGGGAATTTGGACACTGTGGATGTACATAGCCGCTGGCGCCGCCATGGTTTCGGATTGCTGGCTTTCAACAGAGGATCTTCTTTCGCGTCGAAAAGGTTGAGAAAGCAATTTTGCAGCCGATCCCATGCGTATTCCCGGCCCCAAGGGCGACAATGAGCGCAGTCAAGGGCCGATCGAGTTCCGATTGAACCTCACGCAAAAACCCTTCGGCCCGTGATTTCCTGGAGTTTTTCATCTGGGCATCGCGCCACTTTCCGGCTACTAGCCGATCATCCCTGCAATGCCGATCCGCCCGATTCGAAGCCTCGTTCTTCGGCCGTGCGATAACCACCAACCAAGGTTGCTGTCTCGTGTCATTCCTGTCTGCCAGCCCGCAGCTCGCCCAAGCGTTAGCGGAGCGCAACTACATGCAACCTACCCCGGTCCAGGCGGCCGTGTTGGCGGATGACGTCACCGATCGCGATCTTCTGGTGTCAGCGCAGACCGGCTCGGGAAAAACGGTGGCGTATGGCGTCGCCATCGCAAAAAATCTTCTGGGCAGCGCCGAGCGATTTGAGAAGGCGGCGGCGCCGCTTGCCCTGATCGTTGCGCCGACCCGGGAACTCGCCTTGCAGGTGCACCGCGAACTGGCGTGGCTTTATCACCATGCCGATGCCCGCGTCGTGTCCTGCGTCGGCGGCATGGACCCGCGCCGCGAGCAGCGCGACCTCGGCTACGGCGCGCATATCGTAGTCGGAACGCCGGGGCGGCTGTGCGACCACTTGCGGCGCGGCAATCTCGATGTGTCGGCGCTGAAAGCTGTCGTGCTCGACGAGGCCGACGAAATGCTCGATCTCGGCTTTCGCGAGGATATGGAATTCATCCTCAAGACGACGCCGGAGACCCGCCGCACATTGCTGTTCTCGGCGACCTTGCCGCACGGCATCGTCAAACTGGCCAAGCAGTATCAGCAGGACGCGCTGCGCGTCGAGGTGGCGGCCACCGAAGGCGGCCATGCCGATATTGAATACCGTGTCGCCAGGATTGCCCCCAGCGATGTCGAACACGCGGTCGTCAATGTGCTCCGTTTTTATGAATCGCCCAGCACGATTGTCTTTTGCAACACGAGAAACGCTGTCCGTCATCTGCAGGCAGCACTGCTGGAACGCGGCTTCTCGGTTGTCGCGCTGTCCGGCGAACTGACGCAGAACGAGCGCACCCATGCGTTGCAGGCCTTGCGCGACGGACGCTCGCGCATCTGCGTCGCCACCGATGTCGCCGCGCGTGGCATCGATCTGCCCAATCTCGATCTCGTCATTCACGCCGAACTGCCTAACGATCCCGAGGTCCTGCAGCATCGCTCCGGGCGAACCGGCCGTGCCGGCCGGAAAGGCGTGAGCGTGCTTCTGGTGCCGCCGGCGCGACGGCGGCGCGCGGAAATATTGCTGCGGCAGGCCGACATCGACGCGGAATGGGGAACGGCGCCCAAAGCTGATGAAATCCGCAAGCTCGATCAGGAGCGCATGCTGCAGAACACGCTGTTCACCGATGCAGCGGCCGATGACGATCTGATACTCGCGCGGGCCTTGCTCGCCGAACGCTCGCCGGAGGATATCGCCGTGGCGCTGGCGCGGCTTTATCGCGCGCAGCTTCCGTCGCCCGAGGATCTTCTCGATCCGGGCCACCACGCCCGCTCGCGTGACGAGCGCGGCCAGGGACGCGACGGCCGGCCATCGCGCGTAGACGATGCCGCCGCGGGATCCGGATCGAGAAAGTCCCGCATTCGCGACAATATGGCCGAAGGCAGCGTGTGGTTCCGCGTCGCGATCGGGCGGAAGAAGAAAGCCGAAGCGCGCTGGCTGCTCCCGATGATCTGTCGCCGTGGTGGCATCGGCAAGCAGGATATCGGCGCGATCAACATCCTCGACACCGCGACCGAATTCGAAGTGTCGCAGCGGGTCGCGGAATCGTTCGCCATCAAAATCAAAAGTCCCGACAAGGACGACAATATCCGCATCGAGGCGCTGGAAGGTGAACCGCAGCGTCCAACGCCCGCAGAGAAGCGATCCTTCAAGCCGTCAAAAAAGCCATGGCGGGAACGCAAGGAGCGCGACGCTCATGACGGCGAACAGTCTCGTGGCGAGCACTCCCCCAAGCGATCCGGCAAGCCGCACAGCGAAGGTGCGCCGCGATTTGACAAGGAGGCGCGGTTTAAAAAGGGGCCGAAGGGCAAAGGCAAGCCTGCCTATGCCGGGAAGCCGGAACGCGGCGGCGCCAGTCCAAAACCGGCATTCGGGAAGGCGAAAAAGAAGCGTCGCGACTGAAGCACTGAAAGATATGTTTCCAGCTCGCGGCGATTCTCATCTTTATCGACAGAAGCGGATTACATCAGCCAAATCGGCGCGTCATAGACCCCTTCCGGTTTTCGTGAAGCAAAACCCGCGTTCTCGTTTTTTTGTTTTGACGCGTTTTCTTCACTTGAACCGGCGCCTACTTCGCTCGAAAACGGGCTAGGTCCCCTTTAAGTGGTCCGCAAAACTCGCGAGCGGCCTGCCCGCAAGCACGGACGCATCGGGCGTAACCTCGCAATACTCGCCTGCTCCGGCCGCCATACGAATGCCGACCTGCGCATCGATTGCAAAAGCGGGCAATCCTCTCTTGGCCAACACATCACGGTATGCATCCGGGTCCATATCGCGCGCAACGATCGGTTTCCCCCAGGCGGATGACGCCATGCCTGCGACCTCGGACAAATCAAGCGCTGCGCTTCCGGTGAGTTCGTAAGACTTGTTGTCGTGCCCCGCGGCCGTCAAAACACCCGCGGTCGCCGCAGCAACATCGGCCCTGCAGATATAGGCGACTTTTCCATCGGCCCCGGGCAAGGAGAGGGTTCCCGTCGACTTTGCCACCTCCAGAGCCTTGTTGAGATTCTCCGCATAGTGGTTGTTGCGTAGAAACGTGTAATTCAGCCCGGAAGCCCTCAGATAAGTCTCGCTGTCCTCATGCACGGCCGCGAACGGAAACAGGCTTTCCTTCTTTGGATTCACAAAGCTCGTATACACCACCCGACCAACATTTGCCGCCTTTGCGGCATCGATCGCGCGACGGTGCTGCTGCATCCGGATGTCGTTCGAGGAATCGCCGCAGATGATGAAGACCACCTCCGAACCGTCGAACGCCCGCTTCATGCTCTCGACGTCGTCAAAGTCCACAGACGCCGTCTGAAATCCGCTCGCGGCAGCAGCGGCGATCTTCTCGGGATTTCTGGTGCCAAGCCGGACCTTGGAGGGAGAAACGCGCTGTTCGAGGGCCTTGGTCAACTCGCGGCCCAACTGTCCAGACGCACCAGTTATTGTAATCATAGTATTGTCCACTCCGCGAAGACACCAGCTTCGCTTGCCGGACACAGAGCCAAGCTCTGTGTCTTTCACGCTGACCACCAAGGGCGGTCGCTCAGATCTTCTTTTTCCGGTCAGCCCAGAATTCCTGGCGCAGGATGTTCTTCTGGATTTTTCCGATCGGCGTCTTGGGGAAGCCGTCCACAAGCCTGACGAGTCGCGGACGCTTGAAGCGGGCAAGCCGCACTTCGCAATGACCAACCAGCTCGTCCTCCGACGCAGGTGAAGAGGCCTTCAGCTGGACAAAGGCAGCAGGCACCTCTCCCCATTTATCGTCGGGAATGCCGAACACCGCGCATTCCGCCACTGCGGGATGCTGATAGAGAACGTCTTCGATTTCCTTCGGGTAGATGTTTTCGCCGCCCGAAATGATCATGTCCTTCGAGCGATCGACCAATGTGACGAAGCCGTCGGCATCGATCGTGCCGAGGTCACCGCTCCACGCCCAGCCATGACGCCAGAACGCCTTCGTCTGTTCTGGCTCGTTGTAATATTCGAGCATGACATTGTCGCCGCGGGTGACGATCTCGCCAATCTCACCTGGCTTCACGGGGACACCGTTTGTGTCAACAACGGCCATGTCGACATTGAAAACCTGTCGTCCGACCGTTCCGAGCTTTGCAGGCAGATAGGCGGACTTGGTCGACGCGACGATGCCCATCTCCGACTGTCCATAGAACTGTGTCGTGCGGATCTGTGGCAGCTTCTTCGCCAAGTCCTGCTGCACCCAATCTGGCATGGGAGCGCCGGAAAAATTCAGTTTGGTCCAACTGGCGTAATTGGCTGCCGAAAAGTTCGGATCGCTGATGACCATGCTGGCCTGCGTCGGGACCATGAACGCCGCGGTGACGCGGTTTGTGCGGACCATGTCGGCAAAGCCGGCCACGTCCCATTTCGTCATCAACACTGATGTCGCACCGACAAGAACTGCCGGCTGAAGCATGATGTTCAACGCCGCCACGTGGAATAGCGGCGTCACAATCGCGACGACATCGGTTTCCGATACGCCGCTTTCGACCACAACGGTATGCGCGGTGACAGCGCGGGCGCGATGGTTCGCCAGAACGCCCTTGGGACGGCCGGTCGTTCCACCGGTATAGGTCATGCAGAATGCATCGCGCTCATCGATCGCGACATCCGGATAGGATGCCGGCTGACCTTCGAGGACGGCGTCGAAGCTTATCGCGCCATCCGCAGTCCCGCCGATCACGATCGTCCGTTTGATCTTGTCGAGCTTGTCCGCGGCGGCACATGCTTTCTCGGCGAAGTCCGCTTCAAAGATCAGGACTTCGACGTCCGCCTTGTCGAGCACGTAGAGCAGTTCATCCAGAGCATAGAGAACCGACACATTGACCAGTACGCAGCCAGACCGGGCCGCGCCGAAGAACGCAGTCGCATATTCGGGGCGGTTGCGGGAGATGATCGCAACCTTGGCTTCCTTCTTGAGGCCAAGCCCGAGCAACGCATGTGCGAAGCGATTGGCCTGTTCGTTCAGTTGGCGATAGCTGAGGCTTGTCTGACCCCAGACTATCGCTGCCTTGTCAGGAAGGCGCTCCGCCGAGCGGCGGAGCATATCGCCCGTCAACATCGTTTCATCTCCTGTACGTTTCTTCTGAGATCAGCGTTGGATCAGATGTCCTTCATCAGGGCGTGACCAATGCGCATCTTCATCAGCTCATTCGGACCATCGACGAGCTGGGTTACCTTGGCGTCGCGCATCAGGCGCTCGACGGAGTTTTCACGATAATTTCCGTAAGCGCCGAAGATCTGGACCGCATCAGTCGTCACCTTCATCGCCATGTCGGACGCCTGCGATTTCACCATCGCGCAGTACTTTCCGACTTCGCGGCTGGAAATATCGTCCAGCGTGTCCATCCAGCGTGCGACCTGGTAGATCATCGCGCGGCTTGTTTCGATCTGTGTCGCCATCTCGGCGAGGCTGAACTGAATCGCCTGATGCTCGATCAACGGTTTGCCGAAGGTCTCGCGCTTCTTGGCGTAGGCGAGCGCGAGATCGAATGCGCCCTGCGCAATTCCGAGCGCCTGCGTGCCGCCACCGAGACGTCCCAGATTCAATGCTTGCGCAAAGATCTTGAGGCCGCCGCCTTCCTCGCCCAGCAGTTGCGCAGGCGTCACCCGAACATTGTCGAAATGAACATCGGCGGGCGGAAGCTGGCGGTAGCCCATCAACTCATCGACCTTGCCAACCGAAAGACCCTTGGTGCCTTCGTCAACGAGAAACGCCGAAATGCCGCGCGTGCCCTTGGAGCGATCGGTGATCGCGAACACGAGATACATGCCGGCGGCCGCGGCCAGCGAGGCCACGCGCTTGTGCCCGGTGACAATCCAGCCGTCGCCGTCACGCCGGGCTTCGGTCTTCATGCGCGCGAGATCCGCTCCGGTATCCGGCTCGGTGATCGCGATGCAGGTCAGCGCGCCCTCCGACATCCGGCGCATGCAATGCTCACGCAACTTCTGTTCACGTGAGTTCGTGAAGATCAGATAGGCGCACGCTTCGTGCGAGACGATGTTCGAGAACCCACCGTCAACCTTGGCGATCTCTTCCTGCGCCAGCACCACCGACATGATGTCGGCGCCTTCGCCGCCCTGCTCCTTGGGGATGTAAAGGCGAAGCAGTCCGGCATGCTCCATCTCATGGATGGCCTTCCACCACGCATCGGAATGACCGGTCTGACGGTCGATCTCGATGATGCTTTCGGAAATCTTGGCGGCGACCTTGGCTGCATTGTCGCGTACGGCGATCTGTTCGGGAGTCAGAACGTGCAACATACCTATGATCCTTGCTTAGCAGATTGTGTTGATGGTGATGCGCCGTGTGATGTCAGGCGCTCAAGATGTGAATGCCGAGGGCTGCCGGCTCTCCGAGGATCGTTCCGCCAGCATTGTGCGCAAGCGCAGCCTTGATCTTCGGAATCTGACGGGCGCCAGCCTGTCCGCGCAGTTGCCAAGTCAATTCGCAGATTTGCGCGACGCCGGTCGCGCCGACCGGATGCCCGCGAGAAATCAGGCCGCCGCTCGGATTGACCGCCAGCCGTCCGCCAATCTGGTTCTCGCCATCATCGACGAACTTGGCTTCATCGCCCTTGCGGCAAAAGCCGAGACGAGCATAGAGCATCAGTTCACTTGCGGCAGTCGTGTCGTGGACCTCAGCGGCCGCAAGATCCTCCGGCGTACACCCGCTCATCTCGTAAGCGGCTTTGACAGAACGCTCGGCAATTCCCTCGCCATCAGGCGTTTGTTCGCCGGCTGATCGCAGCACGGACGCCCGGATGCGAACATCGTCGGAGCCATGCTTGCGAGCATAAGACGCCGAGCAGACAATCAAGGCCGCAGCGCCATCGCCAATCGGCGAACACATCAGCCGGGTCAGCGGCGGCGTCACGACCGGCGACGCAAGGATTTGCTCGAGAGAGTAGGCCTCGCGGTATTGCGCCAGCGGATTAAGGGATGAATTGCGATGGCTCTTCTCCGCAATCTTCGCGACATGCTGGATGGTCGTGCCCGACCGCTCCATGAAGCTGGCCAACCGGCGGCTCGATTCTTCAAGAAAGACGCTCTTGCCTTCTTCCGACGCCGCAACCTCGATGTCCGTGGCCGACGACAGCGCGCGATAGGATACGGACCTGTCCTCGTGGAACAGCTTCTCAACGCCCAGAACGAGGACGACGTCATAGAGCCCGGCCCGGATCGCCGTCCAAGCCTGATGCAATGCCGTCGCGCCGCTCGCACAGGCGTTCTCAACGTTCACGATCGGCAGCGATGAAATACCCATCGCGCTCAGCACCACCTGACCGCGGATCGCCTCCTGTCCGGTGACAATTCCCGCCATCGAATTGGCGACGAACGCAGCCTGGATATCGCTCTTGTCCAGACCGGCATCAGACAGCGCCGCAGTCACCGCATCGCGACCGAGTTGCTTCAGGCTCTTGTCCGGATACTTGGCGAACCGGATCATGCCTACGCCGCAAATGAACACGTCGCTCATCACAGACCTTTCGCCACCGGCTGCCAACGCATCACGCGCCGCTCGGCCAGCTTCATGAGTTCGTTGAGCACCACGGCCAGGACAGCCAGCACGATGATGATGCCGAACACCTGCGCGGTATCGAACATGTTCGCGGCGCGCGCGATCATCTGACCGAGGCCGAACTGACCCGCGATCATTTCTCCGACGATCGTTCCGATCAGCGCCAGGCCGATGCTGACCCGCAAACCTGCGAAGATGAAAGTCATGGACGCAGGAAGAAGAATGCGGCGGGTGATGAAGTGATTCTTCGCGCCCATCGTGCGGGCTGCGTTGATCAGATTGCGATCGATCTCATTCACACCGGTATAGGTGTTGAGGAGCAGCACGAAATAGACCAGCGATGCTGCGAGAGCGACCTTCGAGGACTCGCCGATGCCGAACCAGACCAGGAACAGCGGCGCCAGCGCGACACGCGGCAGGCTGTAAAGCGCCATGATGAAAGGCTCCAGAACCTGGAACGACATCCGCCAATGCGCGAGCGCAAAGCCGGAGACGATGCCAAGCACCGCGCCAATGAGAAGCCCGAACAACGTCTCGCGCAACGTCACCCCGACATTGATCCAGAAGAATTCACTGACGAGGGCGTTGCCGAGCCAGGCAAACACACGCGAAGGCCGGCTCAGTACGAATTCCTGAACGAAGCCGAAATGAGCGACCAGCTCCCACACCGTCAGAACGACAGCGAGGAAGACAAGCCGGATCAGGTTCAACTTGAGGCTGAATTTCATGAGAGGCGGATCTCCTCTTTCAGGCTTCTCCAGATCCGTACGAAGAGATCGTTGTATTGCGCATCCTGAACGATGGTTTCGATCTCGCGCGGACGGCGCAAAGGAACTTGGTACTCCTCTTTGATCCGTCCAGGCCGCGCGCTGAACAAAAGCACACGGTCCGAGAGACCGATCGCCTCCGACAGGTCGTGCGTGACAAACAGAACGGTCAGGCCGGTCGCTTCCCACAGGCGCAACAACTCTTCCTGCATCAGGAGCTTTGTTTGCGCATCGAGCGCGCCAAAGGGTTCGTCCATCAGCAGAACTTTCGGCTCTTGCGCGATCAGGCGTGCAAGCTGCACGCGTTTGCGCATGCCGCCCGAGAGCTGCCACGGATAGGCGGACGCAAAATCGCCGACGCCAACCTTTTTCAGAAGGTCAAGGCAGCGACCATCGTCCTTGCGCCCGACGGCATCCAGCGGCAACCGAACATTCTCTATCGCGGTCGCCCATGGCAGCAATGTATCCGATTGGAACATGTAGCCAACGCTCGGGTCGCCGAGCGTAATGGCCTTGCCGTCGAGATGGCACGTGCCTGCCGTCGGCTCCAGCAAGCCGGAAATCACGCTCAACAACGTGCTCTTTCCGCATCCCGATGGCCCGACGATGGTGCAGAACTCACCTTCGGCGATCGATAGGTTGACGTTCTTGAGAACGTCAACCGGTTGACCATCATTGCTGCGAAACTGAAGCGACACGCCATCGACACGCAGTTTGGTCGTCGCGCGCGTCGCCTCTGGTTCGGTATCGACCATGAGAGTATCGACCGCTCTTACTGCCATTCCGAAACCAGCCGCGGATCGATCACGTCCTCGTAAGTCACATCGGCCTTGGTCAGGCCCGCGGACCGATAAACCTTGTTCATGTGCGCAATCGCCTCGCGGGAGATGTTCGCGCTGTAAGCCGGCGCCTCGATCCGGGCGATCTCCTTGAGAAGCTCCGGAGACAGCTTCGGAAAGATCTTCTGCAGCGTACCCATCATCAGATCGGGATTTGCGCGAATGGCGTCGCCGGCCTTCTTGACGGCGCGCGCTGCGGCCTTGGCCTTGGCGAGGTTTTCAGGCTTCGCAAGCCACTGGTCGGTCGCCTGCAACGAACTGCCGAGAAGATTTTGCAGTGACGGCGGCACATCGTCGGAGCGCAGGTCGAGGAA
Organism: Pseudomonadota bacterium; assembly: GCA_023423415.1. Classification (GTDB taxonomy): domain Bacteria; phylum Pseudomonadota; class Alphaproteobacteria; order Rhizobiales; family Xanthobacteraceae; genus Pseudorhodoplanes. The sequence goes on along the minus strand of JAFAFP010000097.1, from coordinate 6,470 downwards.
CACGCGCCCGACTTTCTCGCCCTTGGTCAGGGTCACGGTCGCAGGCTCCCACGTCATCTGCGCGTCGACGCGTCCGGTTTGAATCGCGGGCAGATGCGCAGCGAGACCGCCCGTTGCGACGATCGTCACGTCGCGATCCGGATCCAGGCCAGCATCGCGAAGCGCGATCCGCAGGAACAAATCCGTCAGGCTGCCGGGTCCGCTGATGCCAATGGTCTTGCCCTTGAGCGCCTTCAGGTCGCCCGGCTTTGCGTCAAGTTTGTTTCCAGCAACGAGCGTGAAAATCGGCTTTTTCTGAAACAGCACGATGTTCTTGGCCTTGATGCCCTGATTGGCCATCAGAAACGTGCTGCCGAGACCACCGCCGCCCATATCGACCGCGCCGGTGACCATGGCACGTTCGGCTTCGGCGCCGCTCGCAAACTCGGCGATACGAACGTCGAGACCTTCCTTTTCGAAGTAGCCCTGGTCTTTGGCGACGTACAGAACGACAGAGCTGGTCGAGGGAACAGCCGACACAGAGATTTCGCCCAGCTTCTGCTGTGCGACCGCGCTGTCCGAGAACGCCGCCAGTCCAAGGGCTAGCATCGCGCCTGCAACTATCCCGTTTTTCCGCATGATCACTGTGTCCTCCCTCTTGCGATCCGCTTTTTGTTCGTCTAATACGAACAGTGTTCGCATATGACGACCTTTATAAATTCACGATCTCCGGCTGTAAAGCGGCAGGAGGTCACAGGGGCCGAGCGAGAACGAAAAAATGAACGAGGGGATCAAGCGGACTGAACGACGGCTTGTCGGTTCCGCGTCGCGCGCACTTCAGATCATTGAATTGCTTGTCGAAGATCCGTCACACGAACTCGGCATCACGCAAATCGCGCGCGAGCTGGGCATCAGCAAAAGCACCGCCCATCAACTCGTCAGCACATTGGTTGCTCATGGCTTTGTCGATCAGTGCGATGACTCCAGCCGCTACAGACTGGGCATTCGCATGATCGAAGCCGGGACGGTCGCCGCAACACATATCGGCTTCGGTCCGACGCTGCTTCCGATCCTCGAGGACCTGGTGCGAAAGGTGCGGGAGACGTGCTCGATCGGCATCATTGCCGGCAGGGATGTACTGCTCGTGCAGCGCGTCGAAGCAGAGTCTATTCTTCGCGTCGATCTGAAAGCCGGGACGCGCCTGCCGCTGCATAATTCCGGCATCGGACGCGCCATATTGGCTTCGCTTCCTGAGCCGGCTCGCGAGCAGACACTGGCGGCCCTCAATCTGACGGCGGAAGAACAGCGCGATACCAAGGCCGCCGTGAACGAGGCTGCTGCGGAAGGATATTCCGTCGTCCGCAACATTCCCGTGGATGGAATTAGCGCGATTGCAGTCGCCATTCGCAATCAAAACAATTTGCCAGTCGCCGGTCTCGTCATCGCGGGCCCGACCTTTCGTTTTGAACCCACGGAGTTCAGCAGCATTGCGCTTCAAACAGCGCGCACGATTTCCGAGCGGCTCGGCCCGAACCGCCTGAAGTAATCGCCTGCATCACCACCCTTGTTCAACAGGAAGTGTCCCAAGCATGGATTTGAACCTCGCTGGCAAAACGGCCGTCATCACAGGTGGATCTAAGGGAATCGGACTCGCGACCGCCCAGCGGCTGGCCGCAGAAGGCTGCAATCTGTGCCTTGTCGCGAGATCACAAGACCTCCTGGAGGCAGCGGCCGCAACCATTCGGGATACTTATCGCGTTGCCGTCACAACGGTCGCGGTCGACATCGCGCACGACGACAGCATCCGTCAGATCCAGAGCGCCTGTCCTTCGCCGGACGTCCTCGTGAACAATGCCGGAGACATTCCACCGGGAACGATTGAAGACCTAGACGCCACGGCGTGGCGCCGGGCCTGGAACGGCAAGGTCTTCGGTTACATCAACCTGACCTCCGCCTACTTTCCGGCGTTCAAGGCAAAGCGCAGCGGTGTCGTGGTCAATGTCCTTGGTATCGCGGGCGACGTGCTCGACGGCAATCTCATCGCTGTATCGACTGGCAACGCCGCGCTGTCCGCATTCACCCGCGCCATGGGCGCATGGGCACCACAATTCGGCCTCCGGGTCGTTGGGGTCAATCCCGGCCCCGTTACAACCGACCGGATGATCGGCATTCAGAAGAAGAAAGCCCAGATGAAGTTCGGCGATGAGGGGAAATGGAAGGACGCTCTAGCGACCTTTTCCTTCGGCAGAGCGGCGACACCAGAGGAAATCGCCAATGCGATTGCCTTTCTCGCCTCTCCCGTCTCGGCTTACACGAGCGGCGCCATCCTCACCATTGACGGCGGCGCCAGCGCAGGACGACCCATCCCTTAGGATGATGTATCCGTTTTGCCGGACAGTCTCCGAGTGGCGCGCGAAATGGATCGTCGTCGCTCAGTCGATGATGACTTCCGCCTCGATCTCGACGGGAATTCCGAACGGCAGTTCGGCGACGCCGATCGCCGACCGGGAATGCTGTCCGCGCTCTTCACCGAATACGCTCAGGATCAAATCCGAGAAGCCATTGATCACGGGCGGCGTCACCTGAAATCCCGGCGCGCAATTGACCATGCCGAACACCCGCACCCACGACCGGATACGATCGAGATTGCCCAACTCCCGGTCAAGACTGGCCAGCATCGCAAGGCCCGTCAGCCGCGCGGCTTCATAACCTTGCTCCGGCGTAACGTCCCGCCCGACCTTTCCGAGCGGGCCCTGAATTTGGCCATTCGCGTCGGTCGGGCCATGTCCGGAAACGCACGCGCGATTGCCGACGACCCTCACCCACTTGAACGGCAGATGGATGCCGGGCGGAACGACCGCGGGCTTTGGTAGAAAAAGACCAAGTTCGCTAAGTCGTGCTGCAATCGTCATTGCTTCACCGGAAATGAATTCGCTTCATCATCAATAGTGCGGAGCAGGATCGGCAAAAGCCGTGCGCAGCATCCGCTCACACTCTTCAAGACGGAGCCGCGCCTCGTCGGAATTCCAGTCCGACAGGATTTCGCGCAGATCCCTGATGACGACATCCACGGCTGTCATCAGATCGATCTGATCGTCCGCCTCATCGACAACGCGGTAATCACTCAACTGAACGATTGTGGCACTCACTACTCAACCCTCCCGAATCGCTTCAGGGAGGATGAGCGCTAACCGTTAACGAGCCCTGATGATGCGGCCGGGCACCAGCCCCAGTCCGCCGACTGCGTGCGTCACGCTGCCACGTGAACCGGCGGCAAAACCCAGACAAATCGGACCGCGATCGAGGAAAAGCGCCTCCACCGCGGTCCCATGCAGCCTGTGTCAGCCCGCGGCCCGCTGCGCCGATGCAGCCTGCGGCAGCTCGTCGGACAACTGATATGAGTTCATCAGATGATCGATCATGGCCGTGGCCTTCGGCCAGTCATAGGTGCGGAAGCTGTGGCCTGACGTCGTGAACCGCGCGCCGGCATAGAACATCTCGTATTGCGTATGACGGGATGCGAATTCCGAACCGATGGCATCCCACGCCGCCTTCATGAATTTCACGCGCTGCTCGGGCGACATGATCGCCGAACGTTGCGTTTTGCCGATGATCGCTTCCAGCATCGGATCGCTGAAATCGTGCAGCGACGACGGCAACATGATCAACGAACCGCCCGCCAGTTCGCGCAGCGTATTGATGATCTGCGGATAGAGATCCTGGGTGATGACCTGGGCCGAATACATGTAGTGCTTGTTGGGCACATACCACTCGCCATAGGCCGAGCCTTCCGCCTCCATGCCGGCAAGCATAGCATTCACCATGCCAACCTGCGACGCCAGGAAACCAAGCCGTTCCTTCACCGCCGGAATGTTGGTGGTGCCGATGGTGTCTGCAATCCGACGCGCGAGCGCCAGCAGGAATGTCAGCTTCACCGAGAGGCGAATCTGCGCCTGATAGTTCTGATAGGAGTGGCCCGGCGTGCCGTGGAACTGGGTCGCGCACATCGCGGTGTCGCGATACACAAACAGGCGATCCCACGGCACTTTCACGTCGTCGAAATACATCAGCGCGTCGTTCTCGTCGAACCGCGATGCCAGAGGATTGTCGTAAACCGACGTCGCCGAAGCTTCGTAGGATTTGCGCGACAGAACCTTCAACCCCTTCGCGTTCATCGGCAGCGCGCAGGAAAACGCCAGATCCTCTTCGCCCGGCTTCAGCGGCTGCAGGTTGGCGACCAGCACCTCGTTCGCCATGATCGAGGAGGTGCCGAGCATCTTGGCGCCGCGAATGGTGATGCCCGACGAATCCTCGTCGACGATCCGCGCGACCAGATCCTCGTCCTGCTCGCCCCAATCCTTGGCGCGCTCGGCCTGCGGATTGATGATCACATACGTCATGAAGAGATCGCTCTTCCTGGCGTAGTCGAAGTAATCCTCCAGCGCCTTGGCGCGCTCAGGACTATGCTGCTTGAACAGGTCGAGGCCCATGCGTTGGCCGACCAGAGCGGACGCCACATGGTCCGGCGAGCGACCCATGAAGCCATACGATACACCCGACCACGCCTGCAGCGCTTTGCGGCGGCGCACCATTTCTTCGTAGTTGCGCGGCATCTCCCACGCGCGATTGGCGCGATGGCCTGACCCGTCGACCTCGAACGTCATCATCTCGATGTTGTCGGGATGCGCCTGGAAATCGTAGAGCGCCGCCGATGAATTTATTGCATTGCGAAATGCGGGGTGTGTCGTCACATCCCCGACCAGCTTGCCATCAAGGTAAACAGTGCGGCCGTCCTGCAACGACTTGATGTGTTGCGCCCCGGTCTTGCAGATCGTCATTCGTCCGCTCCATTGCTTTATGTCGGTTAGGGCCGTGCAAAAAATTTGCTCGCCGCCTGATGTCGCACCATCCGGAAAGTCCGAAAAGATTGGGCTTCCGGGCTTGACTCCACGATCAAGCGCTCAGGAATAATACCTAACTGCCGAAGCTTTTCAAGCTAGCTATTCAATGGTATTGTTTATGGCGTGAAGAATGCATGTCCTGGGGAGGATAAAATCGGAAACACATCAACGCCGGTCAATCCATGGGCATGATAGCCCGGTCAAAAAAACCGTGGCTCTTTATGCATCGATCTCGTTCTGCTTCATCTCGTAAGCGCATGGCGAAACAACTGGGAGATACTGACGATGAGTAATGTAACAAGGCGCGGCTTTGGACTTGCCGCCGCACTTTTTGTGAGCACTTTTCCAATCGCTTTGCACGACGCACAGGCGCAGGACCTGAAGGGTCGCGAAGTTGTGCTGGGCGCGATCGTTCCCAGCAGCGGTCATTTCGCCGAGTGGGGACGCACCAACACTGTCACGCTGAAGATGCTCGAGAAGCAGGTGAACGACGCCGGCGGCATCAATGGCGCGAAGCTGAAACTCGTGATCTACGACGACTCTGCACGTCCCGCACAATCCACCAACTCGCTGCGCAAGCTTGCGAGCGATGACAAGGCGCTTGCCGTTGCCGGTCCGCTGACCAGTTCTTCATGCGAAGTGGTGTTCCCGGTTGCCAATCAATTGGGCATCGTCTCGACGTCCCAGGCTTCGTCGAAGCCGGGCGTTGCAAAGGCAAACCGTCCGTGGGCCTTCCGCAACACGATTGATGAAGGCATTCTCGCCAAGACCACGGTGCCTTATTTCAAGAAGGCTTTCGACATCAAGACCGTGGCCGTTATCTACGACGCCAAGGATGCGACGGCCGCCACCGTCGGCACCCGCATCATGCCGGCGATCGTGAAAGAAAATGGCATCCAGGTTCTCAACGAGAATGATCTGCTCTCGTTCAACACCGGCGATCTCGACGTCAGCGCCCAGATCACCAAGCTGAAATCGCTCAATCCCGATGGCGTCGTAGTCAGCGCCGACTACAGTCAGGCCGTCACCGTCATCCGTGAGATGAAGCGTCAGGGCCTGATGAAGCCGGTCGTCGGCGCAACGCAGCTGATTTCATCGGCGATCCTGAAAGCTGCTCCTGAAATCGCAATCGTTGCTCCGGCCACGTTCTACGCCACCCAGAAGGCGGAAGCCGCGCAGAAATTCGTATCCCAGTTGCAGCCGCTGCTGCGCAAGGAATCGAACCTGCCGCCGGAGATCGAGCCGAGCATGTACGACGCCAACATCTACGAGATCGTTGGCATGTATATCGATGCCGCGAAGAAGGCCGGCATCACCGCGAAGCCGGAAGATCTCGAGAAGGATCGCGTGAAGATTCGCGACTACATGGCGAAGCTTCAGGGCTATCCGGGCCTTGGCGGACCGATCAGCTTCAATGAAGACGGCGATGCCATCAAAGCGTTCTACATTGTGCAGGGTCAGAACGGCGCCTGGGAAACCAAGGTCCGTGGTTGCAGCTCCGCTTCGGGCGGTGGCTGCGGTTCCTGATACAATCGTTGAAAGTGGCCGGAACACGCGTTCCGGCCACTTCTATTGTCCGGCCAAACGAGG
>JAFAFP010000034.1 GCA_023423415.1 Pseudomonadota bacterium | reverse complement strand
GCCAGATTCAGCATCGAGCGTTGCTTTCGCGGCAGACCCTCACGACCCCACACCGCGCCCCAGCAATATTCGGTGACGAGTTCCTGCATCGGGCGGTTGAAATCGTCCGCCGTGTTCAGCGCCTTGTCGACATAGGCATCGCCCAGGACGGCGCGGCGAATGGCGAGACCCTTATCGTACATGTCGTTGTTCATTGTCTTTTCCGGATTGCTGATTGTTGAGAGATGGCGGGGGCATCGCGGTGCGATGCGCCGGCAACCTAAAGCGGTTTCCGCCGGGCTTGAAGCATATCGGCCCTGATCCGCCAGCTTTGCACAGTCCCATTTGCCGCTGGCCCGCGCGTCAGGCAGGGCCGCCCGACCGCCACAGAGAATTGTGCGCCGCACCTTGAAGCTATTAATAAGCTTACTTATTATATCTCTCCTTACAGAGATTAGCCATGCCACGACCTCGCCACCCTCACAGGGAAATGGCCTTTCTGATCAATGACGTAGGTCGGATGCTACGGACCTATGCGGATCAGGTGGCCCGCCGTTTCGGCATGACCCGGGCGCAATGGGCCCTTTTGAAACGGCTGGAGGCCAACGAAGGTCTGAAGCAGTCCGAATTGGCCGACATGCTGGATCTCCAGCCCATCACGGTGACGCGCCTCGTCGACCGGCTCTGCGACAACGGTCTCATCGAACGGCGCGCGGACCCGAACGACCGACGGGCGAAGCGGCTGTTCCTGACGCCGGCGGCACAACCGCTGATGGACCAGCTCGACGCGCTGGGGAATGAACTGATGAACGCCATTCTCGAGGGCCAGCCGCCTGAGAAAACCGACGCGGCCCTCACCTATCTCGGCGCAATGAAAGAGAACCTGCGCCGGCTGCTGCAAGAAAACGCGGAAGAGAAGGCTGAAGAGAAGTCAGAAGAAAAAGAGAAGCATTATGCGTAACAACGTTCTCAAGATGCCAGGCGCCACAGAAGCTGCCGGCTCGCGAGCCAGCTCTCTCATCAACCTCGCGCGCGCAAAGCTGCGCATCATCTTGCTGGTGGTGGTGCCGCTGATCGCCGCAACAATCGGCTCAACGTTCTATCTCTACGGTGGGCGATACATCACCACCGACAATGCCTATGTCGGAGCGCAGAAGGTGCTGATCACGCCGGACATTTCCGGCAAGATCAACAAGATCTTGGTGAAGGAGGGCCAGCATGTCACGGCCGGCGATCCGCTGTTTGAGATCGATCCGGTGCCATTCCAGCTCGCGCATACGCAAGCGCAAAGCAAGCTCGCCTCGGTCCGTACCGACTTCGCCAATCTGAAAAGCAATTTCGCTTCGCTAACCAAGCTCAGCGATTACGCGGAACAGAGCGTCGCGCTCAAGCAGCGCGATGTCGAGCGCAAGCAAGCCCTCGTCAGCAAGTCGGTCGGCACCCAAGCCGATCTTGATACGTCCATCGCAGCGTTGGTGACGGCGCAGTTACAGGCGCAGTATGCGGAGCAGCAGAAGTCCGACACACTCAATCAGCTGCTCGGCGATCCGAACCTGCCGATCGAACAATTCCCGGCCTACGTCCAGGCAAAAGCCTCGCTCGATCAAGCGGAGCGCGACCTCGATCACACGACGCTCAGAGCGCCAATGGGCGGCATCGCAACGCAGGTCGACGCTATTCAGCTAGGGCGCTTTGTCACCGCCGGCACACCGGTATTCAGCGTGGTCGATGACAGCGCGCCATGGGTCGAAGCCAATCCCAAAGAGACCGACATCACCCATTTGCGCGTCGGCCAGGCCGTGACGTTGGATGTCGATTCGTTTCCCGACCACACCTTCCACGGTCGCGTGCAATCGGTCAGCCCCGGCACCGGCGCGCAGTTCTCGATCCTGCCGGCGCAGAATGCCAGCGGCAACTGGGTGAAGATCGTGCAGCGCGTGCCGGTGCGCATCGCGTTCGATCCGAATGAGGACACGTATCTGCTCCGGTCCGGCATGAGCGTGAATGTGGCGATCGACACCAGACGCAATCGCACGCTGGCGGGCCTCTTCGGCTTTTCCTCGGTCGCAAGCGAAGCAAGATAATGACCACGGCCGGCGCACAAGCAGCCATGCCGGCCGGCGCACGCCGGACGCTGGTGACGGTGTGCGCCATGTCCGCCACCATCATGCAGGCGCTCGACACGACGATCGCCAACGTGGCGCTGCCTTACATGCAGGGCAGCCTCGGCGCCTCGATGGATCAGATCAACTGGGTGCTGACCTCCTACATCGTCGCCGCCGCCATCATGACCGCGCCGATCGGCTGGCTCGCCAACCGTTTCGGCACCAAGAAGCTGTTCATCATCTGCGTCATCGGCTTCACCGCCGCCTCGTTACTCTGCGGGTTGGCGCAGAGCATTGAACAGATGGTGCTGTTCCGGCTACTGCAAGGCATGGGCGGCGCGGCGCTCGTGCCACTGTCGCAATCGGTGCTGCTCAATACCTATTCGCCGGAAGAGCGCGGCTCGGCGATGGCGATCTGGGGCATGGGCGTGATGCTCGGCCCGATTATGGGCCCAACGCTCGGCGCGTGGCTCACCGATAATTATTCCTGGCACTGGGTGTTCCTGGTGAACCTGCCGGTTGGCGTCATCACCGCGATAGGTCTTCTGATTTTCATGGATGAAACGAAGCCGCAGGGCGGCATGCGGTTCGACTGGTTCGGTTTTCTGTCGCTCGCGGTCGGCATCGGCGCGCTGCAACTCATGCTGGATCGTGGCGAACAGGTCGGCTGGTTCGATTCAACGGAAATCTGGGTCGAGGCCATCGTCTCGATCATCGGTTTCTATTTCTTCTTCGCCCATTCCTTCACTACCACGAATCCGTTCGTGCGCTTCGAACTGTTCAAGGACCGCAATTTCATCAGCGGATGCCTGTTCATGGTGCTGATCGGCGTGACTTTGTTCGGCACCATGGCACTGGTGACGCCGTTCCTGCAGAACGTGTTGAACTACCCGATCCTGTCGGCCGGCATGTTGCTGGCCTCGCGTGGCATCGGCACACTGGTGGCGATGATGATGGTCGGCCGCCTTCTCAAATTCATACAGGCGCGCTACCTGATCCTGACAGGGCTCATCATTACGACAATCACGCTATGGGTGATGACGGGCTTCACGGACAATACGAATTCCCGCACCATTGCCGTTTTCAGCATCATGCAGGGTGTCGGTCTCGGCCTTGTGTTCGTGCCGCTTTCGACAGTGGCATTCGCAACCCTGCCCGGACATCTGCGCACCGACGGCGCTGCCATATTGACACTGGTCCGCAACATAGGCTCGTCGATCGGCATTTCGATGGTGATTGCACAGCTTACCAACACCACGGTGAAGATGCATGCGCATCTGACCGAATATGTCACGCCGTTTCACGACGCGCTGAAGATGCCCAATGTCGCCTCTATTCTGAACACGGCGACCGACCAGGGCCGGGCTATGCTCGACAATCTGATCACGCAACAGGCGGCGATCATCGCCTACAGCAACAACTTCATGTTGCTGATGTTGCTGACGCTGGCCGCCATCCCCTTGGTGTTCCTGATCCGCAAGACGCCGAAGACGGCGGCTGCAGGCGATCATGAGGCGGTGCTGGATTAACACTCTCTGTCATCGCCGGGCCTGACCCGGCGATCCCGATCAGGCGCGCACAGTACGTCCCCAAGCGGGATGGCCGGGTCAAGCCCGGCCATGACAAAAAAAGGGATCAGGGTCCAAGAAACTCCGCCCGCACTTTATCCGTATGCTCGCCCAGCGCCGGCACGCGGCCATAACTTCGCGCCTCGTTGAACAACGCGGCCGGCGCAGGCAATGCCGCCGGGCCGCTCGGCGTATCCACGGTGATACGGCGCAGATGCGGATGCACCGACAGCAGCGCGCAATCGTTCACCCGCGCGAAGGCGATGTCGGCCTTCTGCAGCATCGCCATCAACGGCTCGACATCGAAGCGCGCGAACACGCCGCCGACCAGCGTATCGGTTTCGGCACGGTGAGCCACACGCGCGCGATTGGTGGCGAAACGCTGATCGTCGGCGAGCTTCGCATCGCCTAGTATCTTGTCTGCCAGCACGCGCCACTCGCGATCGTTCTGAATCGAGATCAGAATGTCGGCGCCATCCTTGGTCTTGAACACGCCATAGGGCGCGATCGCCGCATGCGCGAGACCGATGCGCCTGAACGGATGGCCGCCTTCGTGTGAGAGCAGCGGCACCGTCATCCATTCCGCCATCGCGTCGAACAGCGACACCGAAATCTCCGCGCCCTCACCGGTGCGACCGCGCGCGATCAGTGCCTCGAGGATCGCCTGATAGGCGTTGATGCCGGCGCCGATATCGGCAACCGAGAAGCCAACGCGCGCCGGCGCTTCCGGTCCACCCGTCACCGAGGCAAGCCCCACTTCCGCCTGAACCAGAAGATCGTAGGCCTTGCGCGCGGCATAAGGGCCGGTTTCGCCATAGCCCGAAATCGAGCAGCAGATCAGGCGCGGATGCTGCTCTCGCAGTTCGGTAATCGGAAAACCGAGCTTTGCAATCGCACCGGGCTTGAGGTTCTGCACAAAGACATCAGCCTTGGCGATCAAGGCTGCGAACAGCGTCTTGTCCTCAGCTTTGGCAAGATCGAGAATAGTCGATTCCTTGCCGCGGTTGAGCCAGACGAAGTTGGCGCTCTCGCCGTGTACATAGTCGTCGTACTGGCGCGCGAAGTCGCCTTCCGGCCGCTCGATCTTGATGACGCGCGCACCGGCATCGGCCAGCCGGCAGGTTGCCTGCGGCGCGGCGACCGCCTGTTCAAGCGAAACGACGAGGAGCCCCTCAAGCGGAAGCGGCATGATCAATACGACCTCGGCAAACCGAGCACGTGCTCGGACAGATACGACAGGATCAGGTTGGTCGAAATTGGCGCAACCTGATAGAGCCGCGTCTCGCGGAATTTGCGCTCGACGTCATATTCTTCGGCGAAACCGAAGCCGCCAAATGTCTGCACGCACATGTCGGCCGCGGCCCACGAAGCATCGGCCGCGAGGAGCTTGGCCATGTTCGCTTCCTCGCCGATGTCGGCGCCCTGCTCGTAGCGTTCCGCCGCCTCCCGCACCATCAGTTCGGCCGCGCGCATCTGCGCATAGGCGCGGGCGATCGGAAATTGCACACCCTGGTTTTGACCGATCGGTCGGCCAAATACGGCGCGTTCCTTCGCGTAAGACTTCGCTTTGTCGATGAACCATTTCGTATCGCCGATGCATTCGGCCGCGATCAGGATGCGCTCCGCATTCATGCCGGACAGGATGTAGCGAAAGCCCTTGCCCTCCTCGCCGACCAGCGCCGACGCAGGAATACGCATGTTGTCGAAGAATACTTCGGTGGTCGCATGATTCATCATGGTGCGGATCGGACGGATCGTCAGGCCGTTGTCCTTCACCGCGCGCATGTCGACCAGGAATACCGACAGGCCGTCCGTGCGCTTCTGCACCTGATCGCGCGGTGTCGTCCGCGCCAACAGCAGCATGAGATCGGAATATTCCGCACGCGAGGTCCATATCTTCTGGCCGTTGACGACATAGCTGTCGCCATCGCGCGTCGCGGTCGTGCGCAGGCTCAGCGTGTCGGTGCCCGACGTCGGCTCGGTTACGCCGAAGGCTTGCAGGCGAAGTTCGCCACGGGCAATCGCGGGAAGATAGAGCTGCTTCTGCTCCACGCTGCCATGCCGCAGCACCGTGCCCATCGTGTACATCTGCGCGTGACAGGCTGCGCCGTTGCAGCCCGATGCATGGATCTCCTCCATGATCGTCGCCGCCGCACGCATCGACAGACCACTGCCGCCGAATTCTTCCGGGATCAGCGCGGCGAGAAATCCGGCCGTGGTTAGCGCTTCGACAAATTGCGTCGGGTAGGCGCGGTCGCGATCGAGCTCTCGCCAGTATTCACCGGGGAAGTTCGCACACAGCGCGCGGATGCTGTCACGGATGGCCGATAGTTCTTCGTCACGCATCAATTCAACTCCGCCCGCCCGTTGTTGATCGCAATCGCATCGCGCTCCACGACCCGCGCGCGATAACTGATCACATGATCCTCTCGCCACATCTCGGTGCGGATGGTCTCACCCGGAAACACCGGCGCCGAGAAGCGCCCGGCGATAGAACGCAACCGCGCCGGATCGTAATCGCAGAGCGTACGAAGCAGCGCGTGTCCGGCGACGCCGAAGGTCCCAAGCCCCTGCAGGATCGGTCGCGGAAAACCTGCGACCCTTGCGACTTCGGGATCGCAGTGCAGCGGATTGGTGTCGGCGGACAGCCGATAGATCAGCGCCATATCCGGCCGCGTCGTGAGATCGCAGATATGGTCGGGTGCGCGATTAGGGATCAGATGCACAGGAGGCGATGGCCGCACCGATCCGAAGCCGCCATCACCCCGGCAGAACACCGTCTGACGGATGGTGGCAATCGGCTCGCCTGTCGTCTTGTCGGAGATTGCGCGCTCCATCAGCAGCAGCGCGCCCTTGCCGGGCCCCTTGTCGATCACGTCATGAATGCGATGACGCGCAACGATCGTGCCCGACGTCGCAGGCAAGCGATGCAGCGTGAGATGCTCCTCGCCATGCACCAGGAGCGGATAGTCGACACCGGTGTCGTGATCGCGCAGCAGGAACGGCTCGAAACCCAGCACCACCGGAAAAGTCGGCAGCACCTTCAAATTCTTTTCATAGACGAACGCGAGTTCGCGCTGGTCGAGCGGATCGGAGCCGAGTCCGATGCCGAGCGCATAGAGCATGACATCCTTTTCGGAATAGCTCTGCTCGGTATCGGGAAAGGCGAGAGCGACGAGCTTGTCCGGATCAATCGGCATCGTCGCTCTCACAGGGACGGTTATTGTGTGCCAAGCCCCAGGCGCTTGATCAGTTCGCCCTTGAACTTGTAGTCCGCGGCCGTCTGATCATGGAATTGCTGGCCGGTGAGATAGGCGACGCTCTGACCGGTCTTGCCTGTCACGGTCAGCACACCCTGGTCCTTTACCGCCTTGGCGCAGGCCGCCTCAAGCGCAGCCTTCACGTCGGCCGGCAAACCTTTCGGCGCATACAAGCCGTTCTGACCGGGCGGCACCGTCGTCTTCACACCAAGCTCCCCCGCTGTCGGCACATCCGGATAAGACGGGTGGCGCTTCTCCGAGAACACCACCAGCGGCCGGATCTGATCGTTGCCGCGGATCGAGGAGATCGCCGGCGCACCGAAATCCAGATCGCCCTGCAGCAGCACCGGCAGCAGCGCGCCATCCCCGCGGAACGGCAGATGCTGCACTTTCACCTTCAGCGCCTCGGCGAGATTTTCGACCGACAGATGTGGGATCGAGCCAAGGCCAGCGTGACCGAAATTCAGTCCCTTGTCGCCAGCGGCTGCGAACAGCTCCTTGGCTGTCTTGTAGGGCGACTTCGGACCAACGGCGATGGCGAAGACATTCTCGAATACTTGACAGATGTAATCGAAGGACTCGACATTGTAGCGCACGCCCTTGACGAGATAAGGCGCATTCGCAATTGGCGTCGAAGGGCCGAAACCGAGTGTGTAGCCATCGGGGGCGGCATTGGCGAGCGCACCGAAGCCGAGCGTGCCACCGGCACCGTCGCGGTTCTGCACCACCACGCTTTGGCCGAATTGATCGGCGAGGGACGCTGAAACCGCGCGGCCGATCAGGTCGACACCACCTCCGGCTGCAAAGGGAATAATGACCTCGATATTGCGGGACGGGTATTTCTGCGCATTCGCCGCACCAGACAGGGCCAACACCGCGGCCGCGCCGCACAGCAAACGTATCAACATTCCTTATCTCCACTTTGTTGGAAACGCTAGGCGAGGGGTTTATTCTCGTCAACGCACAAAGACAACGCATCAGGACACCTGCCCGCATGGCCCGCCGTATCGTCGATATCTCAATCCCGCTGGAAAGTGACGTGGCGAGTGATCCACCGGTGGCGCTGCCGAAGATCGAATATCTGCGGCACGACCAGACCATCGACCGGATTCGTGGCTTCTTCCCCGGATTGCAGGCTAGCGACCTGCCGGACAGCGCCGGCTGGGCGGTGGAGAGGGTCCAGATCACAACCCACAACGGCACGCATCTCGACGCGCCGTACCACTATCATCCGACGATGGATCATGCCCTCGGCGCGCCGAAGCCGGCGATGACGATCGATCAGGTGCCGCTCGACTGGTGCTTCCAGCCCGGCGTAAAACTCGATTTCCGGCATTTTCCCGCGGGCTATGTCGTCACCGCACACGACGTCGAAAAAGAGCTTGAGCGCATCGGCCACACGCTGCGGCCACTGGAAATTGTGCTGGTGAACACTGCGGCCGGCGCGAAATATGGCGATGCCGATTACGTCGATTCCGGCTGCGGCATGGGACGCGAGGCAACGTTGTATCTGACCGAACGTGGCGTGCGCGTCACCGGCATCGATGGCTGGAGCTGGGATGCGCCGTTCTCATTCACTGCGCAGACCTATGCGAAGGAAGGCGATCCTTCGATCATCTGGGAAGGACATAAGGCCGGCCGCGACATTGGCTATTGCCACATCGAGAAGCTGCACAATCTCGAGCAGCTTCCACCTTCGGGCTTCATGGTCTCGTGCTTCCCGGTGAAGGTGAAGGGCGGCTCGGCTGGATGGACGAGAGCGGTGGCGATCTTCGAGGAGTGAGTTGGGGTCGTCCCCGCGAAGATGGGGACAACAAACACTTGATCATTTCCGTGTTCGCGCACCGGACAATCACACCGTGCTCGGCGCCATCGCTTCCTGATGCCATATCAGCAAGCGGCGGCGCAGAACGGTCATGGCCTTGACCAGGACATAGCCGACCACGGCGATCTCCAGAATTCCGGCGAATACGCCACGCGAGTCGGCAAAGCGCGAGGCCTGCATCATCGCGCCACCGAGGCCATAACCGCCCATCACCATTTCGGTGAAGACGGCAAGGATCAGCGCGATCGGCAGCGCCACCTGCAAGCCGGTCAGGATCTGCGGCAATGCGGCGGGCAGGGCGATTTGCCAGAGCAGTTCGCGCTTGCTCGCGCCCATGTTGCGCGCCGACCAGAGCAGATATTGGTCGACGCTGCGAAGACCAACGATAGTCGCGGTGATCACGGGGAACGCGGCATCCACCACGATCATCGTGATCTTCGATGCGTCATAGACGCCGAGCCACAGGATGATGACCGGCAGGAACGCCACCTTCGGCATCGGAAAGCCGACCGACACGATCGGGTCGAAGAACCAGCGCACGATTGCGATCCGCGACATTGCCATGCCGAGCAGCACACCGACGATCGCCGCGATGAAAAAGCCGGCGAGCGCACGATAGATCGTCACGCCAAGATTGATGAAAAGATCGCCGCTCATCGCGTTGGCCCAGATCCGCTCCAATACCGAGCTCAGGGTCGGTAGCTGGAACGGTGTGACGAGACCGCTCCGTGCCAGCCATTCCCAGGCGATTGCCAGCGCGATGATCGATCCGGTATGCGCGAGGAACCATCCGGCGCCGCGCAATATTTTATGAATGACGGATCGGCCGCCATCATCAATCTGCGGAGCGGAGTGCGTCACTGTTGCCATCGCAGCATCCGGTCTTGAAACAGCTGATAAACGCGGTCGGCGGCAAAGCCGATAAAGGCGACGGTCAGCACCACGGCATACATCGCGTCGTAAGAGCCATTCGCCCCGAGCGATCCGATCAGATAGCCAAGGCCTTCGCGTGCGACGATCAGTTCGGAACTGACGAGAAGAATGAAGGACAACGCGAGGGCCGTCCGGATGCCGTTCAGCAATTCCGGCGTTGCGCTCGGCACCACCACGTCCCACAGCATGCGCATGCGGCTTGCGCCCATGCTGCGCGCCGACCAGACCAGCGCCTGATCGCTGCTGCGCGCGCCGTTATAGGCGCCGATGGTGATCGGCAGCATGCAGCCGAGCAGGATCAACAGGATTTTCGAGCCGTCGCCAAAGCCAAGCCAGATCACTGTGACCGGGATCAGCGCGGATTTCGGCATGGGATAGAGCGCTTCGACCAGCGGGCCGAGCGCCACATTCACAGGGCGCCACCACGCCATGAAGATGCCGAGCGTCGCGCCGATTACGATGGAGAGAAACAGTCCTGCGCTCGCGCGCCACAGCGACGCCGCAGCATTGGTCAGAAGTTCGCCGCTCCTGAGCAGGTCCCACCATGCGGCGATGACATCCGACAATGGCGGTAGAGCGAGCGACGAGACAAGTTGCAGCCGTGACGCCGCCTCCCACGCGATCGCGAGGATCAGCAGTGGGAGATAGC
The DNA here is from genome assembly GCA_023423415.1 of Pseudomonadota bacterium. Classification (GTDB taxonomy): domain Bacteria; phylum Pseudomonadota; class Alphaproteobacteria; order Rhizobiales; family Xanthobacteraceae; genus Pseudorhodoplanes. The sequence continues at coordinate 4,360 of JAFAFP010000034.1, read as the reverse complement.
GGATCACGGTCTTCATGACGCGCGGACGCCCTGCATTTTCATCGCTTCGGCGCGCACGAGGTTCCAGATATCATCAACTTTTTCGGCGAAGGCCTGTGACTTGAACAGGCCGGGATCGGCACGATCGAGCTTGTTCTCAACGATGGTCTTGATACGGCCCGGCCGCGCCGACATCACCGCGATACGATCGGCGAGATAGACCGCTTCCTGCACATCATGGGTGACGAAGATCACCGTCTTCGGCCGTTTCTGCCAGATGTTCAGCAACTCCATCTGCATCAGGTGCCGCGTCTGCGCGTCGAGCGCGCCAAACGGTTCGTCCATCAAAAGGATATCAGGATCAATCGCGAGCGTGCGGGCAATCGCTGTGCGTTGCTTCATGCCGCCGGACAATTGCGACGGATAGCTGTCTTCAAATCCGGTAAGGCCGACAAGATCGATGAAATGCTGGGCCTTGCGTTCGCGTTCTGCGCGCGGCAGACCGGCCTTCTCGAGGCCGTAGAGCACATTGTCGCGCACCGTTTTCCAGGGAAATAGAGCGAAATGCTGGAACACGATGCCGCGGTCCGGCCCAGGTTCCTTTACCGGCTTGCCGCCAACCGTAATTGTCCCTGTCTCGATCGGGATAAAGCCGCCGATCAAATAGAGAAGGGTGGATTTACCGCAGCCCGATGGTCCCAGCAGCGCCAGGAATTCCTGCGGCCGCACATCGAGCGAAATGTCTTCCAGCGCCAGAACGGGGCGGCCGGTTGGCGGCCTGTACAGATGACTGACTTTATCGACGACGATCTGCGGCTGCTGGCTCATGTCCCACTGCACTTCCCACCCGGTGAATCGCGACGGCTTGTCGCCGTTCTGTCATTCGATCTTGCACGGCAATTGTCTCGCCGCCAAGCGGGTCAGGTCGTCACCGGGGTCAGCAGCGGCTTTTTCTCAAAATGCGCGACAAGATTGTCGATCATGAGCTGTCCCATGGCCGTCCGCGTTTCGATTGCGGCGGTGCCTTGGTGGGGCTGCAGGATGACATTCGGGAAATCGAGCAGGCGCTTGTCGAAGTTCGGCTCGCTTTCGAACACGTCGAGCGCGGCAAAGCCAAGACGCTTGTGCGTGAGCGCATCGATCATCGCCTCCTCATCGACCACGCTGCCGCGTGCGACATTGATCAGCGTGCCGGCCGGTCCGACCGCATCGATCACCTCGCGCGCCACGAGGTGACGCGTCTCCGGTCCGCCCTTGCAGGCAATCATGAGAAAATCGCTCTCTCGCGCCAGTTCGACGAGATCGCCGACATAGGTGTAGGGCACGTCCTTCTTCTCGCGCGTTGCGTTGTAGAGCACCCGCATGCGGAACGCCGTCGCCCGGTCGGCGATGGCGCGGCCGATGCCGCCAAGCCCGATCACGCCGCAGGTCTTGTTGGCGACGCTACGTCCCAGCGGCAGCGGTCCTTTCTTCGCCCAGTCGCCCGAGCGCGCATAGTGATCCGCGAAGATGATTTGCCTTGCGGACGCCAGCATCAGCCCGATCGCAAGATCGGCGACCTCCGGCCCGATGATGTCCGGCGTATTGGTCACCGGAATGCCGCGCTCTTTCGCGGCTTTCAGGTCGACCGCATCGGTGCCGACGCCGAAGACGGAAATCATTTCGACATTCGGCAGCTTGTCGAGAATAGTGCGCGTCAGGCCGCGATTGGCTTCGGTCGCGATCGCGCGAATGCTCTTTGCGAGATCGGATGAAATATCGTCCGGCTTCGGCAAATTGAAATAATGATGCACGTTGTAGCGGCGATTGAGTTCGGCCACCGTCGCGTCGGGAAACGATCCGAAATAGAGGATGTCGGTCTTCATCGGCAGTTCCATCCCTCGATGGCGATCACAATTCGAATATCTGCTTCGGTGTCTTGTGCAAGCATTCGCCGGGACCATCCTTGCCGATAAGGTAATTGTCGCAGATCACCGCCCATTGTGACGACGTTTCGTATCCGGGATGGACGGCGAGGTTCATTCCGGCCTCGATCGACATGGTCTCGTCCTCGCGGATCAGCGGCCGCTCGACGAGATCGTAACCCTGTCCGTGTGCATAGAGGCGCTTTTCCGGACCGATGCCGCGTGCCGCCATGAAGGCATCGTGGGCTGCGGCGATGTCACGGCAAGGCACGCCCGGCTTGATCTTCGACAGGGTATGGTCCTGCGCTTCCTTCACGGTCGCAAAGCCGTCGAGCAGTTCGTTCGACGCCTTGCCGAACACCACGGTCCGCGCGATTTCGGTATACATGCCGCCGGGGCCCGCATTCTCGATCAGCAGCGAGAACTGGTCGCCCTCCTGCAGCACGCGACCCTGCATGTAGCGGTCCTGAAAATTCGCTGGCTGTCCGAGCGGCGCCGATGAGCCGAGGAACAGACCCTGTTCGCTGCCCAAGAGCCGGCCTTCATATTGCGCCAGCGCGGTGATGTCGTTGTCCCGCGTTCCGGGTTTGATCTTGCGACAGATGCGCGCGAAGATTTCGTCCTGCATCTCGGCGCAGCGGCGCACGAGGATCATCTCTTCCTCGCTCTTGATCGCCTTGATGGCATCGACCCATTCGGTCGCGTCCACGATATCGGCCGAGCCGGCGAGGCCGGTCACGATCTGGGAAGCGAACTTGTAGGGCATCGCGCCCTGGCCGAGCATCCCGATCCGCTTATATCCTCGCCGTTTCAACTCGCCGAGCGTCAGCTCGCCCTGGTAGCCGTCGGTATAGAAGATCGACGTGAAGGCCGGCGTGCAGATCAGTTCGCCGACACCGCGCTGCGCTTTGTTCTGCCCGCTAAGATTTCGGCGCGAGCCGCTCGGGCCCATATCCACCACGGTCATCGCATCATCGGCATGGAAGATGACCGTACGCGGATAGCCGTTATAGGCTGGGAAATCGGTGAACCACTTCACATAGCCACCCAGCCAGTCGTTGTTGTTCTGCATGACCAGCGCGTCGATGCCGCGGTCCTTCATGCCGGCGCGGATCGCCGCCCAGCGCCGGTTCAGCTCGGCATCGGAAATGGGGTTCAGTCTGCGGTCGCTCATGGACGGATCCTTCCGGCGCGTCTTCTTGATTGTGCAATCCTTGCGCATCGGGTGATGCTTTTTCCACCCGGGGCGGCTGCCGGACCGGGGGCGGCGGCACTATCCCGGATAAGCCGCGGCTAAACAATGCCGCCCGGCCCGCATCGCGGTGCTGAAGGAAACCGGTATGCTAATTTTTGCATAATTGACTCCGGGTTCGGCGGCGTGGTGCCATGCCCGCAAAGCCGGACAACCGGCTGTCCAACCGGAGGGTCATATGAAGATGAAGGCATTTCTGGCAGCAGCGGGGATTGCCCTGCTGGCCAGTCCCGCGTCGGCGCAAACCAAGGTCAACATCGGCATTTCCGGCTGGACCGGCTTTGCGCCGCTGACGCTGGCGAAGGAGGCGGGGATCTTCGCCAAGAACGGTCTCGACGTCACCATCAAGAAGATCCCGCAGGCCAGCCGGCATCTCGCCATCGCCTCGGGCGACGTGCAATGCGCCGCGACCACGGTGGAAACCTGGGTGGTGTGGAACGCCAATGGCGTCGCGACCACGCAGCTGTTCCAGCTCGACAAATCTTACGGCGCGGACGGCATGGCCGTGCGCAACGACGTCAAATCGATCAAGGATGTGAAGGGCAAGACCGTTGCCGCTTCGGCGCCCGGTACCGCCCCTTACTTCACGCTGGCATGGTTTCTGAAAAAGAACGGCCTGTCGGTGAAGGATGTGAAAGTGGTGAACATGGAGCCGGGGCCGGCGGCGCAGGCTTTCATCGCCGGGCAGAACGATGTGGCCATGACCTATGAGCCATACCTGTCGGCCGTGCGTGCCAAGCCGGAAGCCGGCAAGATCATCGCCACCACGCTCGATTATCCGATGGTGATGGATACCTTCGGCTGCACGCCGAAATTCATCGCCGACAACGAAGCGGCGGTGACGGCGCTGACCAAGAGCTATTTCGAAGCGCTCGATATGATCAAGAAGGACGAGAAGAAAGCCTACGAGATCATGGGCGCCGACGTGAAGCAGTCCGGCGAGCAGTTCGGCAATTCGGCGAAGTATCTGCGTTGGCAGGATCGGGAGGCGAACAAGAAATTTTTCGCCGGCGAGCACGCGCAGTTCTCAAAGGAAGCGGCCGATCTCTTGCTCGAAATTGGCGTGATCAAGCAAATTCCTGATCTGTCGAAACTCGCCGATCCGCGTTTCGTGCAGTAATGCTGGCATATGCGGAGCAGGTTCTCGAGGATCTGCTCCGCGATGATCTGGATATTGTCTTTTGCGGAACGCAGGCAGGCACCGCTTCTGCTCGGAAGCGGGCGT
>JAFAFP010000024.1 GCA_023423415.1 Pseudomonadota bacterium | reverse complement strand
GGCTATGCCCGCGCATGACGATAAGTAAGTTTTGCTTTTAGTCCCTCAAAAACACGCAGCGCACGAAATCGCGATACAGCAACACCTGCTTCGGCGGGATCGTCGGATCGCGTAGTGCGCGCGACAGGACCAGCGCGCCTTCGATCAATGTTGCTGCCATGTCGGCCAGCGCATCGACGTCGATGGCGTCGCGCGGCGGATATTTCTGCGCGATTACCTCGAAGCGTTCGCGGAATCGGTGCCGCCAACGCAGGATCCCCTCGGCATTCAGAGCGCGCACATCGCGGTTGAAGAGCTGATCCTGATACACGAAAGACGCGGCGAGGCAGCCCGGATGTGCTTCGGTCATGTTCGCCATCATCTCGGCGAACAGTTTCAAGCCGACCAGAAAGCCGTGGAGCGGGTCTTCGTTCAGTTCGTCGCCACGTCTGAACAGTTCATCCAGAACCTGCCGGTCGTGTTCGAGGTAGCGCAGCAACAGCGCTTTGGCGAGATCGCCCTTGTCCTTGAAGTGATAAAAGAATCCGCTCTTGGTGATGCCGGCTGCGGCGATCAGTTCCTCGATCGAGGTGCCGGCAAAGCCCTTGGCAAGAACAGCCTCCTCCGCCAGCGCGAGCAGTTTCTCGCGCGTATCCTTCCCACCGCGGGCGGGAGCTTTCTCGAGCATGGCGAAGTGTACCACGAGTCCAGTCGATCCGCTCGCTGAGGGCGAAGGCTGCCGTCGTGGGGAGGTGGATTTCCGGGTTTAACAGTTTGATGCAGCTTCGGTTTTTGCTCAGATGCCGGTCGCTGTACCGCGATCCTGCTAGGCCCCGCTGTGAACTTCGCTAGTGTCCGACGCGACCAACGGGTCCATCCGGGCTTTCCAGCAGGCGTCACATGCGCGCGCGGCCCCGGTTCAATGTCAGTTCTGGTTTGAGGGAGTTAGACGATGGCGAAGTATCGCTCGCATCTGCCGCAACTCGACGACCGTCCGTTCCTCACCGATAGCGGCCTCGAAACCACGCTGATCTTTCATGAGGGCGTTGATCTGCCTCTGAACGCCGCATTTGTCTTGCACGCGACCGAGACCGGCGAGCAGCGGCTGCGCGATTACTATGTCCGTCATATTCATATCGCCCGCGCACAGAATGTCGGTTTCGTGCTTGAGAGCGCGACATGGCGGGCGAGCACAGGATGGGGTGCGAAGCTCGGCTTTTCCCACGGCGAACTGACCCGCTTCAACCGCAAGGGCATCGCGTTGATGAAGTTGCTCCGCGACGAGTTCGAAACCCCGCAGACGCCGATGCCGATCAGCGGCAATATCGGTCCGCGCGGCGATGGTTATTTTCCGGATCAACAGATGAGCGGCGATGAGGCGCAGCGCTATCACGCTTTTCAGGCGGAGATCTTCGCCGATACGGATGCCGATGTCATCAGTGCGTTCACGATGACGCATTCGGGTGAAGCGATCGGCATCGCGCGGGCGGCCACATCCGTCAGCATGCCGGTGGTGATTTCATTCACGACCGAAACCGATGGGCGCTTGCCAAGCGGCGAAACGCTGCGCGAAGCGATCGAGAGGACCGACAATCAGACGGACGGTGCGCCGGCCTATTACATGATCAATTGCGCGCATCCGGCGCATTTTGCGGATGCGCTGGCGAACAACGAATCATGGGTGAAGCGCTTGCGTGGCGTCCGCGCCAATTCATCGATGCGCAGCCATGCCGAGCTTGATAACGCGCCGGATCTGGACATCGGCGACCCGGTGGATCTCGGCCGCCGGTATGCGAATCTGCGCGGGGCGCTCGGTACACGGTTCAATATCATGGGGGGATGCTGCGGCACCGATCACCGGCATGTTGCCGCGATTGCCGAGGCATGTCTGCCGCAACGCGCAGCCGCCTGAGGTCATGGTGGCAGGGGCAGGACAAACAAAAAGCCCGGCTGACAGGCCGGGCTTCGTACTTCAGATGTCCTGCAGAGCAATCTTGCGATTGCTCGCGGGCATTAGCGAACTTTCAGATTTTCCGCCGATTCGCGGCCGCGATTGGCGACGATTTCGTACTCGATCTGCTGGCCTTCATTCAGGCCCGTCAGGCCTGCACGCTGCACTGCGGAAATGTGCACGAACACATCCTTGCCGCCGCCTTGCGGTTGGATAAAGCCAAAACCCTTGGTGGCGTTGAACCACTTAACCGTACCTGTAGCCACAGTATTCCCCTTCTAACGAGATGAACGCCGAAACGAGCGTCCAGCAGACATCTCGCAGGCAAACCACTTCTTACCTCAAAATTGGGAAAATTTCCACCCTTCATTAGGCGGAGCGGGGCGGCAGCGTCCATCCTGCCGTCCCCTTCACTGTGTCCTACTGTGTCTTAAGACACGCGCCGGACGTCGCTCCAGCGGCGCAGGGATGACCATAACCCGCGGTCGAGCCGGAAGCGGTCGATGGGCGCCGAGGAGTTGAGTGCGCGGATGCGGCACAGACCGACGCCGGTCCATTGGAAGCCGCATTTTTCTAAAATGCGACGCGACGCCGGATTGGTCACGCGGGCGCCGGCCTGCAGCGCTTCATGCTCAAGCTCGGTAAAGGCGAAGTCGATCATGGCCCGAACCGCCTCGGTGCCGTAGCCCTGATTCCAGAATTTGACGCCGAGCCAATAGCCGATCTCCGGGATCGCATCGTCGCTGTTTGCGATGCCACAGGTGCCGAGCGGCGTGCCGTCGCGCGTGGTGATGAGAAAGCTGATTTCGTTATTCGGCAAATTGGCCGCGGCAATAAAATCCTCGGCGTCGGCGCGCGAATAGGGGTGTGGGATGCGTCGCGTGTTTTCCGCGATGCGTTTGTCGTTGGCGAGCGCGGCTACATGCTTAGCGTCCTCAAGTGTCGGCGCGCGCAGCGTGAGCCGTTCGGTCTCGAGGACGGGGATACAGTCGTCCCGATAGCTTTGGGTCCGCAGTTCCAGGCAGGTCATTGTCAGGGCTCCTTTTGAAAAAACTTGAGGGGGAGCCGGTTCACCCGTCTCCCCCTCGCGTTTAGAGCCCTTACGGGGCCGCCGGGTTCGACTTGTGAACCGGCGGACCTCGTCTGAGATTCGCCGTCTACTCTGCCGCAGCTTCCGTCATCGGTATTACCGATACGTATGTGCGGCCTTTTCCTTTAGTGGTGAACGCAACGCGTCCGGTCGTAAGCGCGAAAAGCGTATGGTCTTTGCCGATGCCGACATTGGTGCCGGGATGCCAAACGGTGCCGCGCTGACGCGCGATGATATTGCCTGGAATGGCGACCTGGCCGCCGCACAGCTTGATGCCAAGGCGGCGACCCATCGAGTCGCGGCCGTTACGGGATGAACCGCCTGCTTTTTTGTGAGCCATGGCTCAAAATCCTTCGTTCGAAAGACGTATAACCCGATTCCGTGACGGAATCATCTCAAATGTCGTTCCGGCTTCGGTCTGAACCGAGGGCCGGAGGCCCTGACCGCCACCGGCGGCCATGAACTCCCCGCTGACGCGGGGACGACGGTTGCTATTCCGCGGCTGCAGCCGGCTCGGCGGCCGCCTTGGCCTTCGGCTTGCGCTGGGCCTTGCCCGTCGCAGCCTTCGATGGCGAGGCGCCGCCCGTCAGGATCTCGCTGATCCGGACCACGGTATAGTCCTGCCGATGACCGCGCTTGCGGCGTGAATTCTTGCGGCGGCGCTTCTTGAAGGCGATGACCTTCGGGCCGCGGCTCTGTTGCAGGATTTCGACCGCCACTGAGGCGCCCGAAACGAGCGGCAGGCCAAGCTCCGGCTTGTCGCCGCCGAGCATCAGCACGCTGCCGATCTGCACGATCTGGCCAGGTTCGCCGTCGATACGGCCGATCTGGACCACCTGGTCCTCGGCGACCGAATATTGCAGGCCGCCGGTCTTGATGACTGCGAACATCGTTTTTCCCTTGTGTTCGTCGCTTCCGGTGCTCGGACGAGCCGGACCGGCTTCTTTCAGTCTTTGGGTCTTTGCTTTGCAAAGGATGTCCGGCCAACGTGCCCGAAAGCACGAAAAGGGCCCCATTTCAGGGCCCGCCGTTGGCCGGGTTTATGAGGGCAGAGGTTGCGGGAGTCAAGGAATTGGCGCGTCGCAAAGGGCCTATATGGCTCAAAAACCTGAAAAAACCCGCGCCGCACCGGGCGTTTCACATGAAAAAATTCCTATATCCGAGCTGTTTCAGCCCCCGTCATGCTCATAGAAGTCACGATGCCCGGATAGGAGCGTCGCGCGAAGTGTGAGTTCGCCCCGATCCTCGTCAGGTTGCTCCGGCGCGCGCTCTGCCGTCCCGCGATCGTTGGCCATCGCAAGCCAACGCGTCACGCCTTCGCCTTGTCAAAAACGAGCGGCGTCCAGCGGGCGCCTCGCGCGGGCTTCAATGAAATCGACGGCGGCTGTAACGCCCTGCTCTCCGCGAATTGCTGCGCCGAGCTTGGCGGCGCGTTCGCGCATCTGCGGGTTGTCCATGGCCGCAATCGCTGCCGCGAGTGTTTCGACAGAAAAGAGCTTTCGATCCAGCGATCGTGGAGCAACGCCGAGATCGAAAACGCGGCGGCCCCAAAACGGCTGGTCGCCAAGGATCGGGCATATCGTCATGGGTTTTCCGGCGCGAAGCGAAGCTCCGGTCGTGCCTGCGCCGCCATGATGCACCGTTGCGGCGACATGCGGAAACAGCTTGTCATGGGGCGCCTCGTGGATGACATGGATGTTTTGCGGGACATTCTGCGACGCCATGGCACCGCCGCCCGTGGCCAGCACGCCGCGCTTGCCAGTCTTCGCCAGCGCTTCGATCACGGTTGCTGTGGTGCTGATCGGATCAAACCCGGGCATGCTGCCGAAACCGATATAGACCGGAGCTTCGCCCGCGTTGAGAAAGGCGGCGAGGTCGTCTGGCGGAGTCCAGTCATCGTTGTCGAGAAACCAGTATCCGCTCACCAGAACATCGCTGCCCCAGTCATGCGGGACCGGGATCACATGCGGGCTGTAGGCGTAAAGCGTTCCCGAGGATGCGACCTTGCTTGAGCCGCGTTGCGCCAGGCCGAGCGATGTCGTTCGCCACTCGCGAAGCAACTTTCCAAACAGGACATTCGCTCCCTTGATGGCAAGGCCATGACTGAGGCGGTTCAGCGGACCAAGCGAAGCGAAGGGAAGCAGCGGACTTGGGAAAGCCGATGTCGGCGTGAAGCCCGGCAGGGGAGACGCCAGCATGAACGAACATCCCAGCTTCTCCGCAAGATGTGGAGCGCCGATCGCTTTCGGGTGGTGGACGATGATATCGGGCGCGAAGTCTCTTGCGCTGGTCCACTCGGCATCGAGCAGTCGCCGGATCATCGGACGGATATGCTTCAAGAGTTTGAGGCCTGCGCTGAAACCCTGACCGCCAGCAATCGCAGCCTTGCCTTCGGGCCTTTCCAACAACGCGAGAAACTCACCGGGTAACGACGAAAAGGCAACGCCATGCTTGCGAATCATGGCCTCGAACTGAACAGGGGCGGCTAGCTGCACATCGTGACCGCGTGCGAGCAGTCCGAGCGCCAGCGCCAGGTAAGGCTGGACGTCGCCTCTGGTGCCGAGTGTGTGGATCGCTATGCGCAACGTCGATTGTCCTCGGTTCGGCAAGCGTGATTGATGCAGGCGGTTTTCGTCGAGCGAGTCATTGTCGTCGAAACGGTCGGACCATGCACAAACTTTGCGTTCCGGTCGCGAGCTATCGGATCGTGTACGTTACGGGTCTGACGGTTGGCATGGTGTCTGCGAGACGGGCAGAGGCGTTGCGCGCGTGAACGCGTTGCCGGGCGATCAGACCAAGCACATTCAGACAGCCTCAGCCCTCACCGGAGGCCGGCTGCAACGCTGAAGCGAGCGCGCCGAGGATTTTCAGCGCTTCCGCCGTGCCGTCCGCTTCGCCTTTTTCGAAGTCCTGGTCGGCGAGCCCCATGGTGTTGGTGACGTGCGCGAGACAGAGGACGGATACGCCGCGCCTGCGCGCGAAGGTGTAGAGCGCCGCGGCTTCCATCTCGACCGCGAGGATGCCCTTTGCGCGTGCCGCCGCCACCGCTTTCGCCGTCTCGCGAAACGGCGCATCGGTGGTCCAGCTCGCGCCGACCAAGGCGGTGACGCCGGCATCTGTGAGCGCGCGCGTCGCAGCGGCGACGAGCGCCGGATCGGCATTCGCGAACGCGGCCGGCGCCGCATAGTGATAGCTGGTGCCTTCATCGCGCAGCGCGCGATCGATGATCACGAAATAGGGTGGATTGTCAGCCGCAACGATCTGCCCGGCCGAAGTCACGCTGATCAGCGTGCGGCAGCCGCAGGCGAAAAGCTCTTCCGCGACCAGAACGGCGAACGGTGCTCCAACTGCGCATCCGATGATACCGGCCGTCCGTCCGCCCAGATCGAAAGTGTAGAGGTCGGTATGATAGCAGGGCCATGCGTCGAAGCGTGTCGCTTCGCCCGACTGTCTCAGCCGCCGCAGGATGTCGCCATCCGGATCGAGAATGCAGACCGACGGCACATCGACGGTGGCAAGATTTTTTTGACGGCGCGCCTCGCGCAGCAGCGCCGCCGGCTCGAAGATCGAGGGCAGGTCGGCGTTCTTGTGATCGAAGATTGGAAAGGACACGGTTCATTCCCTTTGGTTGCGCCGACCGCGAGGCATCACCAGATTCGGCTTCTGTAATCTCTCTCAAGCGGAAAAGCGGGTTGAACACGTCGGGTATCAAGTCCCATTGGGACAATGTCTATGACACGAAAGGCGAGCGGGACGTCAGTTGGTTTGAGGAAAATCCCGCCATCTCGCTCGATCTCATCCGCAAAACCGGTGCTCCGGCAGATGCGGCGATTATCGATGTCGGCGCCGGTGCGTCGCATCTGGTCGATGCTCTGCTCGATTCCGGGTTCAGCGCCGTCACCGTTCTCGATATTTCCGATACCGCGCTTGCGGCGTCAAAGGCGAGGCTCGGATCGCGTCAGGCGTCCGTGCAATGGGTGGTCGCCGATGTGACGGAGTGGCAGCCTGAGCAAAGCTATGAGGTGTGGCACGACCGCGCGGTGTTTCATTTTTTGACCGAGCCGCAGGATCGCGCGGCCTATGTCGAACGGGTGCTGAAGGCGGTTCGGCCCGGCGGACATGTGATTATCGGTACATTCGCGCCGGATGGTCCCGAGCGGTGCAGCGGCCTGCCAGTTGTTCGGTACGATTCCGATTCGCTCGGGGCCTTGCTCGGGCCGTCATTCAAACTGGTTGAGAGCCGCCGTCAGGATCACGAAACACCGTGGGGCGCGGTGCAGAAATTCCAGTTCAGCCGGTTTCGACGGATCAACGGGCAATAGGTCCGCGCGATCGATGTGCGCGTCGATACGGATTGCAATCTGATGTCCGATGCCGCCGGCGATCGATGAGTGGAGTGCCGCTCCTTCTTCGCCGCTCCTCTCGAATGAAAAAGGCCCCAGACGATGCTGGGGCCTTGAGTTGTGCGTTATCTTGGAAGTCAGCACTCAGTACTTCAGTCTCAGTACCTGGCAACGACGGGCGTCTTGCCGTAGCCGCCAAAGCGGTAGTTCAAGCCGATGCGAATGGTGTGAATGTCGGTATCGAAATCGATGCCGGCGCCCGCGGCGACCGCAGGGAAATACCGTTCACTGTCGAAGCTCAGAAACTGGTATTCAATTTTAGCCGTCCAGTTATCAAGCAGCGCCCATTCGACGCCGCCGCCGACTACCCATCCCGTGTGCGTACGATCTTCCGAAATGGTCACACCGAGACCGGTGAGTGTGAACTCATTCCTTGCCCAGGCAATACCGCCGGTGCCGTAGACCATCACACGGTCCCAGGCATAGCCGAGCCGGCCGCGAACCGTAGCGAACATGTCAATGTCCGCGGTGCCGGTAATCAAGCCGAGCCCATTCGCAGTCGCCGAACCACTGATGTCGGCGCCCTGGAGGTCAGCCTCGATACCCCACACCCAGGGAGAGCCCGCAGCCTGCCAGTTCCAGCCGATTTGACCGCCTGCGAACCATCCGTCCCGATCGAGTGTTGGGTCAACCGGCGGCGGTGGCGGCACCAAGCCGTTCACTGCGAACCGGCTCGCTGAAGTTTCGGCCCACGCGTAACCGACGTTTCCGCCGATGTAGAAGCCAGACCAGTTGTAGATGACCGGTGCTGGAGCGGGCGCCGCCTTATAGACCGGACGCAGGTCCGCGGCATGCGCGGCAAGTGTGCCACCAGCAAGAGCCGCCAAAGCAAGGAGTGTCTTCCTGAACATTTCCGAACCCCCGAACAGATTCTGTAATCCAAGATTGCACGGATTTTGAATCGTAGAACAGGTTGTCCGGAGCCTGCGCGTGAAATATCCACGCATAGTTGTATTTTTGATACGCCTCAATCATATTTATAACTCATAAAAAACTCAACTGAGCCTTTGCATGCACGTGATGCGGAAAGGGCTCCGAGAAATGACATCTCAAGGCGGCGCCGAGCTTCACCACCTGTCCCGGATCGACGATCGAAAGGCTCTGAACTTTTTATTTTGCCGCGTTTTCTTCATGCGAACCGGTACCCGCTTCGCACGAAAACGCTCTTGGCGTTAGGCCGCGCGTATGGTCGCCAGGAAACGTTCGACTTCCGTTTTTAGCATCGCGCTTTCGGCCGATAGGGATCGGGCCGAGGCGAGCACGGCGGCTGATGCGGAATCGGTGGCAGCCGCACCGTGGCTGACGTTGGTGATGCTGTGCGCGACCGCAGTGGTGCCCTGTGTTGCCTGCTGCAGATTGCGGGCGATCTCTTCGGTTGCGAGCTGTTGCCGCTCCACCGAATTGAAGATGGCGGCGGAGATGGCGGCGATCCGCGCGATGGTGGTGTTGATCGCCTTGATGGCGTGAACGGATTCGTCGGTTGCCGTCTGCATGTCGGCGATCTGGCGGCCGATCTCTTCGGTTGCCGTCGCGGTGTTGGCGGCCAGCGTCTTGACCTCCTGGGCCACGATCGCAAAGCCGCGCCCCGCATCGCCGGCGCGCGCCGCTTCGATCGTCGCGTTCAGCGCCAACAGGTTGGTCTGTTTGGCAATGGAAGAAATCAGTCTCACCACATCGCCAATGCGTTCGGCCGATTGCGACAGGCGATTGATGCTGGTGTCGGTGATTTGCGCCTGTTGCACGGCTTCCGATGCAATGCTGCTGGATTCCTGCGCCTGTCGCGCGATCTGCACTATCGACAGGCCGAGATCGTCGGTGGTGACGGCGACCGACTGCACATTGGCCGATGCCTGTTCGAAGCCGCTTGACGCTGTCACGGACAGCGTCTGTGTCTGTTCGGCGATGTCGGTCAGCGACGCGGCCGCAGCCTCCAGCTCGTTGGAGGCCGACGATACGGTGTCGATCATGCTGCCGACGGCGTGCTGGAATTCGCCGGCGATCCTGTGAATGTCCTCGCGCCGTTGCTGCGCGGCTTGTGCTTCAAGCTGGATCTTGTCGGTGCGCAGTTTTTCGCGATCCAGGATGCTGTCGCGAAACACCACGACCGACCGCGCCATGGCGCCGATCTCGTCGCCTCGCTCCGTGGCTTCGACTGTGACATCGGTCTTGCCGAGAGCCAGGCGATTCATCACCTCGCCGAGACGCGCCAGCGGCTGCAAGATCGAGCGCCGCACGACCATCGGCAGAACGATGGCCAGGCACAGACCCGCAAGCAGCGCCGCGATGGCGCCGGTGCCGATCAGTTCGGCCCAACGGGCGATGCGATCAAGCTGCGCCTTGGCCTGCACATTGTTGCTGGCCTTGAGCAGCGCAGCCGCCTGACCGGCATGGCTCAGGATGTCATCGGTCTTCTTCTGCAACGTCTCGAAGCGTTCCGAAGCGCTGCCGAGCTGGGTCACGAGGCCATAGAGCTTCGATCGCGCCCGCTCCATGTCGCGTTCTAGCGTTCGATAGTCCCGGCCGGCCGCTTTCATCAGCGCGACGGCTTGATCGGTCAGGTCAGCGAAAGCCGAGACCTGGTTTCGGGCTTCGTCGAACAAGGCCGGGTCGGCGCCGATCGCATATGTCCCGACCTGCTCCGCGAGAGTGCCGGCGCGACGCAGAAACCGGCCGGCTTGCGCATCGGCGTCGGCGGTGGAAAGGCCCTTCAGTGCGATCGCGACGTGCGCGGCCGTTTCCGAGAATGCGGCAATGGCCGAGGGCATGAGCTGCTGCGCCTCGGTGATGTTGCCGCGCGCGAGCATCGCGCCGAGAATGAACTGATCGAGCTCGGCGACGTCGGCGGCCAGTTTTCTGGCGGTCGCGGCATCCTGCTGGCCGACCGTTTCGGCCATCATCGACGCCAGCATGCGGAGCCGGTCGGTATCCGGCGCGATTCGCTTCTCGACGTCCTGCTGCGAGCCAGGCTCGCGAATCAGGCGGCCGATTCGCTCCGCCATCACCGACAGCTCGGCAGTGTCTTGCAGGATGCGGCCCGAGCCGATCGCCTGTCTTGCATCGCGTGAGACCTGCGAGATGCCGAGCGATGCGGCAACGGCAATGGCAAAGGCGAGGACGACGGGCAGGGCGACGGCAAGGTTCAGCCGGGTCGCAAGCGAAAGATGTTTCAGAATCACGCGAAATCTCGAACGAAATATGAGCCGGTCTGGTAAGTGAGATTTGTAAAGGCTTTATGATCCGGCGCGGCCGGCCGCTTTCGGCCGATGGAGCGGCGGCTCGCGCGTGCGGCCTTCGCTGTTCCGCTTTTCGGCAATCGGATCATGCCGGCGGGCAAATAGCGCCGATTGATGTGCAACCGCTCTTGTTTCGGCGGGCCGGCTTCGTTAAGTAACGCCCCGTCCGAGGGCGGCACCGCCCTGTTCGGCCCCCGCGGAGAGGTGGCTGAGTGGTTGAAAGCACCGCACTCGAAATGCGGCATACTCGCAAGGGTATCGGGGGTTCGAATCCCTCCCTCTCCGCCAGTATCCCCAAGAAAAACATCGCTAAATAAGCTTTTTTAGGACCTCTCAGCCGAGCCGTCCAACATTCTCTCCCACATTCATTCTGGACAATCTCTGGGCCGGTGCTGCATGGGTTGCGCAACGGCGGTTACTCCGCTTTTCTTGGTGCTGGTAATTGGGAATGGGTTTGGATGTGCTGACGGGGGATCTTCGCTCCAAGATCGATGGGGTTTGGAATGCATTTTGGGCGGGAGGCATTGCCAGTCCGCTCGAGGTGATTGAGCAAATTACCTACCTGCTGTTCATGCGCGGCCTCGACGAGGCCCATACGCGCGAGGAGAACAAGGCCAATCGGCTCAGAAAGCCGATGGAGCGTCGGATCTTCCCAGAAGGCAAGGATGGTATCGGCAAGGGCGGCGGTGTCGCCTATGAAGAGATGCGGTGGTCCAAGCTGAAGAATAAGGACCCCGGGACGATGTTCACCATCGTCTCAGAGCATGTCTTCCCTTTCCTGCGCAATATGGCCGACGCTGGCACGGCCCATGCGACCCACATGAAGGGAGCGCGCTTCACGATACCCACACCGGCTTTGTTGGCAAAGGTCGTCGATCTCCTCGCAGACATTCCCATGGAGGACCGCGACACCAAGGGCGATCTCTACGAATATATGTTGTCCAAGATCGCCACAGCAGGACAGAACGGACAATTTCGCACGCCGCGTCATATCATTTCGCTCATGGTCGAAATGACTGCTCCGGGCCCGAAGGACATCATTGTCGATCCGGCGTGTGGCACCTGCGGCTTCTTGGTGGCAGCGGGCGAATATCTGCGGGACAATCACCCCAAGTTATTTCACGAGAAGGAGAGCCGCGATCATTTCCATGAGGAGCTGTTTCATGGCTTCGATTTCGACGGGACGATGCTCCGCATCGGCTCGATGAATAGCAGAGCACTACCTAGCCAAGGATCAGAGGATTGCCTACTTGATAGATGAAGTTGGAGAGATTGACCTTCTAACAAGGCTGGGACTTGAGTGGGAGCAACGAACTCTCAAAGAGACCGCGGCCCAAGACCAATCCGTCCACTTATTTTGACCATTGCGTCAGGATTGCTCCGCAGACCGGATATCGAGTCCTTGGCGGGTAATCTCAAACATCCGCCCGTATACCGGCTGTGCCACCCAAGGCCGATTTCTCTCGCGTAAGCGAGCAATTGAACTGCCTTGATTTCTTCGAGCCCTGCGCGGCCCGATAAGCGGTATCGAACGGTTGCTACCGCGGCAATGCTCCACGCTCGTCCATCTCGGAGAAAGCGCTCCAAAGACTTTCAGGCGACATGGAAAGCGCCTCTTCCATCCTGCTCATTTCTATTAACGATGTGGGAATGGGCTCCTTCCTGAGTCCATTCATTCGCATGATCATGGCTTTGGCTGCTGCCTTGCCAAATTGAAGATATTGCCGCTTACCCGCCGCATCAGGCGTCAGATGGCGCTCTGCCTCAGCTTCGTAGGCAACAATCGCTGGTCTGGCGAAGGACTCAAAAGCGCTGAACTCCTCACTTTCTACATCAATGGCCTCACTCGCAAAGGGTGGGGTAGTGAGCACAGTGAGAACTGTCCAAATAGGGTCGGTCTTTAGCCCTACAATTTCGGTGTAGAATTTATGAGCCAAATACACTCCAAAAAGAGAATACTCGAGGTGTATTTCGTCTTCTATGGATTTTGGGAGATCTAATTTTTCCGAGATGAAAGCGGCGGTCATGGCTCCAAATCCAGCAACAAATTCGAGCCCTGCCGGGCTCAAATCGTCTTCATCAACAGTGTTTCTTGGAGGCGCGTCCAACTTCCTAAATTTAGATACAATAAGTTCATAACTGCCGTTTTTGAGTATCGCCCGCTTCTCCCAGTCGTTTCGTGCCTCACTATTGAAAAGAGTTAGTGATGCAAAATAGAGGTCTCGATCCCTTTCTTGATGCTCTTGAAAGATTTCAGCCAACCCTTGCTCATCATCCATTATAAAATTTCCGCTGTCAGGGTAAGCTTCCGCTCGAACAAGGATTGAGACCGTTCGACCATCTTTCATTGCAATAATCTGAGGAGCGCCCTGTTCCTCCTTATTGACGTACAACACGTGAAAGCCCGATTTGCTAATGCTCTCGGCAATTGCGGACACTCCCAAAACATTCAACACTCTGTCGGAAATCAACTGATCATCATAAATTTTTTCAATTGCATATTTCACGGCAAAATTTTCAAACGTGGTCGCATCCATTTTAATGTAAAGCGGACCCATGTTGTATCGCGTGCCATCTGCTGCGACTGAAACCATGCAAGGAAAGCTCAGGGGGGACGTTTCATAATTGAATGAAAACGCGAATTGATTTGTTCTTGTGTCAGTAGCGACCAGCCGGTAGGGGCGATACTCTGCGCCTTCCTCGATCCTAATGGCAAAGAACGAGATGCGAGATTCCTTGATTATCTTGACTTCGGGCGTCGACGTGCCCGCACGTTTGGCGGATTGAACTGGCTCAATTGGACTTGGCGCCGGTGCGTCGTTATTTTGAGACTCCGGTTGCCGGGGTGGTCGATTTGTTGGTCGACTTCTTTTTCTTGTTAAGCGTTCCCGGTCCCGGCCAATCAAAGAGAATTTTGGTGCTCTCTCTGTCTTTCCCGGCCGCAATGACATAGCGCTTTGCACTAGACTTTCCAAGGTCATCCTCAACAGAGGACGAAGTCAGAACTCCTCTGAAATCATCTTTCGAAATTCGATCTTCAATGCCATGAACAAAGGCGGCGAATGCGTCGATGTGTTTTTTCGCCTTTTCGAAGAAAACCGCAGGTTCAGGCGGAAAGATCATGATGGCTGAATATTGCCCGTCTTTGGGTTTGGAGCTAATCATCGATTCACGGGCAAACTCTCGGAATGCTTCAATTTGCTCTGGAGTAGCCTGCTTCTTTTTGAAGAAACCGAACATTTTCAATTTTCACCACTATTAAAGAGGCATCAAGAACTGGAGTGTTTGGTCGCCTGATTTCTCAGGATTGTTTCTATCGGAAAACGCCTCTCTATAGCGTGACTGCATCCCACTTGTGACATTTTCCTTGAAATGGCCGGACGAATAACTCATGGGCCCCCACATACCCTCGGCTGTCTTCGATGCGGGCTTGCGGCGTATGTGAGGAAAGGTCTCGAAAAATTCGGCGCACCAGTAAAGAAATAGAAGCGGACCCAGTCTTCCAACATAGAAGACAGGCGCGTTGCAAGACGCGACATATGAATATCCGCGCGACGTTTTGGATCTCTTTGGGTAAGGTCGGCGGCATAATTAACAATCATTGCTCGACGGGAGCCCATCGAGCGCGCAACGATTGAGGATGGCCGCAGCAGTCATCGCATAAGTCGCATGGGGTGATACCGTTTGCTCATTGGTCGTCCAGACGCGCCCGTAGGCGACCCTGCAGCATGCATGGCTGTCACCTCGCGAGCTGGCGCGATATATCGAAGCAGCAACTCCTCATCCGAAACACCCTGGCCATAACGGGTAGTCTGACCGCCTGAGCAGGAGACGGTTGGCAGATCAGATACGTCAGGTGGCTTAGGTCCTGCTGACAAAGTGTGGAATACGCATCTTTGCAGCTGCAAACGTGAGAAACGCGGCGAAGGATTTTGCGGTCTTGTCGCCGGGCGCGCAACGCGCCGGTGACCGTCCCGGGTTTGTCGAAAGCCCAGCTCCTGAGAGGATGGGTTGTGACGAGCAAAGCGACGAACAAGCTCTCGCCTGAAGTGCGGGTGCTGATGCCGGACAGTTCCGGAAGCGTTCCGTGGTCACTTGTACAACGCTGCGCGTTCGCGCTTTTCGTTTGGCTGCCGACAGATGCGCCTGAAGCGTTTGTATGATCAGCACCAAAGCAAGATTATGAACGATCTTCATATCGAATATGCGACGCATTCGATGTGAAGTTCGCAATTCGATGAGTAAGCTGTTTTCGCTGAATGCCGGAAAGAAGGCGGTCTTCGGTCGCATTCAGGGATGCTCGTTCCTGAAAATGATGAAGCTTAACGTCTGACGTGCTCCACATGGAAGAATCTGAAATGTCGCATCATCTTGGAGTTAGTTTCACATGAGCGCATTCGGTGTTCAGAAATTCATCTTTCACCTGAAAAAGGATCGCGAATTACAGCGTCGATTCAGGGAGGAGGCGGACGCTGCGTTGTCGGCCTTCCCGATCTCTCAAGTGGAATGTCAGGCGTTAAAGGATGGTGATCTCGCGACGCTTTATCGATTGAGCGTGCATCCGTTGCTTCTAGCGCCCTATGCGCGATTCATGGGTATTTCGCGGCCGGAATATCAGGAGACATTGAATCCGCTCCGCGGGCACTTGCAGTTGCGGAGTTAGCAGGCTCGATCGGCCGTTATGGTATTCAATAAAGGGATCTACTGATATGGGTAACCTTGTTTTCGCCGGCGCGATCAGTCATGCGCCTGGCATTGCTGCCTTCGAGAAGGCGGCAAACGATCAGCAGAGAGCCAATTTTTTCGGCGCGGCTGACTCTTTGAAGGACCGCCTCGCCGCGGCAGACGTAGATGCCCTTGTCGTGATCGCGCCAGATCATTTTTCCAATTTCTTCATCGATAATATGCCGGCGGCGTGCGTCACGTTGAACGAGAGGTACTCCGGGCCAATCGAGGATTGGCTGGGAATTCCACAGGTTTCAATCGATGGTGTCCCGACGCTGGGACGTGAAATCCTGTCCTGTGCCTTTGAGCATGACATTGAGCCGTCATTCGCCGGAAATATGGCTCTCGAACACGGCGTTATCGTCGCGCTTAAGCTTGTAACGCCGGAGTTCAACGTTCCGATCGTGTGGATCATGCAAAATTGCCAGGTCCCACCGCTTCTTTCGTTGCGTCGTTGCTACGCCTTCGGCCGCGCGATCCGCACTGCGATCGATCGAAGCGATCTTCGCGTTGGTGTGCTTGGCACCGGTGGTTTGTCACACTCACCTGGTGCGCCGGAAGCGGACACGCTCGATCCGGAGTTTGACCGCCATTTCTTGTCACTGCTCGATCGCAACGCGATCGATGAAGTCCTCTCCATTCCGAACAGCAGAATCGATGCGGCCGGATTTGGGACCTGGGAAATCCGGCAATGGGTGACTGCACTGGGCGCGGCATACGACCGAAAGCCGCGGTCGCTTGCTTACGAGCCAGTGGTTGAGTGGGATACCGGTTGCGCCGTTGCAGTCTATGAATAAGGAAATAGTTGCCGTGGGCGTGTTGTCGCGATGCTCAAAGTAACCCTTGCGTTGGGATTGCGGTCAACGCCGCAGAGCCTCGGCGTTATTGGCCGCGAACTCGGCGCGTTCTCTGAACACAATTTGGATCTTTCAATCGTTCGAGAGGAAACGGCGGGCCCGGAGGGGATTCGCGGTTTGCTGGCCGGCGAGTATGATTTCGCAGAATTCGGGTCCGTGCCGGTCGTCCAGGCGGCGTTCGAAGGGCATGATCCACTCATCGTGATGGCGGCCGAGCCGGTCTCTGCCCTGCACATCCTTGGTCGGCGAGATATCACGTCGCCAGACGTCCTTGATGGGGGTGCTATCGGAGTTCTGTCCGAACAGGGGCAGACAGGCTTCACGGCCGCCCGCATGCTGGATCGTTGGGGCCTTAGCGGTCGTGTTCGGCTCGCTCCGCTCGGGACCTATCCGAAAATATATGAGGCGATGTCTTCAGGTGAACTGGAGGCCGGTGTCCTGACTGCGGATTACAAGATTGCCGGCGAGATTGTTCATGGCTTTCGTGAACTTTCCGATCTGGGGGCGGAGTTCAGCTATCAGGGCCCGGTTCTCGCAACGACGCGACGCTTCCGGGATAAAGCGCCGGATACGGTGGCCAGAGTCGTTGCGGCATACATACGCTCGATACAGTTGTTCAAGACAATGCCGGATCGCGTCGTGCCGATTCTGAATCGTCACCTCCAATTCACCAATCTGAAACAGGCCGAAGCGATCCAACGCTTCTATGCAACGCGCTTTCAGGATGTGCCGTTCGCCTCGGCGGAGGGAATCGCGCGGGTTGTTGCCATGTT
Source organism: Pseudomonadota bacterium (assembly GCA_023423415.1). GTDB lineage: Bacteria > Pseudomonadota > Alphaproteobacteria > Rhizobiales > Xanthobacteraceae > Pseudorhodoplanes. The sequence continues at coordinate 19,878 of JAFAFP010000024.1, read as the reverse complement.
TTCAAAGACGGATCGTTACGCCGGAAGCGTTAGTGTGGACTCCATATACGATCCAACATTTGTCCGGACGGCACTGGATTCATAGAGGGCAAGATGGAGCTCAACATTCGCAACAAAGTTGCGCTGGTTACAGCGTCAAGCGACGGCATTGGAAAGCAATGCGCGCTGGCGCTGGCTCGCGAGGGTGCGCGTTTGGTCATGTGCGCCCGCGGTCCGGAAAAGCTGAATGCAGCAGCAAAAGAGGTTGAGGCGATTGCTGGTTCGGAGAATGTGTTGGCGATTCCGACCGATCTCTCCAAAGCCGTTGACATTGAAGCCCTTTGTCAAGCCGCTCAATCCAAATTTGGGTCGATCGATATTCTGGTTTTCATTGGTGGTTCGCCTAAGCGTGGCGGCCTCGATGCGATCGCCGAAACTGACTTGCTTGCGGCATTTGAAATCACCGTTCTGGCCGCTTTTCGGCTGTTGAAGCACGTTTTGCCGGGAATGCGTACGCGCAAGTGGGGGCGCGTTGTGACAGTGCAGGCGCGCTCCGTGCGTGAGCCGATACCGGATCTCGTGACATCTGTCGCCACGCGACCGGGTGTGGCCGGGTTATTCAAGTATATCGCCAATGAAGCGGCAAAGGATGGCGTCTTAGTCAATACCGTTCTGCCTGGGCGAATCAATACGGACCGCTTTCAGCAAGGGGCAGCTTCGGCGGCGAGCGGCGAGGATGAGTACGTTCGACGCAAGCTGGGCGATATTCCAATCGGAAGGCTGGGCGAAGCAGAGGAGGTCGCAAATGCCGTGTGCTTCCTCGTTTCGGAGCGTGCGTCGTACATCAATGGGATCTCTCTCAGCGTCGATGGCGGTGTGATCAAGGCGATCTGAGACGATCTCTGACATTCATTGATGAATGAGCTTGGATATGCAGGTGGGGTCTGACGTCAGACCAAAAGCGGCATCGCTTTCGGTGCTTGATGGAAACATTCAAGCGCGCATTGCGGGAATACGATGCGCCGCGTCCGACACGAACCTATACGAGCTGGATCGTTTGGATGGAGCTGCCTTTCCATCATTCGAACCCGGCGCGCACATCGACCTTCATCTTCCGAACGGAATGGTGAGGCAATATTCCCTCATAGGGGCCGGGGACAATCCGACAACTTATGTCATCGGCGTAAAGTTTGACCGGAACGGCCGAGGAGGATCCCGATACGTTCATGAGGATCTGCGTATCGGTGATGTCGTTGCGGTTAGCGAGCCACGCAATAATTTTCCTCTGGTAGAAACAACCGATCCTGTCGTCCTGATTGCGGGCGGTATCGGCATCACGCCGATCTGGAGCATGGTTCAGCATCTCCTGGCGAGCGGGCGACCCTGGCAACTGCATTATTCCGCGCGGGCGCAATCGGAGGCGGTTTTCTTCGAGCATCTCAAGCCGCTTGCGCAGGTGTCTTTTCATTTTGACGACGAAAACAATGGTCGGTTTCTGGATATCGACTCGATCGTTTCCAGCGCTCCAGACAACGCTCATCTGTATTGTTGCGGACCGAAGCCCATGCTCGAGGCCTTTGAGAGGAGTGCGCTGAGGCTGCCCCGGGCAAAGGTTCACACCGAATCTTTTGGTGCAAGGCTCAGTGCTGCGACACAGGGCGGATTCACGGTAGAGCTCGCCCGCTCTCGACGGACATTCATGGTGCCACAGGGGCAGACCATCCTGCAGGTTTTACGGGAAGCGGGTGTAGATGTCGCATCCTCGTGCGAGCAGGGCGTATGCGGCGCCTGTGAGACCGGCCTGATCTCAGGAACCCCTGAACATCACGACGCCGTCCTTACGGACGACGAACGGGCGGCGAACGATCGCGTGATGATTTGCTGTGTCGGCTGCATAAATGGCCCCCTTGTGCTCGATTTGTAGGTCGCTGCGGGTGGAACGCTCGCGAGGGCTTACCTAAAGGGCAAGCCGCGGCCATCGGTCAGCCCATGGGCGGGCAAGCTCGTATTCCTTTCCAAGATCGAGCAAGAGCCGATCTTCTCCGAATCTGCCAATGAGCTGAAAGCCGATAGGAAGACCCGATTGTGCGGGCGACGACGGTAGGGCCAGCGCCGGATGTCCAGTAACATTGACGAAGGTTGCGAAAGCCGCGGCTGCACGTGGGGTTGCCGGTTGGCCTCCGATAAATCGGGGAAATGCTTCGTTAATCGACCAGGGCAGGGCGGGTGAACTGGGCGTGAGGATCACGTCGGTTGTCTTCATGAAATCAACGAAGCGCCGGCGTACATCATTCAGGGTCTGTAACGCGCGGAGATATCGTGTTGCGGAGATACCCATTCCCCGTTCGACAAGAGCCAGTGCAGCAGGCCCCACACGTTGTTCCCAGGCGGTGTGATCGGCCACCACGTGGGCGCATCCGGCTGCTGTCAATGTCGACCAGATTTCATCGATGTCCGAAAGCCTGACAGGCAGATCACCTTCCTCCACGTGGTGCCCCAGTTCCCGGAGCGTATCCGCAGCGCTGGCGACACTATCGGCGATGTCCAAATCGACAAGTTGGTTTTCGATGCGAGGGACATAGAGAATTCGAAGCGGCTTGTTTGCCGCGCTCGGATTCTGCCCGCGTTGTCCGGACTGAAAATTCGATGTTGACCGGTCTCGTTGATCTGGTCCGGCGATGACGTCGAACATCATCGCGACGTCGTCGACGGTGCGCCCGATCGGTCCGATGGTCTGAAGATCAAACGCTGTTGCTGGAAAGCTATGGCAACGGGGAACCTGCCCGATAGACGGCTTGAGGCCCACCGTCCCTGTATAGGAGCAGGGCCGGCGTATTGATCCCCCGGCGTCGGTTGCCAATGCGAGAGGGGATAGGCCAGCTGCAACGGCTGCGGCAGCTCCCCCACTGGAGCCGCCGGGCGTGCAGTTCAGATCCCAGGGATTGCGTGTCGGACCAAAAACCAAATTGTCGGTAACCGCGCTGAGCGCGAACTCTGGCGTATTCGTCTTTCCAAGTATTATCGCGCCGCCGGCTCGCAGACGTTCCACCGCAATGTCGTCGAGCTCTGGAACAAAATTCTCGTAGAGGCGGCTTCCCCATGTCGTGCGCATATTCCGCACGAAAATGTTGTCTTTCACCGTGATGATCAGGCCGTCCACTGGACTGAGACGGTTGCCCGCCAACTGCCGACGTTCGCTCTCGCGTGCGTCCGCGCGTGCGCGTTGTTCGTCAATTGTCGCTATCGCATTGATGGCAGGGTTAATCTGATGGACGCGTCCTATTGTCTCTTCAAGTAATTCGCTCGGCGAAATCTCCCTGTGTGCGAGCATGTTTGATTGCTCCAGGGCCGTGCATTTCCATGCTTCTTTCTCTGACATTCGCATCTCTTTTTATCTGGTTAATCTCATTTTTGAGGCGTTATAATTTCGAGCGATCTAAGCTGAGAAGGCATTGGCTGTGACATCTCGAATACTCTTGCATTCTGCGCGTCTGAATGGCGTCGATATGAATCAGGTGAGGCTAATGGCTTCGCTGATAGAAACACGCAATCTCTCGGTTGCTGCGGCGGCAATCGGAATGTCCCAGTCAGCTGCAAGTCATTCCCTCGCCAAACTCCGTCAAAAGCTTGGTGACGCGCTTTTCGTTCGGGGAGGAGACGGATTGCAGCCCACGCCTTACGGCTCGGAACTGGGTTCCGCTGCTAAACAGGCGGTCGAAGCCCTTTTGGATGGGCTGTCATCGGACACTCCCTTTGATCCGCAAACGGCGATGCGTCGCTTCAACATCTATCTGAACGACATCGGTCAACTGGCCTTCCTCCCTAAATTGCTCGAATTCATGGAGCGGGCGGCTCCCCAAATCAGCCTGAAAATCCATACGATCCCGACGGAAAGCCCAGGCGACGCGCTGGCTTCGGGCGAAGTTGATATTGCCGCGGGCTTCTTCACGAAGTTAACGGCCGGCTTTCGACAAAGCCTGCTTTATCGCGCGCATTACGTATGCGTAGTAAGGTCTGAGCATCCGAATTTTCGCGCTGGAATGACTTTGGATGCATTCTTGAACACTCCTCATGCGATCGCTGATCCGAGTGGCATGGCGCATGCGGTTATCGAGAGCGAACTTGCCAGACACAAAATTCGACGCAGAGCCAAGCTTGCTGTGCCGGATTTCGTCACGCTACCCATGCTGATATCCGAATCCGATTTTCTGGCGATTATGCCGATTGGATTGGCCAAGACATTTTCGTCACGTCTCTCTCTCAAGGTGTTGCCGCCGCCGGTGCCGCTGCCTCGGTACGACCTCAAGGTGTATTGGCATGAGCGCTTTGATCGCGACTTGGCCAATCGCTGGTTGCGGCGCACGTTTGTGGACCTATTTCGAAACGAGAAGTTTCCAGAAGACTGGGGCAAGCTCACACGGAAGTCCAAAAAGGGAAACGAGAAGACGCCGCGCTGATGGTTTGATGCGCCGCGGCGCTCGCGTTCATTCATCTAGTATAAGTCGATTTGGAGCAGCGATCCGGCTCGCGGTGTCGTGCCAATAACGGCGCTGTATGACGTGTTGCATGAGATCGATCCGGCATTGCTCGGCGCAGAACTCATTCTGTCATGGTTTGCGGCCCATGCATCATGAACGTCACTCATATTGTTTATGCCATCAGTGACGATTGCGACGAGAGCGATCGCCTGCTTAGAATTTGTCCAGATCGAGTGGCGCTATTGATTGGATCGTTAAGCGGTTCATGGACGCCACAACCCTCGAACGGACGAGAGTTGCATGGTTCAAGCTGCAGAAGCCAAGAAAGATAAGTTGCCAGAAATTGCGCGTGGGTTACCGGCCGGGCTGGAGCTTGGTCTGCGAAACTTCTGGTATCCGATATTGCAAAGCCATGAGCTTCCGTCTGAAAAGCCGGTAGGAGTTACGTGCCTTGCGGAAGACCTCGTCGTTTACCGAGATGCAGAAGGACGCCCCAATGTCCTCTTTGATCGATGCCCGCATCGATATGTCAAGCTATCGGTAGGCCGCGTTCTGGATGGGGACCTTCAATGCGCCTATCACGGATTGCGGTTTAACGGCAAAGGCGCCTGCACCCTGATCCCATGGGAGTCCGAGAGCTCCGAGCAATGCAAGAAAATCTCGGTGCGTGCATATCCGGCAGCTGAGGTGGGCGGTTTCGTCTGGGCTTATCTCGGCGACGCAGAGAAATTTCCACCGCCACCTCTCGAGGAGTCGCTTCCCGAGGAACTGTTTCAGCCGGACAAATTTGTGCACTTCCCGCTGCCGACGGAAATTTGGGACGCGAATTGGTTGATCGTTGTCGATGGTAGCGATGCTTATCACGCTGTCACTCTTCACGTTGAATCGCAGCAACATGATGCCGTCCTGGAGTACTTGGATTCAACGGTGGCTTCAGAGATCGGCGCCAAAAAGACCGCGTCCAAGCAGGTCCCGCTCGCAGACCGGCGTGTGCAGATAGTCGAAACGGACGGGCACGGACTGCGTGGAATATCAGTTGACAGGGACGGAAACCATCTGGAGCACGGCCATAAGCTCGCTCCGCTCAACGGAGAGCGGTTCAATCTCCCGGGACTGATTACCAATGCGCTCCGTCCGGTCGAAAACGCTGTGCCGTATGTATCCCGATTGTTTCAAGTTCCAATCGACTACAATCGAACGCGCATGTTTCGATATGCTGCCTGGCGTGCCGAATCCGAGGAGGAGCGCGTCCGCCTGAAGCAACATTTCGAAAAGGTCGTCATGCCCCGTCAGCTGAAAACATCCGCCGAAGATCAAATGATTGCAGCTGTGGGGGGTGATGTTGTCGAGTCGCGTAATAATGAGATCTTGCTCGCGCCGGATCGGGACCTCACGCGCATTCGTCGTCGCATCGCGGCAGCATTCGTCGCTCAGGCGCAGGATGGAAGGCGTGTTCCCGTGAACGAAACGACGCCCCGTCGGGAAACACTGGTGTTTCCGGTGTAATCCGCGTCTGGGACGTCAGTATTCGCAGTGAATTGTCGGCCGCGACAGGAACGCGGTCGTTCACAAGCGGAAACGAGTGAGCGGGTGCAAATTGAGAAGCCGGCAGCCGGATGACAATGACGGAACCCGTAACGTCGCAGCGCGAGAGGGGGCTTGCTCGGATGAGAAATCCGTACGGAGTGGCCGAGCCTGTAATCAGCTGTGTCGTATCGACGATTGCCCTCTCGCTAAGCGAGGGGGCGAAGAAAAGAAGAGTGATCCTCGGTAAGATAAACGCATTCAGAAAGAAAGTGTAGCAATGCATTTCTTACGTCGAATCGTAGGTTCGTTGGTGGTGGCGCTTGCGCTTTTCGGAACTGTGCATGCTGCCGTGGCGAGCGAGTATCCGGTGCGCGCGATTACCATCGTGGTGCCCTACAGTGCGGGCACCGGTATTGACGTTGCAACACGTTTATTTGCAGAAAAGTTGCATCACCGTTCGGGTGTGCCAGTTGTTATTGAAAATAAGACAGGAGCGGGTGGGAATCTTGGAACGGCGTATGTCGTGAATTCAAACCCAGATGGTTACACGCTGCTTCTGGCGGCCAACACGCTGGCTATCAACCCCAGCTTTTACAAGCTTCCGTTCAATGCAATGACAAGCCTGGCCGCGGTTGGTATGTTTGCCCAAGGCACTATGGTGCTTGTTGTTAATCCGAGTGTTGAGGCCAAAAATCTGAACGAGTTGATTGCCCTCGCAAAGAAGAATCCTGGAAAACTCAATTATGGATCGTCGGGATTGGGGACGCCTCAGCATCTCGCGATGGAGTTGCTAAAGAAGGAAACTGGAACGGATATCTTTCATATTCCTCATCGTGGCCAGGCTGAAGCGATGACGGAGGTCCTGCGCGGCGGAGTCGAGGTGGTGATAGCGCCCTTGCAGACTGCGCTGCCTTACATCACATCGGGCCGTTTGCGGGCTTTAGCGATTACAAGCGTCAAGCGCGATTCCATAGCGCCCGAAATCCCAACGATGAGTGAAGCTCTTGGTTTCGGTGAGTATAATGTCAACTTGTGGTATGGCTTGTTCGCACCGGTGGATACGCCCAAGCCGGTAGTTGATTTTCTGGGCCAGAAGCTGAAGGAAATCCTCGCTCTTCCTGACGTCAGAACAAAGTTTGGGTCATTCGGCATGCATCCGGATGGCAGTGGGGCGGCTGAACTCAAAAGATTACTTGAATTCGATACGAAGCGGTGGGCAGAGACAGTCCAGAGCGCAGGCATCAAAGCAGTAAATAATCCTTAGGACGTCGTCCTTGCGCCGGAACGGCGCTTAAGGCGACGGGTGGGATCGGCAGTTATTCCTCGGCAGTCATTCCGAAGAAATTGTGTGCACGCCGTGCTCCCCAACGGGCTGGAACCAGGACATGAAGTTCGTAACCTTTCGCCTCTCCGGCGTGGTGAGGGCGGGTGTAGTCGCTTGTGATCGTGGGGAGGACGAAATCGTAGATCTCGCCCATCCGTCAATGGCGGGTGCGCTTTGCGGTTTGGAGCCCCAGATATCCGCGTTTCTTGCGTTCGGGCTTGCAGAGGTCAGCAACAATATTCGGAGTCACGGACTTTCGTTGTCAGCTCGGTTGCCGATGCGTGGCGTCGAATTGATGGCGCCGCTTCCGCGTCCTAAGCGTATTTTTGGCGTTGCCCATAACTACAGTGACGCGCTGGCTGAGCGCGGCATGGCCGCGCCTGCGGAGCCGGTGCTCTTCCGGAAGGGGATCGAGACGGTGATCGCTCCCAACGAGGCGATAATTCTTCCGAGCGGAATCGGAGGCGTGACTTACGAGGCGGAACTTGCAGTCTTTATCGGGCGCAGAGCCGATTGCATCGACAAGGCTCGAGCGCTCGCATACGTCGCCGGGTATAGTGTGTTCAACGACATTACTGCCAGCGAAGTAATCCGGCAGGACGGCAATTACGATCGTGGCAAAAATTATGACACCTTCGGCCCCTTTGGCGCACTTTTCGTAACCTCCGACGAGGTGACAGATCCGCAAGCCCTGCGAGTATCACTGAGTGTTGACGGGAAAATACTCCAAGATGGATCGACACGAGACATGGTTTTCAGTGTCGCTGACCTCGTATCGTATCTGTCTCACCGCCAACCGCTTGAACCCGGTGATATTATCGCAACCGGTACCCCTGCTGGAGTCGCTTCGATGCATCGCCCGCGAGCGTGGCTTCGGCCAGGATCGTTGGTGCAAGTTTCGATCGAGAAGCTAGGAAGTCTCGATAACCCTGTTGTCGCGACTGCCCTTTGAGAGATTGCCAGATTAGGCCGTAGACTCATAAGCTTGGAGCCGCAGCCGCATCGAGGCGAGTTGGATCATGGCGAGGAAGGTGGCGGCGAGCTTGTCGTAGCGGGTAGCGACGCGGCGGAAGGGCGTCAGCTTCGAGAAGAAGCGCTCGATCAGGTTGCGTTCGCGGTAGAGGCGCTTGCTGAAGCATGGTTTTTCAGCGCCGGTTGCTCTTGGCCGGGATGTTGAGCGTGGCGTCTTTGTCTTGGATCAGCATCGTCTTGGATCAGCATCGCGGATGCGATCGGCGTCGCAGGCCTTATCCGCCAGCACGATGGTTTGAGGGACGAGATGGTCGAGCAGCGTGTAGTGTCGGCGATCTGCCCGTCATGCGCTTGCCCTGCCGTCAGGCCGAGCCGGATCGGGAGACCCTGCGCGTCGACGACGACGTGGATCTTGGTCGTGAGCCCGCCCCGGGAGCGACCGAGACAGTGATCTGCACCCCCTTTTTGTTGTCGCGGCCTGCTGATGGACCCGAACGGAGGTGCTGTCGATCATCTGGATGTCGCCGTCGTGCGACGGTGATGGCGTCCATCAGCCAGTCCCACACGCCACTTCCGCCATCGCACGAACCGGTTGTAACAGGTGGTGCGAGGGCCATAGCGCTCCGGCAGGTCGCGCCACGGTGCACCCGACCGCAATACCCAGAAGATGCCGTTCAGCACGCGGCGGTCATCGACGCGCGGCACGCCTCGCGGCTTGTTGGGCAGCAGCGGTTCGATAACGCGCCACTCGAAGTCGGTCAGATCGTATCGGCTCACGCCAATGCTGAATCAGGCTTCCACCCAATGGGCAAGACCGCCAGCCTATGACCGCGCTTGCCTTGCCTTCGTGGCCATCACGCCACATGCTCATTACGATTCAAAATGATTCAAATTGCTGGAGAGAGGAAGGCAATGCGGACATCACTCTACGACCTCAGCGTGCCGACCTTCCTGCAAACCGTAAGATCCGTCGGAGGCTTTCTCGACCGTGCGGCCACCTACTTTTCAAACACCGGTGTCGATCCCGATAAGTTCGTGCACACCCGCCTCTTCGACGACATGGCGCCATTTCATTTTCAGATCGAGGCGGCATCGCATCATTCCGTGTGGGGGGTAGAGGCTCTCAAGACCGGCGCGTTCACTCCTCCCGCCTTGGTTGGACCTGCTCCCTTTACAGATCTGCAGGCGATGATCGGCAAGGCAGTAACGGCGCTGGAGGCGTTCGTCCCCGAAGAGATTAACGACTGCGCGGGCAAGCACCTGGACCTCCAGATCGGTCCGCGACGGCTTGCTTTCACGTCGGAGACCTTCATTCTCTCTTTCTCTCTGCCAAACTTCCATTTCCACGCCGTCACCGCATACAACATCCTGCGCTCGCGAGGCGTGCCGCTCGGTAAACGTGATTACGAGGGTCGGCTGCGCACCGGTTCATTCTGAGCCGAAATTTGGTCTCCAGCAAAAGGCCGTTGCCACCCGAACACCGCGACCACCCCTCTTTTATGAGTTCACGGCCTGGTTGATCTGACCAGCGTAGAATGGAAATCGGAAGATGTCGTGGAAGTCACGTGGTCCTCGCGCTTCCGGCGAGCGTTAGGTTCGCAGCTGCCGCGCCAGCGCTCTTATCAAAGACAATGCCTTGCTCGCAGCCTTTGAAAGTTGTGCATTCCGTCGCACGAAGACGTCGTAGTGCTCGACAAGATCCAGTTCAGGTACGTCGATAAATAGCACCCTGTTGAAAAGCGTTTCGGCCGGCGCCGCATAGCGCGGCAGGATGCCAACATATTTCGTTTCCGCGGCTATGGAATAAGCGGCGATCAGCGATTCCACCCGGATCACAACCTTCGCTGCGGCAAGCTCCTTCTTCCGATAGGCGGTGTGCAATGCCGATTCGGCGTGAGCGGCGCTTGAACTGAGAACCCATTCGGCTTCGGCAAAATCATCGATGGATCGCGCGTGCCGAAGTGGATGATCGGACCTCATGACAATGCTTCCGCGCAGCGTGAACAACGGAAAGGATTCTATGTGGTCGGGCACGCGCTCGCCCGGACGCGGTCCGACAATGAAGTCGAGCCCGCCGTCCAGCAGGCGCGGCAACAATACGCTCGGCATTCCACCCACGACATCAATGAACACGTTTCGGTGCTGCTTCCTGATCTGTTCAAGCGCGCGTGGCATGAGAACGATCGACGGAATAGCGGATGCGCCGATCGCAATTCTTCCGCCGTCAATGCCAGCCAGATCGCGAATTTCGGCGGACGCGCGATGGACCTCGTTTTCAATGAGGCGGGCGCGCGAATAGAGCAGTCGGCCGGGTGGTGTTAGCTTGGAACCGCGCGCGTCGCGCTGAATGAGGGTGGCTCCGAGCGCAGTTTCAAGCGCGCGCAGCGACTTTGACACGGCAGGCTGCGACAAGCCGAGTGCGTCAGCCGCCGCCCTAACGCTCCCCTGATCCGCAACCGCAAGAAAATGCTGCAACTGGCTGAAGCTCAGCGATAACTTTGGGTTCATCCGATAACCATAAGCACGTTGTTCGCTGGCCCGCTTTGCGCCAACCTCTCGGCTACATGATCTTACGTCATTGCTGCCGCGAGATCGAAACGAAGAGTTTCGGGTAATTTCAATGCCAGTGCAAATCGCTCACGGCACGCGAGCCGCGGTTGTTTCCGGCCATCCTTTGGCGACGCAGGTGGCAATCGATGAGCTTCGCAGATCGGGGAACATTGTTGATGCAGCGCTTGCCGGGGCTGCAACACTGTGCGTTGCGCTTCCGCATGCCTGTGGTCTGGGCGGCGATTGCTTTATCCTCGTCCACCATTCGGGGCAGACATTCGCACTCAACGGGTCGGGCCTTTCGCCGGCTCGGCTTCCCGCGGATGCCTCCAAGGCGCAATTGGCGTCCGGTCCGTTGAGCTGTGCGGTGCCGGGAATGTTGGGCGCCTGGGACAGTCTGCATCGGAAGTTCGGGCAGCGGCCATGGCATGAACTCCTGAAACCGGCCGTGGACCTGGCGCACGCGGGCGTTGAGCCAGCGACTGATCTCGCTAAAGCGCTGGTGGCATGCCGTGCGGGCCTCGACGCCGATGACGGTTGTCGTGCTCTGTTCCCGAACACGCTGGGTGACAACAGGCTGATACAGCCAGCGCTCGCCAGTTCGCTGGCTGAAATCGCCAAGAGCGGGAGCCGGGCACTCTACGATGGTCCACTCGGCGAGAGTCTATGTCGCGCCAGCGCCGCTCGCGGGGGTGTGCTGCACATGGACGATCTGCGCACATATCAACCCATCTGGTCAGAGCCTCTGGCGATTGACTACCGCGGATTCGAGGTGCGGGTATGCCCGCCGAATTCCTTCGGACTGTTGATGCTGCTGCAGCTTGGTGCGTTGTCCGGCATTTCCTTGAAGGGCACTGGCATCGAGTCCGCCGAGCGGCTGCATCATATGATGGCAGCGACCAGCGCCGCGCTCCAGGTGGGAACGCCCCTGATCTGTGATCCTCGCGTGGCCGGCGATGGTGCGGCCAACGCCCTGTCATCCGATGCGCTCAAAGAATTGCGGGCGCTGATGACGGAGGTCCCTGAGACGCCTTCCTTGCCGCGCTCGCATGGCACTGCCGTGATTTCCGTTGCTGATGCCGATGGCAATGGGGTGACGATCGTGCAAAGCATCTTCACTCCTTTCGGCAGCATGGTGGCTGACAAGAACACGGGCATCGTGCTGAACAACCGCCTGCTTGGCTTCTCCACTGATCCATCCAGCCCGAATGCGGCGGCGCCATCGAAACGCCCCGCGCATACGCTCAGTCCATCGATGACGTTCAAGGACGGCCGACTCAAAATGCTGCTTTCCACGCCGGGCGGTACCGGCCAGACAATTACGCTGACGCAGGTTCTGACAAACGTTGTGGACTTTTCGCTATCAATCGATCAGTCCGTCGATCGTCCGCGCTGGTCGATGGATATCGATGGCAATTTCGTGGTGGAGCCGGAAATCGCGGACGCGACAGTTGAGATGCTCAATGCGAGCGGTTTTGCCGTACGCAAGGCGACACCGGCGCAGCGCTTCTTTTTCGGTTCAGCGGAATGCATCGATATCGCCCCTGATCGATTCACCGCTGTCGCTGACCATCGCCGCGATGCATTTGCGGCAGCGATCTGATCATGCCAATGAACGACGACATCCGCATCTATTTCAATGGTCAAGTGCTGACCGTTGACCAGCATTTCACCAAGCACACCGCCATCGCGACACGCGGCGACCGCATCCTTGCCACCGGCACGGATGACGAACTGCTCGCATTGTCGGACCGGGCCATCGAACGGATTGATCTGCGTGGACGCACGGTGATCCCCGGTATGATCGACACCCATGCGCACATGGATCGTGAGGGCCTGAAAACCGTCTATCCGTCCCTGCAAGGCGCGACCTCGATCGACGATATTCTGCAGCGCATCGAGGCGCTGGTGAAAGCCGCGGAGCCGGGCGAATGGGTCGTGACGATGCCGATTGGCAATCCGCCGTCCTACTGGTCGCCGCTGGACGATCTGAAAGAGCGACGTTGGCCGACACGACATGATCTCGATCGCGTCTCGCCTCACAATCCAGTTTATATTCGCCCGATCTGGGGTTTCTGGCGCCACAAGCTGCCGATCGTTTCCATTGCCAATTCTCGGGCGCTGGAAATCTGTGGCGTCAACCGCGCGACCGCATCGCCCGCGCCTTCCATCACCATTGAGAAGGACGCGAGTGGCGAACCCAACGGCATTTTCATCGAAGACACCTATATGAGCGTGGTTGAACTCACGCTGATGAGGGCCTCTGGAGGTTTCACCAAAAAGGACCGCATCGACGCGCTTAAGCGTGCGATGACAGTCTACAATTCATTCGGCACCACCAGCGTGTTCGAAGAACACGGTGCTGCGGGCGAACTCATCGCCGTTTATCGCGCATTGCGCGATGAGGGGCCCATGCCGGTGCGGGCCAATCTCTTGTTCAGTCCGTCTTGGGGTACGGTCGGTGCTGCACCGGTTGGCGACCTGCTCGGTACCTGGGGTGCGTGGTTGAGCGGACAAGGCCTCGGTGACGACTATCTGCGTGTTGGCGGACTTTATACGCTGCTGGAGCAGGAAGGCGACGGGCCGCGCTCTCCACTTGAGAACAGATTGCGTGCATCCGCGGCGCCGTATACCGGTTGGGCCGGCTTTCATTTCGACGCCGGTCTGCCACGAGACAAGCTTAAGGACGTCCTGATCGCCGCCGCCCGCAATAACATCCGCTGCGCGGCTCTGACGTCCGACATGATCGAGTTGTTCGAGGACGTCGACCGCGTCGTTCCAATACGGGACAAGCGATGGATCGTCGGTCACATCAGCACTCTATCTCGTGATCAGATATCCAGGATCCGCGATCTCGGCATCTGTGTCACGACGCACACCAATCGTTATATCTGGCGCACTGGCGCAAAAACAGCGCAAGAGGTCGGCCCCGATCGCGAAGACACGATCTCTCCGCTCGCCGATTTGCGGGATGCCGGCGTGCCGTTCTGTCTGGCGACGGATAACGTTCCGGTTTCGATGTTCTATCCGATCTGGCAAAGCGTCGCCCGTAAGGAGCGAACAGAGGGGCGCGTTATTGCGCCCTCGCAGAAGATCAGCCGAGAAGATGCCTTGCGCGCTGCAACCTTCAACGGCGCTTATCTGACCTTTGACGAAGACAAGAAGGGATCGCTCGAAGCCGGGAAGCTTGCCGACTTCGTATGTCTCAGCGCCGATCCGCTGTCCGTTGAAGAAGATGCGATCAAAGACATCGTCGCCGACTTCACGATTGTCGGCGGGAGAGCCGTGTATCGGAAAGACGAGACACATTGAGCATGACAACCAAAACATGGACCGCGATTAATCAGGATCTCATTGGCTTGGCGGACGGCGCCTCGCGCGTGACGACGCCCGCCTTGATGCTGGATCTGCCTTCCTTGCAGAAGAATATCGCCGTCATGGTGCAGCAATGCGCCAAGGCCGGGCTCGGCCTTCGCCCACACGCCAAGACACACAAGTCACCGCATATCGCGAACCTGCAGATCGCGGCTGGGGCAGCCGGTGTGTGCTGCGCGACGCCGCATGAAGCGATCGCAATGGCGCAAAGCGGCGTGCAACATATTCTGGTCACCTCGCCGATCATTCAGCCGCGGCATTTTGAAAGGCTGGCTAACCTTCATCGGCAGGGGACCGATCTCATGGTGGTCATCGATCACCCGCGGCAGATCGAACAATGGCGCAATGCACTGGTTGGCCAGAAGCCGCTGCCGGCACTGGTGGATATCGATATCGGAATGGGCCGAACCGGCGTGCGATCGGAAGACGACGCTGTCGCCATCGCGCGCGCTTTGGCTGATTCAAACGCTTTCTTGTACAAGGGCGTTCAGGCCTATTCCGGCATGGTTCAGCACATCAACGATTATGATGAGCGCCGTGCGACGTATGGCCGTCAGCTCGACGTTCTTGAGCGGACGATCGCCGCGCTTGGCAAGAACGGTCTTGAACCCGGAATCATCAGCGGTGGCGGCACAGGCACCTTTGCGATCGACGTCGAACGCGGGCTGTATACCGAAACCCAGGTTGGCTCCTACATCTTCATGGATGTGGAGTACAATGAGGTCGAGCTGTTCCGCGATCGTTCAAATCCATATCTGACGTCGCTCTTTCTGCGCACGACCGTGCTTAACGCGAACGTGTCAGGACAAGTCACCATCAACGCCGGCTTCAAATGTCTCGCCACCGACGGGCCGCTGGCGCATGTGATGGCGCCGGGTCCCAAGGGTTACAGCTACCAGCTTTACGGCGACGAATATGGACGCATCGTGATCGCCGATGGCGCGCCGCGCCCGGATGTCGGCAGCTTTGTCGATCTTATGACGCCGCATTGCGACCCGACCGTCAATCTTCACGATTGCTACCACATCATCGAAGGCGACCGGCTGGTCGACATCTGGCCGATCGCTGCACGCGGTGTCCTCTGATCAATCGCCCGGGCCGGAACCCGAAAGGAACAACAATGCTCACATTCTGCACTCGAGCCGCTCGGCTTGCTCTCACCGCAGTCGCACTGACGCTTTCCGTTGCTGGCGTAAATGCCCAGGGAGCCATTCCGCCGCTCGAAAAGCCGGTCAAAGTTCGCATGTCTCATGTGCCGTCGTTCGTCTACGGAGGCATGTATGTCGCGGTGGAGAAGGGTTACTTCAAGGAACGCGGGCTTGATGTCGATCTGGTCATCGTGCGCGGCGGCGACACCACATTCCAGGTGGCGGGTCAGACAATCGAGTTTTCCGGAGGCTCCGCAGATTCTGCCTTTTTCAACAGCATCAATCGTGGTCTTCCGCTCATCGCGATCGGTTCGCTCGCGGTGACCGATCCGAAGAAATCCACCAACCCGGTTGTTGTCCGCAAGGATCTATTTGACGGCGGACTGACCAAGATCGAACAGTTAAAAGGCAAGCGTGTCGCAAATCTCGCACCGGGCGGCATCACGGAATATCTGCTGAGCCTCGCCCTGGCCACCGGCGGGCTCGGCCCGAAGGATGTCGACATGGTGATGCCGATGGGCTTCGCACAGATGGCCGAAGCGCTGAACACAAAGGCAGTCGATGCCGGCGCTCTGGCCGAGCCGTTCGCGACCATGGCAGTCCAACGCGGTGCCGGCGTAATCATCAGCGACAAACACGATCTCGGTGAGCAGATCCTCGTGATCAAGACGACGCGCGACTACGCCAAAGCGCGGCCGGATGTCGTCACCAACTTCCTGATCGGATTCCTCAAGGGCGCCCGCGATCTTGCCGGCGACGGATTCTACAAGCCGGAAAATCTCGCGATCATCGAGAAGTATACGAAGGTGCCCGCGGCCACCATCCTGGCTTCTGCAACACCGCTGATCCCGGCAGATGGCGCTCTCAATATCGACAGCATCATGCGCCAGCAGAATTACTACATGAGCCGCGGCTACCTGACCTTCAAGGAACCCATTGCGCCGGCGAAATTTGCCGATACCGAGTTCCTGCAAAAGGCGAACCAGTCGCTGAGTGCATCACAATGACGAACAGTCAAATGCGGGTTCTGGACAACGGCTGCACGATCGCCTTCAGCTTATTGAATCGCTAAAGGAGGCGGATATTTCAACCAAGATCAGCATCCGCGATCTCCGCAAGGATTTTCGCAACAACGCAGGTGGCACGACAGTCGCGCTGCAGAATATCAATCTGTCGATTCAGGACGGTGAATTTTTCTGCATCGTCGGTCCTAGCGGTTGTGGAAAGAGCACGCTCCTGCGCATCATTGCCGATCTGGACACCTACACGTCCGGCGAGGTCGATATTGCTCACGCAGACGCAAAGAGGCCGCTGACCTCGATGGTGTTTCAGGAGCACGCTCTTTATCCGTGGATGACGGTCCTGGACAACGCCGCGTTCGGCCTCGAAATGGATGGTCGGTCGCGACCGGATCGTTACGCCAAGGTGAGGCCGTTACTGGAAAAGGTCGGGCTGACTCGCTTTGCCGACTACTATCCGCACCAGTTGTCTGGCGGAATGCGTCAGCGCACCAGTTTGGTCCGCGCGTTCGTGACAGACCCCGAAGTGTTGCTGATGGACGAGCCGTTCGCCGCGCTGGATGCGCAGAACAAAATCATGCTGCAGGGCGAGCTGATGCGGATCTGGGAAGAGAACCGCCAGTCCGTCATATTTATCACCCACAGCATTGACGAGGCCCTGTTGCTCGGCGATCGCATTGCGATCATGTCGTCGTCTCCGGGGCAGCTTACCGAGATCATCGATGTACCATTTGCGCGGCCGCGCAATCTCTTTGACATTCAGTCCGACCCGGAATTCTCGCGCATCGCGCGGCATGTCTGGAATGTTCTCGAAAAAGAAGTCCGGCGCGGGCGCGCGGAAGGTTGATAAATGCGCAAGGAAATCCCAAGCCGGTTGAGCGACGCCGCCAAGGAACGCATGGTGAGCATCCTTTCACCTTTGCTGCTGCTTGCCGTATGGCAGGCGCTTAGCTCGTTCGGCGTGATCGATAGACGCTTCATGCCGTCTCCGCTCAGCATCGGCGAGACCGCCTATGGTATGATTCTGGATGGCGAGCTTGCGACACATCTCAAGGCAAGCCTCATTCGCATCGGCACCGGCTTCGTGATCGGTTCCTTGATTGGCGTCTTCCTCGGGATGGCGATGGGATTGTCCCGGTGGCTCCGCGCCGCGATCGATCCGATCGTGGCGGCGATCTATCCGATTCCGAAGATCTCGCTGCTGCCGCTGGTGATGATTTATCTGGGTCTCGGCGAGGCATCGAAGATATTCATCATTGCTTTCGCTGTGGTGTTCATTGTTCTGCTCAACACCATGGCTGGCGTTCTGGCTTTGGATCCGATCTATTTCGATGTCGCGCGAAACTATCGCGCCCCCAGGCGCAAGCTGTTTCTGCGTGTGGTCATTCCCGGTGCATTGCCATTTATCTTCGTGGGTTTGAGATTGGCAATCGGCGTCGCTCTGATCCTGATCGTTGCGTCTGAATTTGTCGCTGCCCGGTCGGGGATCGGATATCTGATCTGGACTTCATTTGAGGTGATGCGCATCGAAAATATGTTTGTTGGCATCATCGTGATTACGCTCCTTGGTCTGGTTTCTACCTTCCTGCTCAAGGAGACGGAACGCCGGATGCTGCCTTGGAAGAAATCGCGATAAGGTGGGCGGCGTGGTGCGCAATGCGCACTCTCGCGCGGTGTCATCGGATCGGAGAAATCGATGAACCGCAAACCTTGCGCAAACCCTGCAACCGGGATCTCCGTTCCGCGCGCCTTTTCAGCGGGCTGATGACAGCCGGTCATCTCGGAATTGCGTTTGCCGAGAATGCCGTCCACCTGAAACGTTGCGACGGATCGGCGCGGCGATCGACAGCAATTTCTGGCGCTATTGTAGCGAAAACGGCAGATTTGGCGCGCCATTCAGAGGAAACTTCGAACACTTATGCAGGCTGGGAACACGATCCAGCGTTTGTCGGCCGCCATCTCGGCCGCCGCTTGTATGGCGGCCGATTGAATTCGCCGCGCTGTAGCTCTATGCGTGAGCGCCATGGATACCCAAGTCACCGCCGAAAAACCTTTGATTTCCTTGTTCCGCCATCGGGTACATTCCGGCAACGCGGCGCCATTCCTGCCGATGAGCCGCGCCGAGATGGACGCGCTCGGCTGGGATGCCTGCGACATCGTGCTGGTGACAGGCGACGCCTATGTCGATCATCCGAGTTTCGGCATGGCGATCATCGGCAGGCTGCTTGAAGCCCAGGGGTTCCGGGTCGGCATCATCGCGCAACCGGACTGGCAATCGGCCGAGCCTTTCAAGGCGCTGGGCAAGCCGCGGGTGTTCTTCGGCGTCACCGGCGGCAACATGGACTCGATGGTGAACCGCTACACGGCGGACCGGAGGCTGCGTCACGACGACGCCTACACGCCTGGCGGCGAGGGCGGCAAACGGCCGGATCGCTGCACGCTCGTCTATGCCCAGCGTTGCCGCGAGGCGTTCAAGGATGTGCCGATCGTGCTCGGCGGCATCGAGGCGTCGCTGCGCCGCATCGCACATTTCGATTACTGGTCCGAAAAGGTGCGTCGCTCGATGCTCGCAGACGCCAAGGCGGACCTGCTGCTCTACGGCAATGCCGAGCGCGCCGTCGTCGAGGTAGCGCACCGGCTCGCCGCCGGCGAAGCGCCGCGCGATCTCGATGACATCCGCGGCGTCGCACTGTTCCGCCGTGTGCCTGATGACTACATGGAATTGCACGCTGACGATCTCGACTCCGCGGATGAAGGCGCACAACGTCAATCCGGCAAGACGGTGATCCGGCTGCCGTCCTGCGAGCAGGTCGAGCAGGATAAAGAGGCCTATGCGCGCGCCTCGCGGGTGCTGCATCGGGAGGCCAACCCCGGCAATGCGCGCGCGCTCGTGCAGCGCCACGGTGATCGCGATCTCTGGCTCAATCCGCCACCGATACCGTTGACCTCGGAGGAGATGGACGCCGTTTACGATCTGCCTTACGCGCGTGCCCCGCATCCGTCGTATGGCGACGCCAAGATTCCCGCATGGGACATGATCAAGTTCTCGGTGACGATCATGCGCGGCTGTTTCGGCGGCTGCACGTTCTGCTCGATCACCGAGCATGAGGGCCGCATCATCCAGAACCGTTCGGAGCGCTCGATCCTGCAGGAGATCGAACGGATCCGCGACAAGACGCCGGGCTTCACCGGCGTGATCTCCGACATCGGCGGCCCGACCGCGAACATGTACCGGATGGCGTGCAAGGATCCAAAGATCGAGGCGGCGTGCCGACTGCCGTCTTGCGTGTTCCCCGACATCTGCCCAAACCTGAACACCTCGCACGACGATCTGATCCGGCTTTATCGCAAGGTACGCGAGACGAAGGGCGTCAAGAAAGTGATGGTCGCGTCCGGCGTGCGCTACGACCTCGCAGTGAAGAGTCCCGAATACGTCAAGGAGCTCGTCACGCATCACGTCGGCGGCTATTTGAAGATCGCGCCCGAGCACACCGAGCGTGGCCCGC
>JAFAFP010000237.1 GCA_023423415.1 Pseudomonadota bacterium | reverse complement strand
CTCCCCAACCCTCCCCCTTTCAGGGGGAGGGAGTTCGAAACATCGGACTTGTACTGACATGCAACGCGCCCTCGTCGCATTCGGAGGCAATGTCGGCGATGCTCGTGACACCATTGCTCGCGCCATCACACAGTTTTGCGACGGGGATCGCATTCGTCTGATGACGCGCTCGTCCGATTATCGAACGCCGCCCTGGGGCAAGACCGACCAGCCCGCTTTCATCAACGCTTGCATCATCATCGAGACCGGCCTGACGCCGCTCGGCCTTCTGGACCGGGCCCACGAAGTCGAACGCGCCTTCGGCCGTGACCGCCACCATGAAGAACGTTGGGGCCCGCGGAGCCTCGATATCGATCTTCTGACCTATGGCGACGACAGCATCGAAACGCCGGCCCTCACCCTTCCGCATCCGCGGCTGTTTGAGCGGGCTTTCGTGCTGGTGCCGCTGATCGAAATCGCGCCGGAGGCCGTGATTCAGGGGCGCTCCCTGCGGGAGGCTTTGGAGCGGCTGGATCAAAGCGGGATCGAGAAATTACCCAACCCGCCCCTATAAAAGAGATGCTTTAGCGACGCCGCCAACCGTGGCAACTTACGGATCATGACCGAGACCGAACTCTCCCTCGCCTCCGAATTTCCGCCTGCAACCCGCGAACAGTGGCTGAAGCTCGTCGATGGCGTGCTGAAAGGCGCGCCCTTCGACAAAAAGCTGGTGTCGAAGACCTATGATGGCCTGAGGATAGAGCCACTTTACGCACGGCGTGCCGATGGCAACGCGCTTGCTGGCCGCGCTCCGGCCGCACCGTGGCAAGTCAGGGCACGGGTCGATCATCCCGATCCGAAAGACGCCAACAAGCAGGCGCTGGAGGACCTGGAAAACGGGGCCAGCGGCCTCGTGCTCGTGTGTCCCGGTTCTGTCGGATCGCAGGGCTTCGGCATCGATACATCGCTGGAAGGTCTCGCGCGCATTCTCGACGGCATTTATCTCGATGCCGGAGCGCCGATCGAATTTCAGCTCACCCGCGAAGCGAAAGATGTTCCGGCGCATGTCGCCGCAATCGTCAAACAACGGGGACTTGATCCAGCAGCTTGCGATCTGCGGATCGGCTTCGATCCGATCGGATTGATGGCTGCGGGCTCATCGAGCGCCGCGCCATGGAGCGAGATCGCGCCTCTGTTCGCGCGCATGACGCGGGCGTTGGCCGATGACGGCTTTCGCGGTCCCTTCGCTGCCGCCGATGCGCGCGTGATTCATAATGCCGGCGGCTCCGAGGTGCAGGAACTCGCTTATGCGCTCAGCGTTGCGGTGGCTTACTGGCGCGCGCTTGAAGCGGGCGGCATTGCGCTCGACGATGCGCGGCGGATGATCTTCTTCCGGCTCTCCGCCGATGCCGATCAGTTCATGACCATGGCGAAATTCCGCGCACTTCGGAAATTATGGGCGCGCGTGGAGGAAGCGTCAGGCCTTGCGCCGCAGCCACCTTTCATCGCCGCCGAAACCGCATGGCGGATGATGACGCAGCGCGATCCTTACGTGAACATGCTTCGCGTGACGATTGCGACTTTCGCAGCCGGCCTCGGCGGCGCCAACGCCGTGACGGTGCTGCCGTTCACCTCGGCGCTTGGCCTGCCCGATGCCTTTGCGCGTCGCGTGGCGCGCAACACCCAGTTCATTCTGCTTGAAGAATCCAATCTCGCGAAGGTGTCCGATCCGGCCGCGGGCTCCGGCGGCATCGAGGATTTGACCGATCAACTCTGCCGCGCGGCGTGGTCGTTGTTTCAGGAGATCGAGAAAGCGGGGGGAATTGCATCGGCACTCGAAGCCGGATTGGTGCAGAGCAAGGTCGCCGAGACGAGAAGCACACGTGAAAAAGCGATTGCCGCGCGCAAGGACCCGCTCACCGGCACGAGCGAGTTTCCGCATCTTTCCGAAGCACCGGTCAACGTGCTGCGCTCCGCCGTCGCAAATAGACCGGCTGCAAGCGCGAATGCGCTGCTGCCTATCCGTCTTGCCGAACCATTCGAAAAATTGCGCGACGCATCCGATGCAGCGCTGAAGGAAAAGGGCTCACGACCGAAAGTTTTTCTCGCCACCCTTGGCAAACCGGCCGACTTCATCGCGCGAGCGACCTTCGCAAAGAACTTTTTCGAGGCGGGCGGAATTGAAGCCGTCGAGTTCTCCGGCGACGATCTGGCCAATGCATTCAAATCATCCGGCGCAAGGATCGCCTGCCTGTGCTCGTCGGACGCTGTTTATGAAGGCGAAGCGGCCGATGCCGCCCGGACCCTCGCGGATGCCGGAGCCATTCATATCTATCTGGCAGGCCGCCCCGGCGAACTGGCGGAAAGTCTGAAAGAGGCGGGCGTCGGGACATTCATATTCGCTGGCTGCGATGCACTGGCGACGCTGCGTGCAGCCCATGATAGTCTGGAGCTGACATGACCCAGATACCCGATTTCAGCCGGATCGACTTCGCAGCCGCCTCGACGCAAACGGCCAACGCCGATGCTGCAGCGTGGCTGACGCCGGAAGGCATCCCGGTGAAGCCGAGCTATGGCCCGGACGATGTGGCGGGCCTCGACTTCCTCGACACCTGGCCCGGCATCGCGCCATATCTGCGCGGCCCCTATCCGACCATGTACGTGAACCAGCCCTGGACCATCCGGCAATATGCCGGCTTCTCCACGGCCGAGGATTCCAACGCCTTCTACCGGCGCAATCTCGCGGCCGGTCAGAAGGGCCTGTCGGTGGCGTTCGATCTCGCGACCCATCGCGGCTATGACTCCGATCATCCGCGCGTCTCGGGCGATGTCGGCATGGCCGGCGTTGCAATCGACTCGATCTACGACATGAGGACGCTGTTCTCCGGCATTCCGCTGGATCAGATGACGGTTTCCATGACGATGAACGGCGCGGTTCTCCCCGTCCTCGCGCTTTACATCGTGGCCGCGGAAGAACAGGGCGTGCCACCGCAGAAGCTCGCCGGCACCATCCAGAACGACATCCTCAAAGAGTTCATGGTGCGGAATACCTATATTTATCCGCCTGCACCGTCGCTCCGCATCATCTCGGATATCTTCTCATATACCTCGGCTAACATGCCGAAATTCAATTCGATTTCGATCTCCGGCTATCACATGCAGGAAGCCGGAGCGACACAGGATCTCGAACTCGCCTATACGCTCGCCGATGGCGTCGAATATGTGCGCGCTGGCATGGCCGCCGGCATTCCGATCGACAAATTCGCCCCGCGCCTGTCGTTCTTCTGGGCGATCGGCATGAACTTCTTCATGGAAGTCGCCAAGATGCGGGCCGCACGCCTCATCTGGGCGAAGCTGATGAAGCAGTTCTCGCCGCACGACACGCGTTCGCTGTCGCTGCGCACCCATTGCCAGACCTCGGGCTGGTCGCTGGCGGCGCAGGATGTGTTCAACAATGTCGCCCGCACCATGATCGAAGCAATGGCGGCGACTCAAGGGCACACCCAGTCGCTGCACACCAACGCGCTCGACGAGGCGCTGGCGCTACCGACTGATTTCTCCGCCCGCATCGCCCGCAACACGCAGATCCTGTTGCAGCAGGAATCGGGTACCACACGCATCATCGATCCGTGGGGCGGCTCGTTCTATGTCGAGAGACTGACCGCCGAACTTGCGAAAAAAGCCTGGGGCCATATCCAGGAAGTGGAAGAACTCGGCGGCATGGCGAAGGCCATCGAGGCGTCGATCCCTAAACTGCGCATTGAGGAAGCCGCCGCGAAGACACAGGCGCGCATCGATGCCGGCGTGCAATCCGTCATTGGCGTCAATAAATACAAGCCAACATCCGAGGCTCCGATTGATGTCCTTAAAGTGGATAATTCGGCGGTACGGACGCTGCAGATCGACAAGCTGTCGCGTTTGAAAAAGGAGCGCGACGCGAAGCAGGTCGAAAGCGCCCTCACCGCTTTGTCCAACGGCGCGTCACAAGGCGGGAATCTCCTAGCACTGGCGGTCGATGCCGCGCGGGCCAAGGCGACCGTCGGCGAAATTTCATCGGCGCTCGAGCAGGTGTTCGGGCGCCATCGCGCGGAGATCAAGGCGATTTCCGGCGTCTATAAGCGGGAGGTCGGCGGCATGTCCGACAGCGTCGAGCGGGTGCAGAAACTCGTGGCTCAGTTTGAGCGCGACGAGGGCCGCCGGCCGCGGACTCTGGTGGCCAAGATTGGCCAGGACGGACATGACCGGGGCCAGAAGGTGATCGCGTCGGCCTTCGCCGATCTCGGCTTCGATGTCGATATCGGACCGCTCTTTGCAACCCCGGCCGAAGTAGCGCGGCAGGCGGTCGAGAACGATGTGCATATCGTCGGGGTGTCGTCGCTTGCCGCCGCGCATCTGACGGCTGTGCCGGAGTTGAAGGCCGAACTGGAAAAACAGGGCCGCGGCGACATCATGATCGTGGTCGGCGGCGTCGTCCCGCCGCAGGATTGGGACGCGGTCAAAGCCGCCGGCGCCGAAGCCATCTTCCCGCCCGGCACCGTGATCGCCGATGCCGCCGAAGACCTGATCGGCAAACTCAACACGCGGCTCGGCTACGCTCAGAAGGCGGCGGAATAGCCTCAGAACATGACGGTCGGAGCAGGTTGCAGTAAGTGACGAAC
>JAFAFP010000236.1 GCA_023423415.1 Pseudomonadota bacterium | reverse complement strand
GCCTGGGGCATTCGACGATCTGCCGACGGCTTTGAGCGGCCAGTTGGGCCAGCTTCGCGTTGATGGCACCGTCACGCCGACGGCTTGGCGGATGGCGCAAGTTCTCGATGACTTTGTGCAGGGCAAGGGCATCACACCCGACGCGCCCTCGGTCTTGCAGCAGGCGCCAATTCGCACGGTGGACGAGATGCGCCGTCAACTAGGCATAATTTCTCGCTCTGCGAAGGACCCGGCAGATCGGGCGGCGGCCGGCGCTATTTATAGCGGGTTCAACGACTGGATCGAAACGGCAGCGCAGAAGCAACTGCTATCAGGTGCGCCAGAAGCGGCGGCACAATTACGCACCGCGCGCTCGATCACGCGCAACATCAAGGATCTATTCCAACCCAGCGATAGAGGTCGGACGACGCCCGCCAGCAAGATCATCGAAAACATCATGGAGAAGGCAGACAGCGGCGAGAGCATCGTCGCCCAGCTCTTCGGTAGCGGCGGGCCGGCCAGCGCGCCAAAGCCCGGATCTGTTCAGGCTCTACAGCACATCAAAAAGGCGCTCATTGACCGCCCAGCCGCACGCGGACCAAGGGCGCAAGGGGAAAGCCAATCTCAGTGGAACGATCAGCTGAACATGGCCTGGAATGACATCCGGCTGGCCTACTGGCTGCGCATAGCCGGCGACAAGAAGGGCGGCGTTGCCACGCCCGGCCGGTTGAAATCGAACATCGACAGCGCACTGAAACAGCAGAATAGCATAGTCAAAACACTGTTCTCGCCGGAGGAAATCCGCGAGATCCAGCAGTTGTCGCGTGCTCTCGAGCGCGTCGTCTACAAGCCGCCGAACGCGTCAGGATCGGGCTACACGGCCGCCCATTTCGGCAAAGAGTTCGTGCGCAAGCTGGTGGAAGGCATTGGCCTGAAGTCGAAAACAGTCGGTACAGCTCTTGAATACACCGGGATTGGCAATGCCTACGGTACGGCAGCGGCACGGCGTGCAGTGTCTGATCAGATATCTGCGCCGCCGCGCAACCGGCTCATGTCTCCAATCGGCGGCTATACAGGCGCGAGCCAAGTCGAGCCGCCTCAGTAATCGACGTTATCGAAGGCGTGGCCGTTTTTCTTGGCCCAGCTGAAATAGATCTTCTTGAGCAGAAGCAGGCCGACCATTGCCAGGAAGATGGCGAGGCACACGGCGCCGAACGCGTACATGACCTGTAGCTTGTAGGCGCCTGAGTATTCGGCGACCACTGGTGCTGATAGGCCGCTCGAAAACAGCGTCACCCCAAGGCGCTTCTGCCATCTGTCGTACGGCGTTCCCGTCCACATTCTCCCCACCTCCCAATAGGAACACCGAACTATGGCTGACTCCGTAGCCGTATTCCAACCCGGCTCTCGATTCATCGACTCTGCCAACAACATCCTTGCTGGCGGGCGCATCGAATTCTACGCCGCGAACACCACCGATCCAAAGACGGTTCATTCCGATGCTGACCTAACGGAAGCTCTCGGCCCCATCGTCCATCTCGACAGTGGCGGTGCTCCGGTGGCTGAGGAAGGCTCATCCACCAAGATCAGTGTCTACGTCGGCACCGATCCCTACAAGGTGGTGATCAAGAACTCTGCCGGCGTCATCATCGAGACCAAGGACGATCTGCAGGGCGCCTTCGACTCGTCCTCGATCCTCGCCAACGTCACCATCATTGCCCAGACCGAAGTCGTCACCATTACGGAAGACAGGCTGATCGTTTCTGCCGATCGGGGCAAGCTGTTCAACGTGAACACCACGGGCGGGTCAGTTGCCGTCACGCTGCCTGATGCGACGACGATTTCCAACGGTGTTCGCTACGGTTTCCGGATGGCAGGCACCGCGAACGCTCTCAACGTCCGCAGTACAGGCGGCCAGACCATCGGCAAGCCAGGAGCGCCTTCGACCGCCTTCGCTCTGACCAAGCTCGGAGAATCCATCTGGGTGGTCAACGATGGCGGCAACTGGCTGATTGATACCTACGTGCCGCCGCTGCTCGGCACTATCGGGGTGATTGAGATTGTCGACCGGCTGTCGGTCCCGCCTGACAGTCCGGACGCCGGCGCCCGTTACATCGTCACCAGCGGTCCGAGCGGCGCATGGTCGTCGTATCTTCAGCATGACGTGGTGGAAGCGGACGGAAACGGCGGCTGGTTCCGCATCACACCTCTGACTGACTGCGGCTGGATCGCCTACGTCAAAGATGAGAACATCTACTACTACTTCCGCGGATCTGGTTGGGTCGCCGAAACAGCTACAGCGTCCCAACAGGGCACGGTCAAGGCTGCGGATCGGGCAGTGTCGGAATCTGGAACCGCGACTGATGCGGCAACCATGGTCGGCACTCTCAAATATCACCCGCACGTGGCCGTTGCTGGCGGATGTGTGACTGTTTCCGGCGGCACGCCCACTCTCCGGCGCAGTTTCAATGTCGCCAGCATAACAGATAACGGGCCGGGAGACCTCGGCGTGGTCTTCGACGATGACATGGC
>JAFAFP010000198.1 GCA_023423415.1 Pseudomonadota bacterium | reverse complement strand
GAACGATGATCCGCACCGGGCGGGAGGGGTAAGTTTCGGACTTCGCCGCGCTCGTTGGAACAACGCCAATTACGATTGTCGCTATAGCCAGCAAAGCGGTGTGTATCCGCATTTATCCCCTCCCTTCGATCTCATTTATCCTTGTTGATTAGTCGACCACGGCTCCGCTCTTGCGGATCGGGTCGGCCCATTTGGCGATCTCGTCCTTGACGAATTTACCGAGATAATCCGGGCTTGTTCGATCCGACGACACGATGGTCGCACCGAGCTTCTCCAATTGTCGGCGAATATTCGGATCAGCCATCGTCTGCATGGCGGCATCGTGCATTTTTGTCACGATCGGCGCTGGGGTACCCTTGGGAAGCAGCAGTGCCGTCCACGTGTATGCCTGGATATCCTTGAAGCCCTTTTCGTAGGCCGTCGGCAGATCCGGCAACACCGGCGAGCGGTCGCGCGACAGGGTCGCCAGCGCCTTCACTGTTCCAGCCTGGATTTGCGGCAGGGCCGTCACGACGATCTCGCAAAGAAAGTCGATACGCCCGGACTGCAGGTCCTGCATTGCGGGACCCGTACCTTTATAAGGCACATGCTGGATGTTGGTGCCGATCGCCTGGTTCAGAAGAATGCAACCGAGATGCGTCGCCGAACCTGCGCCAGCCGAGCCGTAGTTCATCTTGTCCTGATTAGCCTTCGCATAGGCAATGAACTCCTCCAGCGAATTCACCGGCAGGTCCTTGCGTGCAATCAGAACCAGCGGAATTTCCGCGATCAGATTCACTGGCGCGAAATCCGTCGCCGCATTGTAGAGCGGCTTCTTGTAGAGTGATTGCGAGTGCGCATGCGTGGCGATGGTGCCGAGGATCGCTGTGTAACCATCTGGCGCCGCCTTCGCCACGCGCTGGCCACCCATCATGCCTCCGGCACCAGGCACGTTCTCGATCACCACAGACTGGCCGAGTGCCTTACCCATTCGCTCGGCCATCACGCGACCGAACACATCGATCGGCCCACCCGCCGCCGCAGCCACGACCATTGTGATCGGACGGGACGGCCAGTCCTGCGCCTGGGCGCCGGCTGTCAAAGCGAGGGACATCAAACAAGCAGCAGAAAATCTCAACATAAACTTCTCCGTAACAGCCGCTAAAGCGGCATCCCTAGCTGATACAAAGCCGGGTCATGGCGCAAGTAGCAAGACGATAGAGCCACCACTCGCTTGTCTTTGATTACGGCAGCAGGCCGCACCCGACAGCCAGGACGCGCACAGGGATCCAACATCAACTGCAGCAGGTGAAAATGGGGAGCAATTGTCCCCCTTCCGGCGCCTATGCCAGATGCCGTGACCAGTAAAGGGTGACGATGAGGAGAGACGCCACGGCGAACAACCACGGCGTTAGCCGTTGCCACACCGGCCTCCGGTACGCGCCGGCTTTGCGGCGCTCGGCAATGACTGCAGCTTCATACTCGGTGGACGATGAGTAGGTGCACCCGAGGGCAAGTCCGGCCATTTCGGCCTGAACCAACAGATCATCCAGTCCGGAGCGAGCCTGCGCGGGAATCATACGCAAAGCCTAGCGGCCGGACTGTTAATGTTCTCTTGTCACGAAGCCATTTCGGCTATGGCATGGCCGGAACAGGCGCATTCGGAATTTTCAGCGCCGGCTTGAACAGTACGGTCTGAGGCGCAAGCGGGACTTGATGCTTCTGTTCAATGACGTCCTTCTCGGTGCAGACCCGATTGCGGCCCAACTTCTTGGCTGCATAGAGCGCTTCATCCGCGCCCGTCAGCATCGCCGATATATTGGCCGTCTCGGCACGCGTTTCGATCGCACCGATGCTGACCGTCGCATTCATGATGTGGCCTGAAATTTCCGCTCCGCGCGCCTCGAAGGCCGCGCGCACGCGTTCACCGACGATCAACGCCGTTTCCTCGCCTCCTGGCAGAATGGCGGCAAATTCCTCCCCGCCAAGACGCGCAAGAATATCGTTGGATCGCATGCTGCCGCTTGCCGTCGCAGCGAAGGCTTTCAGCGCATCGTCTCCTACGTCGTGACCGAAGCGATCGTTGATGGACTTGAAATGATCGAGATCGAACATCATCACGGTCACCGATTGTCCAGACTTTCGTTGAGCTGCAATCAGCTTGTCGGCCGCCTCGGAAAACCCCCGGCGATTGAGCAGTCCGGTCAGCGGATCGGTCATTGCCGCATTTTTGTAGATCTCTGCGCTGTGCTCCTTCGTCATCAGCATCACGATGAAGGCCGTGCCGACAACATAGAGCAGCACCAGTGTCATGAAGAGTCGGAGGAAGCCCATGCTCACGACCGGATCGCCGGCGAAGAGCGATGTCGTGAGGATCGGCGACAGGAAGATCGCGCCATGTAGCAGGGGAATGATAATCACGCGCGCGGTCGATTGTGGTTTGCGCCGTTCGCGCTGAAGCTCGCTCGCTGTCAGCACTGCATACGTCGCAATGATGATCGAACTGACATCGACCCGCGCATTCTGCGACGCCATGAGCGCCGGTATGTCGCTTGCGACCAGCCACGCAACAGCGCCCGCAACCGTCGAAAACGGCATCACTGCACGTCCGTAGAAGACACGCGCGCCGCTCCAGATCAGACCACAGGACAGGTACAGAAGCGCGCTTGCGACATCGATACGGCCTTCCGGCAATCGATCCGGAATTATGATCCAGAGCGCAATGGCGAAGCCCCCGATGAGATAGGCGGCCGCCCAATAACCCAATGCACGAACCTTACGATCCTGAAGCCACAGCATCAGAAGAAAGATGCCCAGCAAGGCTGTGATGCAGGTCGCTACGAGGAACAGCGTGGTGATGTCGAGCAACTCAAGCCCCTCCAGGCCGCAGAAATCCGTCGCCGCGAATCCCCCCGCGGCGGGTAACGACGGTATTACTGTCGTGGTGTCTTACTGATTGCTTATGATTAGCCTGCCGTCTCTTGCGGAAGGCTTTCGCGCAATGCCCGTATTTTTGGAAAAAAAGCCAACAAAAAAGGGGCCAAATGGCCCCTTTTTCATCGAAAGTTTTGTCGGCTTTTGAATGATTGTTCCGTAAGCGGTTAGCGCTTCGAGAACTGGAACGAACGGCGAGCTTTGGCCTTGCCGTACTTCTTACGCTCGACGACGCGCGGATCGCGGGTGAGGAAGCCGCCGCGCTTCAGCGGCGAACGCAAATCCGGCTCGAAATAGGTCAGCGCCTTGGAGATGCCGTGACGAACGGCGCCCGCCTGCCCCGACAGACCGCCACCGGAGACGGTGCAGATGACGTCGTATTGTCCGCTGCGATTGGCGGCGACGATCGGCTGCTGAATCAGCATGCGCAGAACCGGACGAGCAAAGAACACTTCGACCGGGCGAGTGTTGACGATGATCTTGCCGGAGCCCGGCTTGATCCACACGCGCGCCACAGCGTTCTTGCGCTTGCCGGTGGCATAGGCACGACCCTGCGAATCGAGCTTTTGAACGTGCTGGGGCTGTTCAGCAACAGCCTGGGTCTTGAGCGAAGACAGAGCTTCGAGCGAAGAGACGGTTTCGGCCATATCAGGCTGCCTTGTTCTTGCGGTTCATGGCGCCGACATCGAGCGCCTCTGGCTTCTGGGCTTCATGCGGATGCTCGGCACCCGGATAGACGCGCAGATTGCCCATCTGCTTGCGGCCGAGCGGACCACGCGGGATCATACGCTCGACGGCCTTCTCGACGATGCGCTCCGGGAAGCGGCCTTCGAAGATCGACTTCGCCGAACGCTCCTTGATGCCGCCGATAAAGCCGGTGTGATGATAGTATATCTTCTGGTCGCGCTTGCGGCCGGTGAACACGACCTTGGCCGCGTTGATGACGATGACGTTGTCGCCATCATCCATATGCGGGGTAAATGTCGGCTTGTGCTTGCCGCGCAGGTGCATGGCGACGATCGAGGCGAGACGGCCGACCACGAGGCCGGCGGCGTCGATGACGATCCATTTCTTCTCGATGTCGGCGGGCGTCGCCGAATAGGTTTTCATGACGAATTGTCCGGAGAGTTGCGTTGAAGCGCTTCTAAAGGAGCATCTGATGCTGGTCAATGCATCACATGACAAAATATTCTTGTAAAATCAATGTCTTATAAAAATGGTTTTATAATACCCTCATTTA
Organism: Pseudomonadota bacterium; assembly: GCA_023423415.1. Lineage (GTDB taxonomy): Bacteria > Pseudomonadota > Alphaproteobacteria > Rhizobiales > Xanthobacteraceae > Pseudorhodoplanes. The sequence continues at coordinate 15,044 of JAFAFP010000198.1, read as the reverse complement.
ACTCACAGAATTTGGAGGGATTGAATAGGTCGAGGTGACATGGGCGATCGGCTCATCCAGGCCGCCCGAATAGAGAATTACCTCCATCACGGCCAGCCGCTTGCCCAACTTCATGATGCGTGCGTCCGCCAGAATGTCCTGCTGCTCAGGCCGGCGCAGGAAATTAATGTTGAAGTTGGTGGTCACTGCGAGTGCAACCGGACCGATTGCCGACAATACCGCCACGTAAAGCGCGAAGTCGGCCAACATCATCATGGTGGGACCGGAAATGGTACCGCCCGGCCGGATGAATTTGTCGCTGTAGGCTAGTCTTACGCGGCAATCGCCGTAATCGACGCGCTCAATCGTCAGACCGCTGCCTGGATGGAAAGCCTGCGGAAACTCTTTTGTCAGAAAGGCTTCCAGGTCCAGCTTGTTCATCCGTGGCGCCGCGCTGGGTACAGCCGTAACGGGGGTGGTCATAGAGGATGTCATCTCCCTGCCCTTCGCATGTCGGTAATCGACCGATACAATGCAGGTGACATGATGCAAAGGCACCCGAAATGAATGCCCATACCAAATCGGGCGGGCAGTCGACTGCAAATATCCTGCTCCGCGAGGATCAAGGCGCCATCGCACTTCTTACGCTCAACCGCCCAGCTTCGCGCAACAGCCTGTCCGAAGACCTGATCGGGGCCCTGAGCGCGGCGTTCGATGCCATCGCCCAAGACAACAATATTCGTGTCGTGGTGATTGCAGCCAATGGCCCCGCTTTCAGTGCCGGACACGATTTAAAGGAACTGACGGCGCGGCGCTGCGATGCCGACGGCGGCAAGGCCTATTTCCGTCACATCATGACAAGCTGCAGCGCCATGATGCAGAAGATTATCGCGCTGCCGCAGCCCGTTATTGCAGTCGTGTCCGGTGTCGCTACAGCAGCCGGTTGTCAGCTTGTCGCGACCTGCGACCTTGCGATTGCGTCCGACAATGCGAAGTTTGCAACACCCGGCGTCGACATCGGCCTTTTCTGCTCGACTCCGATGGTCGCTCTCTCCCGCAATGTACCCCGCAAGAATGCAATGCATATGCTGCTGACGGGCGAACCTATCACGGCGGAAGACGCCGTGCGTATCGGTCTCATCAACAGCGTCGTGCCGGCCGGCACTGAACGCATCGAGGCGTTTGCCTTGGCGAAGACAATTGCCGCGAAATCGAAAGCCACCGTGAAGTCCGGCAAGGCCGCTTTCTACAGGCAGGTCGAGCTTGGTCTCGCCGACGCCTATGCTTATGCGGCGGAGGTCATGACTGAAAACATGATGACGCACGACGCTAATGAGGGCATATGCGCGTTCATCGAAAAGCGCGAACCCAAGTGGGAAGACCGCTGACCCTCGTCTTGTCCAGCCCTCCGCCAAGTCGGCTTTGCATGCACCTTCGGACCCCCTAAATAGGGGTTCCAGGAAAGTCAGTTCAATGAACCACGACAACTACGACGACACTTACATTCGCGGGATTCTCAACACCGTGAAAACCATTGCGGTGGTCGGCGTGTCGCCGAAAACCAACCGGCCGAGCTACTTTGCATTCAAATATCTGCTCGAGCGCGGCTATCGGATGATCCCGGTCAATCCGGGTCAGGCCGGCAAGGAACTTCTGGGCCAGTTCGTCTATGCAAAGCTGTCAGATTTTCCCGAGCCCATCGACATGGTGGACGTCTTTCGGAGTTCAGATCACGCGCTGGGTGTTGTTCAGGAAGCAATCGCACTTCAGCCGAAGCCACAGGTGATCTGGATGCAGCTTGGTGTTCGCAATGACGAAGCCGCGGCGCTAGCGGAAGCGAGCGGAATGAAGGTCGTGATGAACCGCTGTCCAAAAATTGAATATGGTCGGCTGTCGTCGGAAATTTCCTGGATGGGCGTGAACTCGCGCACCCTTTCGGCCAAGCGCGCACCGCTTCTCGGTAAGGGCATCCAGCGCATGTCGCTGCAGCGCCAGACTATGTCGGGCGGCTCAACCGACGCGACGCAAAGGGCTGAGCGCGACGAGAAGCCGTGAGAAGAATATCAACGCAAATCCGCATTTAACGGGAGTTAACGATCGCGGGATTGACGTTTGGGAGTAAAGCGTCCTCATTATCGGGCTGCATTCAGCACTTCTTGACCCTGCCCGCTCCTTCGATAAACCAATGTGAACATTGAATCGGACGCGAGTTGCGCGCCTAACCTTAAGGATATTGCGATGACCGAACGCCATCCCGGTTTCTCGACCCTTGCCATTCATGCCGGCGCGCAGCCCGACCCTACGACAGGCGCTCGTGCAACGCCGATCTATCAAACAACGTCCTATGTCTTTGACGACGTCGATCATGCGGCGTCGCTGTTTGGTCTGCAGACCTTTGGCAACATTTATACGCGCATCGGCAACCCGACCTGCGCGGTGCTGGAAGAGCGAATTGCCGCGCTCGAAGGTGGCACGGCCGGCCTTGCGACCGCATCGGGCCATGCAGCCCAGGTGCTGGTGATGCAAACGCTGATGATGCCGGGTGATGAGTTCGTCGCATCGAAGAAGCTGTATGGCGGCTCAATCAACCAGTTCAATCATGCGTTCAAGAGCTTTGGCTGGAACGTCGTTTGGGCTGATCCAGATGACATTGCCTCCTTCGAGCGCGCGATCACTCCGAAAACCAAGGCGATCTTCATCGAGTCGATCGCCAATCCGGGAGGTGTGATCACCGACATCGAGGCGGTGTCGAAGATCGCAAAGAAAGCCGGCGTACCGCTGATTGTCGATAACACGCTGGCAACGCCTTATCTCTGCAAGCCGTTTGACTACGGCGCCGACATCATCGTGCATTCGTTGACCAAGTTTCTCGGCGGTCACGGTAACTCGGTCGGCGGCATGATCGTCGATGGCGGTACGTTCAACTGGTCGCGTGAAGGCCGCTATCCGATGCTGTCGGAGCCGCGTCCGGAATATCAGGGCATCGTGTTGCATGAGACCTTCGGCAATTTCGCTTTCGCGATCGCCTGCCGCGTACTCGGTCTGCGCGACATGGGGCCGGCTTTATCGCCGTTTAACGCCTTCCTGATTTTGACAGGCGTTGAAACACTCCCGCTGCGCATGCAACGCCACAGCGACAACGCCATGGCCGTGGCCGAGTGGCTCTCAAAGCATCCGAATGTTGCCTGGGTCAGCTATCCGGGTCTGACGAGCGACAAATATCATTCACTGGCGCAGAAATATTGTCCCAAGGGCGCAGGCGCGGTGTTCACCTTCGGCCTCAAGGGCGGTTACGAGGCCGGTGTGAAGCTCGTTTCGAATGTGAAGCTGTTCTCGCATCTCGCCAATATCGGCGACACGCGCTCGCTCATCATCCATCCGGCCTCGACCACGCACCGACAATTGACCGATGCGCAGAAGGTTCAGGCCGGGGCGGGTCCCGACGTCGTCCGACTGTCGATCGGCCTCGAGGACAAGGACGACATCATCGCTGACCTGGATCAGGCGCTGGCGGGCTAAGCCGGTTGTGCCGACGTCGTCACGACCGTCGGCACACCTTTATTTAGAAGCCTTGAAGCGTGAACGGTGGCGATGGTGAGCAACACGATCGCCACCGCCTGGTGCAGCAGCGCCAGTGACATCGGCACGACCAGAAGCAGCGTGAAAATGCCGATCGCAGCCTGCACCACAAGCAGGGACGCGAATGCGTGTGCGAGTCCCTTCGCAACACGATCCTTCGTGCCGCGTGTGACCTCGATGGCGTGCCATAAGCCATAGGCGAGTAATAGATAGGCCATCATACGGTGATTGAACTGCACCGTCAGCGTATTCTCGAACAGATTGCGCCAGAGCGGCGTTTCAAACAACAGCCGATCCGTCGACGGAATGAGTGCACCGTCGATCTGAGGCCATGTGTTGTAGATCATCCCGGCGTCGAGGCCGGCCACCAAAGCACCCAGATAAACCTGGAAAAGAGTCAGCACGAGCAGGATCGCTGCGCTGGTACGCAGGCGTGACGGTGCGACGATGGGCTCCGAAGGCTTGAGCCGCGTGATCGTCCAGACAATGGCGACATAGATCACGCAGGCCAGCGTCATGTGAAAGGCGAGCCGGTATTGCGAAACGCTGACCCGCTCCGCGAGACCGGACGACACCATCCACCATCCGACCGCGCCCTGCGCGCCACCCAGAAAGAACAGCAGCCACAGCCGGCCACGCAAACCCGGACCAACCCATCCGCGCCACAGGAAAAACAGGAACGGCAAAAGAAAGACCGCGCCGATAGCACGCCCCAGTTGCCGGTGCGCCCATTCCCACCAGAAAATGGTCTTGAATTCGGACAGAGACATCCCGCGATTGACCTGTTGGTATTGCGGGATCTGCTTGTACTTGTCGAACTCGGCCGCCCATTGCGCATCTGTCAGCGGCGGCAACACGCCCGTCACCGGTTTCCACTCAACAATCGACAAACCCGATTCCGTCAGCCGCGTCGCCCCACCGACAATGAGGGTTCCAACCACCAGGGCTGCGACGATCAGGAGCCAAATCCGGATGATGGAAAGGCGCGAATTTTCGAACTCGTGTGACATATCTCTCCAACTCGACATTTGCCGAGATGCATTCTTTTCGTGTGATCTTGCCGATTGCGCGGGGACCATATACGCAGCGGCCCTATCGTCACAACTCACAGAGCTGCATGTCTATTCGAATCCGAAAGCTGATCGGCGCCATCGGCCTGCTGGTCCTCGTGGCCGGCTGGGCGCTGCTGGCTATGGCCGTCGCGCAGTTCGTTTTCGCCAGCCCGAACAGCGCTGCCGCCTGGATTTTCTATGTTGTCGCCGGCATGGGCTGGGTTTTGCCCGCCATGCCGTTGATCAAATGGATGGAAGGCGGAAGAAAAGCCTAAGCCGCCGGCTTCAGGCGACGGAAACCACTCCATATGGCCGTCGCCGTGCCCGACATCAGCACGCGCAAATAGCGCAACTGCTGGTATTCCCCATTGAGCGATATGCGCGGCAACGACATCAGGTGGTTCCGGTGTTCCGGGAACAACACGCTTGGCTGCGTCGTGACCGCGGTCTTGAAGCCAAGATCTTTGGCGATGGCGAATTCCCGGGGACCGGCCGAAGCCAGATCGCCGACGGGATAGGCGAAATGTTCAGGCTGGATGCCGATGGCGGATTCGATCACCGCCCGGCTCATTTCCATTTCCGAACGCGCCACACGGTCGGTGGTCCTGCCCAGCATTGGATGATTGACCGTATGCGCCCCAATGGTCACCAACGGATCGCGCGACAACTCCGCAATGTCTTCCCAGCTCATGCACAATTCGTCGCACATGGCTGTCATATCGACGCCGTAGCGCGCGCTGAGATCACGGATCGCAGCGCGAAGCTCGTCATCAGTCTTGAGGCTGCGCAGCCACCAGTAAAGCTGTTCGTAGGTGTGTTTCTTGTCCGAAAGAGTTGCGCAGTCGAACCGCTTCTCCTGTCCATCGATATAGAGTTCGATGCGATCGTTACCGGCAACAACACGCTCCAGCACCACCCACCAGAGCTCACCGATCCGATCCGGGAAGGCCGTCGGGACATAGAGTGCGAAAGGCACATCGTGTTTCTTCAGCGCCGGATAGGCCCACTGCATGACGTCGCGATAAGCATCGTCGAACGTCAGGCAAACAAACCGCCGCTCGAAATCCCTCTCGACCAGCCGCCTGTGCATTTCGTCAAGCGATACGATATCGATTCCGGATCGCCGCAGTTTTTCGACAACGGCCGCGAAAAATCCCGGCGCCACCTCAAGCAATCGGTTGGGCTGAAACGGGTCATTCCGCGCGGGCTTGACGTGATGCAGGGTGAGGATCACGCCAATTCCACGGACAAAAGGACTCAACGCGACATCTGCGCCGCTGAAATAGAGCGTCTCGAGCCCCGCACGAATGATGGTTTGCTTGAGGTCGCTCACGTCAGCAACATCCCGTTGGTGGGTCGGCCCGAATGCGCAACACCACCACGAACATCGTCAAATTCGCGGCTCGACCGTGTCCGAATAGCGGCCAAAATGTGCTGTCGCCATAAACAAGGTGTGATCTTGCCAACGCTTTATTGATAAATCCCTGCCAGCTTGCGCCTCTTCAATGGAAACCAGTTATGAATGTCGCCTTTCGCGAAGCTGGCACCAATTCGCCTCCGGCCCGAGCATCCTCATCGGCGCAGACCGGCATCGAGGTCGTGGTTCATCGCGATCTTGATGTCGTAGAACCGCTGTGGCGGGCTCTCGCGGCGACGGATTCCGTAGGCTCCCCCTATCAGGGATACGAGTGGATCAGACTTTGGCATAAGCATGTCAGTGCTCCACTCGGTGAAGAGCCCGCGATCGTCGTCGGCAGCGACCGGTCCGGCTCTGCGTTTTTCATTTGGCCATTGGTCGTTCAGCGCATCGGTCCATTGCGGGTCGCCTCCTTCTTCGGTGGCAAGCATGCCACGTTGAACATGCCGCTATGGCGGCGCGATGCAGCGGACAGATTCACCGCCGCCGATATGCGTGACGTACTGGCGCAGATTTCACGTCAACGGCCAGGCCTCGACGTGCTGGAGCTTCACAATCAGCCGGCCCTTTGGGATAGCGCACGTAACCCCTTCATGACGCTGCCTCATCAGCGATCGAATGAGGACAATTTCGTTCTCAACATCGGCACGAATGGACCTGCCGTCATCGAACAGCAGATTTCAAATACGATGCGCGGCCGCCTTCGCAACAAGGAGCGCAAACTCGCCAAACTGAAGGGGTATCGCTACCGACTCGCGTCGACACCCGAAGACGTTGACCGCCAACTGAATTTCTTCTTTCAGCAGAAGGACGCAAAACTCCGCTCGCTGGGTATTGAGAACGTTTTTGCGCAGTCAGGTGTCGAAAGCTTCATTCGTGCGGCTTGTCACGCCGGCCTCGATCGCGGTGAGCCCGTTATCGAACTGCACGCGCTGGAATGCGAGGGCGACATGCTGGCGCTTTTTTCCGGCATTCATGACGGGCAGCGGTTCACCTCGATGTTCAACTCGCACACGGCATCCGACAATTCCCGCTTCAGTCCCGGATTGATCCTGCTGCAACATCTGATTGCCGATTGCGCAACGCGCGGATTTCGCTCTTTCGATATCGGCCCTGGCGAAGCGCGCTATAAAACATTCTTCTGCAAGGACATTGAACTGATTTACGACAGCGTTTTGCCGCTGTCATTGCGGGGTTATTTCGCAGCGCCAATGCTTCGCGCCATTCGCCGCACGAAGAGCTTTATCAAGAGAAACCCAAATCTCTGGCGTGTGGCTCACAACATGCGGGCAATGCTTGGGGCTCGCAAAAACGGTGCCGCAGCCGAAGCCGATTAGGCTGCGGCTGGCTGCGGCGACGCACTCTGCGAAGGCGTACCAAGCCATAACACGACTCCGGCAAAGCCCGCGGCAACGAGTTGATCGCGCGCTGCTTTGGTCGCTGTATTGTCGATATCGGTAGCAACCAACACAGCGCATGGCGCCATGCGCGCAAAGAACTCCGGCACAGCCTCCGCCAAGGCGCCGCCATCGATCACAACATGGTCATAGGCCTGCGCCAGCGCTTCCAAGGTGATGATCAAACGCGGCGAGGTTAGAATGGCGGCCGCATCGCCGGCGACGTTGCCGGCAGCGACCAGATGGACCCTAGAGAATTTGTCGCGCGTGATGATGTCCCCGAACGACGCGGTGCCGCGCACGAGTTCCGCAAAACCGGGAGCGCCGGGATCGGTCGACAGAACCGACAGATTGGGTGCGTGCAGAGCGAGATCTGCAAGAACGACGCGATCCCCCTCTGTGGCGAGCGCACGTGCGAATGCGATCGCGGTGTAAGTGGTGCCGACATTGCGCCCCGCGCCGATCACGGTAACCCGCCCTGCTCCGCTTTCGCCCTGCTCGTCGACAGCTTTCACCAAGTCCTCGATCGGCCGAGCAGCGATAACGCGTCCCGGCTCAGGCTCCAGCACAGGCTCGCTCGCCAGGACCGGAGTCTGTGTGTGCTTTCGTTTCAGGATCGAAAAGATTGAGCGACGCGGCGCGGTTGAATCGTTTTTGCTCACTTCTGAAAAAGATGCCGAGACGGCACGCGGGCCGCCCTGTTTCAGAATCTCGCTGGCAAGCACAAAGGCCGCGGCCAAGAATGCGGTCGCCAGTGTTGCGATCATGATGATCGGCAACTTTTTCGGGAACGCCGGCACGTTGGAAACCGTAGCCCGCGAAATCACCCGTGCTTCGGCCGGCGTTGAGTCGATATTCTCGCGCGCCGTGGCTTCCCGATAGCGCGCCAGATAGGATTCGAGCAGATCGCGCTGAGCTTTGGCTTCGCGCTCGAGCGCGCGCAATTGGACGTCCTGTGGCGAGGTGCCGCTGATCTGCTTTTTCAGGCGATCGATGGCATCGTTGGTCGCCTCGATTCGAGCATTCGCAATGCGGGTATCGTTCTCGAGCGAGAGCACGAGACGCTGCAGCTCTCCACGCATTTGGACATCGAGCGCGTTGATCTGCGCATTCAGTTCCTGAATGCGGGGATGCCGCTCAAGCAATGTCGAGGATTGTTCCGCCAATTGGGCACGCAACAGCACACGCTGTTCAACCAGTCGCTTCAGAAGATCGGAATTGACGATATCGGCGGACTCGACCTCTTTTCCAGTCTTCAGCATGTCGCGAATAAGGCGCGATCGCGATTCCAGGTCGGCCTTCTGCGCCCGTGCTGCCGCAAGCTGCGTGGTCAGCTCACCGAGCTGCTGGGTGCCAAGACTGGTAGAGTTCGATCCGAGGAATAAATTCGACTTCGCCCTGAAATCCTCGACCTTCGATTCAGCCTCTTGCACGGTCTTGCGCAACTGTTCGATCTCGGTTGCGAGATAGGCGCTGGCGTTGCGGATCTGCTCTTGTTTGGCGATCTGCGTTTGACGCAAATAGGCATCGACGATGGCGTTCACGACACGCGCAGCCAATTCAGGATCGGCCGCCTGGAATTCGACAATGATGACCCGAGAGCGATCAATCGCCGAGACCGACAAACGTGAAAAATACGCATCCATCGCGCGCTCTTCAGGCGTGACTTTGCGCTGATCCCGGCCGATACCGAATGCCGAGAGAAGCATACCAAACCGCGAGGTTCCAGACGCGCCGGGATTGAAGCCCGGGCCCTCGGCAAGCTTCAGTTCGCGGATCACCTGTCGGGCGATATCACGCGATTGCAAGACTTGAACTTGTGTCGTGATAGCTTCCTGGTCCGCGGCCGCGCGTTCAACCGATTTTTCCGCCTCGGGCCGCAGGAATACGCTCTCGCGTCCCTCCACCATGATCTTGGCCTCGGAGCGATAGAGCGGGGTAATGGAATTGACGATGTAAGTTGTCAGCAGTGCGACGACCAACGTTGGTAGAAGGATCAGCCATTTCCTGCGCCAGAGCGCCACACCGAGGGACCGAAGGTCAAGCTCGCCATCGGCAACAGACGTGTGAACGCCAACGTCACCATTGAAGGACCGAACCGACTGCATCACCGACTCCACCACAACTCACGCAACCATTTCGTCCCAACATGGTTGCCGTCGCGTTAACGTTGCTGCGGGGTGCGGCGAATAGCGCAAAGTTCTGACGGAAAAACTTTCTTAAACATCGCGGTATTAATACATATTAATCGATGCGTGGCAGTCCCAGACCATGAGCCGGCCAGAAACGCCGCTACGAATTCTGCACGTGCTCCGTTCGCCGGTCGGCGGACTGTTTCGCCACGTCATCGACGTCGTGCGCGGCCAAGTGGCGCGTGGACACCAGGTCGGCATTGTCTGTGATGCTTCCACAGGCGGAACGCGGGCGGCCACGATCCTTGAGGGTCTCTCCCCCGCTTTGTCGCTCGGATTGTTGCGTTTTCCGATGGGGCGGCAGCTGGCGATCGGCGACTATTTCGCGACCCGGCAAGTGGCGCAGCATGCGAAGAAAACGACACCCGACATCATCCACGGCCACGGCGCCAAAGGCGCCGCCTATGCCAGACTTGCAGTCGGCGCGGACGGCCCGGTTCGGGCCTATACGCCGCATGGCGGCAGTCTCCTGTTCAAAACGAATAGTCTTACCGGCCGCTTCTATCTGACCCTCGAGAAAATCCTGAAAAGCCGCACCGATCTGTTTCTGTTCGAGAGCGCATTCATTGAACGCCTTTATCGAGAGAAAGTGGGGCGACCGGGGGCCGTCGCTCGTATCGTGCCGAACGGCGTCGCTGAAGATGAGTTTGTCGAGGTCCCTCCAAACGTTGATGCGACGGATCTGCTTTACATCGGCGAACTGCGTCGTCTGAAGGGTGTCGATGTCCTGCTGTCTGCAATCGCGGCGCTACGTGCGAAGGGCGTTGCCTTGTCTGCGACGATTGTTGGCGCCGGCGGGGCTCGAGTGGAGCTGCAACGTCAGGCGCGGGACGCGGGCCTTGACGATATCGTACGCTTCCTCCCTCCGATACCGGCGCGTGAGGCGTTCGCAACCGGCCGCGTGATGGTCGTGCCTTCGCGCATGGAGTCCTTTCCTTATATCGTTCTCGAAGCCGCCGCAGCCGGCAAGCCGCTGATTGCCACAAAAGCCGGCGGCATCCCGGACATGTTCGGGCCGTTTGCAGAGCGGCTCATACCGGTCGACGATCGCGAGGCGCTTGAAAGCGCTTTGGCCGATGCCGTTAACCATCCCGAAACAACAAATGTCGCTGCCCGCTTGTTGCGCGAGCGAATACGCGCCACTTTTTCCCTCGATGACATGGTCGATGGCGGAATCGACTCATATCGGGCAGCGCTGGCCGCACGCAAAAGCTAAAAAGAAAATAAGCTTTTGTTGAATCTTTTCCGATAAGACTGCGCCATCAAAATAAGGATCGCGAGCCTTCATGGCCCGACGGTCCGTGGGACGGCGTAAATGGTTGAGTGGGACGCTCGCAAGATGTTGGGCGCGTCCGCTGCTGCGACCTCTGCTATTGGCAGTCAGGATGCGCGTCGGCGTGCGCCCAGAGAGTTGTCTGCTGCTGCATTGGCAGCGGCAGCTGTGGCAACACGATCGGCTTATTCGCCGATTGTGGTCGCTGGCATAGTCAGGGTGATCGAAAGCGTCCTGATCGCGTTTGTCGGCGCACTCGTTTACATGATCTATGTCGTGCCGGCTGAGGGTATCAGCTGGCTCTATATTGCCGCCATCGCGCTGATCGCGGGACTGTCGATCATCGCCTTCCAGGCGGTCGATATCTATCAGATCCACGCCTTCCGGCAGCCGATCCCCCAAATGGCGCGGATGCTGGCGGCCCTGTCTATCGTCTTTTTGTTCGCCGTCACGCTGTCCTTCTTCTTCAAGCTCGACCAGCGTTTCTCCCGCGTGTGGCTGCTTGCCTTCTGGGGCATCAGTGCAATGGCGCTCGTCGCCGGACGAGCGGTTATCTTCGTTCTCGTCCGCCGCTGGATGCGAGACGGGCGGCTAACACGCCGCGCCGTGATTGTCGGCGGCGGCAATGCCGGCGAGAGCCTCATCGGCGCCCTGAATCAGCAACTTGATAGCGATGTGCGCATCATCGGCGTTTTCGATGATCGCAACGACGACCGTTCGCCAAGTTCTTGTGGTGGATTGCCCAAGCTTGGGACTGTCGATGACTTCGTCGAATTCGCGCGCCGCACGCGCGTTGACCTCGTGGTGTTCTCGCTGCCGATCAGCGCAGAAAGCCGGCTGCTGCAGATGCTGAGGAAGCTGTGGGTGTTGCCGGTCGATATCCGGTTGTCGGCGCATTCCAACCGGCTGCGGTTCCGCCCCCGCTCCTATTCCTATATCGGCGAAGTGCCGGTGCTCGATGTGTTCGATCGTCCTATCGCCGACTGGGACGTGGTGATGAAATGGCTGTTCGACAAAATCGTCGGGGGCCTTCTGTTGATCGCCCTTCTTCCTGTCATGGCGATTGTCGCGTTGGCTATCAAGATCGACAGCCGGGGACCCGTGCTGTTCAAGCAGAAGCGCTATGGCTTCAACAACGACCTAATTGAAGTCTACAAGTTCCGGTCAATGTACGTCGATCAATGCGATGCGACGGCGTCGAAGCTCGTCACGAAGGGCGATCCACGTGTCACCCGCGTCGGCCGCTTCATCCGCAAGGCGAGCATCGACGAATTGCCGCAGCTGTTCAACGTGGTGTTCAAGGGCAACCTCTCGCTGGTCGGCCCCCGCCCTCATGCCGTCAACGCAAAAGCTGCCGCGCGGCTCTATGACGAGGCAGTCGACGGCTACTTCGCCCGCCATCGCGTCAAGCCAGGCGTCACCGGGTGGGCACAGATCAACGGCTGGCGCGGCGAAACCGACACGCAGGAAAAGATCCAGAAGCGCGTCGAATACGACCTCTATTACATCGAAAACTGGTCGGTGCTGTTCGACCTCTACATCGTCGCGATGACTCCATTCGCGCTGCTGAAGAGCGAGAACGCGTATTGATCACGCTCGACCAGGCAAGTCGGATCGCGGTACCACCTATGGTGCCCGCGAGCAACCCGGCGCGTTCAACAGTTGGCCGCCTGCCGATGCGGCCAGTGCCGCGCATTGCGAGGCAAATTCTCGAAATCTGCCTTTTCGTCATCATTCTCATCAGCGGCTTTGTTTTCATCGAACCATCGCCGTATGAGTTCGCTGTGGTTCCACTGGCCTTCGCCTGTCTGATAGCAGGCGTCCCAATCCGGCGCGAATTGCTCCCGATGATCTGGCTGCTGCTGCTGTGGAATATCGGCGGTGTGATTGCCTATTTCAGGGTCGCCGATAGGGACCTGACAGGCAGGTTTGTCATCATCACGCTCTTCATGTCGGTGTCGGCGGTCATTTTCGCGTGCCTCTTTTCCAGCGACAGCGTGCGGCGCTTACGCATCACGCGTGCGGCTTACATCATCGCCGCAATGGTGGCCGCAGCGGCCGGCATCATCGGATACTTCAAATTTACCGCGGGATTTAGCGAACTGTTCGCCCCCACTGGCCGCGCAAGCGGTACTTTCAAGGATCCGAACGTCTACGGCCCCTTTCTGATCTTGCCGATCCTGTTCCTGCTGCAATCTCTGCTATCACGGGGCGTTCGCCTCCTCACGACCGCAGCACTTCTTTTCATTCTGCTCGGGTTCTTCCTGAGCTTCTCACGCGGCGCCTGGATTCATTTCGTACTTTCGGGCGTCATCATGCTCGGACTGATGATCGTGACGGCGGAGAACCATCGTACTCGCCTCCGGTTCATTACGCTCGGTGCTGTCAGCATTGCTCTTCTCGCTATCGCAGTGGCAGCCGCATTGTCGTTTGACGCAATCGACGAGATGTTTAAGCAGCGGGCACAGGTCGTTCAGACCTACGATGTCGGCAGTGGCGGTCGGTTCACAATGCAGTTTTTAGCCGTAACCGAGATCCTGAACCACCCGTTCGGGATGGGTCCATTTGCTTTCAGCTCCATCTACGGCGTTCAGCAACACAACGTGTACCAGCAAGCGTTCCTTGTTTATGGCTGGCTCGGCGGACTCGCTTATGTGGCGCTCATCGCGCTGACGCTGATTGCCGGTCTCGGCGCCGTCATGGAGCGGACTCCGTGGCAGCCTTATCTGATCGCGGTTTATGCAACTTTCGTTGGCGCTGTCGGCGAAGGCATCATTATCGATACCGACCATTGGCGGCATTTCTTCCTGTTGCTCGGGATTATCTGGGGGCTGGTCGCGGCGTCGCGCGGCTCCAAGCGGCAGCTTGCATGAACAAATCTTTCGCTCACCGCGCATGGCGCAAAATCCCGCATTCTTGGCGCCTGCGATTTTTCGAGAAGGTGACGCCGGTCATCGCGCCGCGTCCCCCGCGCAATCCACAAGGCGGCATGCCGATCGGCATCGCCGGATGGTTCAGTTCGGCCAGTGGCCTCGGCGAGGGCGCAAGGCTTGGCTATCGCGCGCTTGAGGCATCCGGACTGCAACCAACCGCATACGATCTGAGCGCGGCCTTCGCGCAGAACGATCTGCCCGGAGCCATCGAGACCCGTCCGTTGGAGCCCGGCACCGGCGGAAGTCTCATCGTGCATATCAACGGGCCCTACATGCCGTACGCCATGTGCATGCTCGGGCGGCGTCAGATCGCCGGACGGCGCATCATCGGTTACTGGGCGTGGGAGCTGCCGCGGCTGTCCGATGCATGGAAGCCGGCGCTGTCATTCGTGCATGAAATCTGGGTTCCGAGCCGCTTCACGCAGGCTGCCATCGCCGCCGCCACGAACTTGCCGGTGCATGTCGTGCCCCATCCCCTGCCCGAGATTGAAGCGCCGACCTTGCGCCGCCAGGATCTGGGCCTTGCCGACGACGCGCTGATCGTCCTCAACTCGTTCCATATCGGATCGAACTTCGCCCGCAAGACTCCGGTCGCGGCGATCAAAGCGTTCCGGCGCGCCTTTGGCGATCGCAGCGATCGAATCCTCGTCATCAAGATGAGCGATCCGGGCAACGTGCCCTTGGCCCGGCAGGAATTGAACGCAGCAATCGCCGGGGCGGCGAATATCCACGTCATCGAACGCACGCTGTCGTCGAAAGACATGGCCGGCCTCATGGCCCTGTCCGACATCGTTATCTCGACACACCGATCGGAAGGCTTCGGCCTGATTTGTGCCGAGGCCATGCGCCTCGGCAAGCCGGTGATCGCGACCGGATGGTCCGGCAATCTCGACTTCATGAATGAGCAGAATTCGGCGCTTCTGCCTTACAAGCTCATTCCGGTTGAGGATCGCGACAACGCATTCGATACAAGAAACCAGCAATGGGCTGATCCGGATGTCGACGCCGCGGCGGGTTGGCTGGCGCGTCTCGCCGACGATCCGGATCTGCGTCAGCGCATGGGCGCAAGAGCAGCGAAGGATATCGCCGAATACCTGTCGCCCGCGCATTTCGCGAAGACCGTCAGCACGCTGCTGGCTTCCGGCAAGCATCAATGAGCAGCTTCCTGTCACTGCGCTTCCTGTTCCTGCGGTCGTCCACGGCCGTCAGCTCGGTGCTGACC